>NZ_CAJMZL010000030.1:0-103732 GCF_905220305.1 Caballeronia sp. J97 | reverse complement strand
GATATACGCAAATCCAAGCCCCGACTCATTCAGTCGGGGCTTTTTGCGTTTTACGTTATACCTATAAGTGAGAGCCTCGATTGCTCCGGGTCGTAAGAAGCGCTTGACAACGGCGTGTTGTTGCCCCATAATCGATAGTTCTCTGCGGAGGGGTGCCCGAGTGGCTAAAGGGGGCAGACTGTAAATCTGTTGGCTTACGCCTACGTTGGTTCGAATCCAACCTCCTCCACCAGAATTCAAGCGGTAAGGGAATCCAACCCTCGCGGGTGTAGCTCAATGGTAGAGCAGAAGCCTTCCAAGCTTATGACGAGGGTTCGATTCCCTTCACCCGCTCCAGTGTCGGTTTTGTAGTGCCCATGTGGCTCAGTGGTAGAGCACTCCCTTGGTAAGGGAGAGGTCGGCAGTTCGATCCTGCCCATGGGCACCAGCTGTATTAGTCTAGTAAGTTGCGCGCGGCGCAAGGTGCGAAAATCCTGTTAGGAGTCGAAAATGGCCAAAGGTAAATTCGAGCGGACCAAGCCGCACGTGAACGTGGGCACGATCGGTCACGTTGACCACGGCAAGACCACGCTGACGGCAGCGATCACGACGGTTCTCACGCAGAAGTTCGGCGGCGAAGCGAAGGCGTACGACCAGATCGACGCAGCGCCGGAAGAAAAGGCGCGTGGTATTACCATCAACACCGCGCACGTCGAGTACGAAACGGCTAATCGCCACTACGCCCACGTCGACTGCCCGGGCCACGCTGACTACGTGAAGAACATGATCACGGGCGCCGCGCAGATGGACGGCGCGATCCTGGTGTGCTCGGCCGCTGACGGCCCGATGCCGCAAACGCGTGAGCACATCCTGCTGGCCCGTCAGGTCGGCGTGCCGTACATCATCGTGTTCCTGAACAAGTGCGACATGGTGGACGACGCCGAGCTGCTCGAGCTCGTCGAAATGGAAGTGCGCGAACTGCTCTCGAAGTACGACTTCCCGGGCGACGACACCCCGATCATCAAGGGTTCGGCAAAGCTGGCGCTGGAAGGCGACAAGGGTGAACTGGGCGAAGTGGCGATCATGAACCTGGCCGACGCGCTGGATTCGTACATCCCGACGCCGGAGCGTGCAGTTGATGGTTCGTTCCTGATGCCGGTGGAAGACGTGTTCTCGATCTCGGGTCGTGGCACGGTGGTGACGGGCCGCGTCGAGCGCGGTGTCGTGAAGGTCGGCGAGGAAATCGAAATCGTCGGTATCAAGCCGACGGTGAAGACGACCTGCACGGGCGTGGAAATGTTCCGCAAGCTGCTCGACCAAGGTCAGGCAGGCGACAACGTCGGTATCCTGCTGCGCGGCACGAAGCGTGAAGACGTGGAGCGTGGCCAGGTGCTGGCCAAGCCGGGTTCGATCACGCCGCACACGCACTTCACGGCTGAAGTGTACGTGCTGAGCAAGGACGAAGGCGGCCGTCACACGCCGTTCTTCAACAACTACCGTCCGCAGTTCTACTTCCGTACGACGGACGTGACGGGCTCGATCGAGCTGCCGAAGGACAAGGAAATGGTGATGCCGGGCGACAACGTGTCGATCACGGTGAAGCTGATCGCGCCGATCGCCATGGAAGAAGGTCTGCGTTTCGCCATCCGTGAAGGCGGTCGTACCGTCGGCGCCGGTGTCGTGGCAAAGATTATCGAGTAAGAGCCAGAGATCTTCTCGGTAGTTTGTGGTTTCGGGGTCGGCGAAGTCCGTCGGCCCCAAATGGTTTAGGGGTATAGCTCAACTGGCAGAGCGTCGGTCTCCAAAACCGAAGGTTGGGGGTTCGATTCCCTCTGCCCCTGCCAAATTCTCGCGCCAAGTGGCGCTGCTTAAGGTGTTATGGCGAATCCTTCCGTCGAAACTGTAAATACTTCCGGCGACAAGTTGATGTTGGTGGCGGGCGTATTGTTGGTCTTGGCCGGATTCGTTGGATTCTTCTGGCTTTCGGGCCAGGAGTGGTACGTCCGCGGCGCAGCGCTTGCTGTCGGTGTCGCCGCAGGTGTCGCGGTCGGTCTTCTCTCCGCGCCTGGCAAGGGATTCATCGCTTTCGCCAAAGACTCGTACAAAGAAGTCCGCAAGGTTGTCTGGCCGACTCGCAAAGAGGCCACGCAAACGACTCTGGTGGTCTTCGCGTTTGTTTTGATCATGGCCATTTTCCTTTGGCTTAGCGATAAGTCGATCGAATGGGTGATTTTCTCGGCGATTCTGGGTTGGAAATGATATGAGCGATACTCCGACATCCCCGAGTGGAAAGCGTTGGTATGTGGTGCACGCCTACTCCGGTATGGAGAAGAGCGTGCAACGTGCGCTTCAGGAGCGCATCGAACGTGCGGGCATGCAAGATCAATTCGGTCAGATTCTCGTCCCGACCGAAGAAGTAGTTGAAGTAAAGGGTGGCCACAAGTCGGTCACCGAGCGTCGCTTCTTCCCGGGCTATGTCCTGGTCGAAATGGAAATGACGGACGAAACGTGGCATTTGGTCAAGAACACGGCCAAGGTCACCGGGTTCGTCGGTGGCGCGCGCAATCGCCCGAGCCCCATCTCGCCGCGTGAAGTCGAAAAGATCATGTCGCAGATGCAGGAAGGCGTCGAGAAGCCGCGGCCGAAGACGCTGTTCGAGGTGGGCGAGATGGTCCGCGTCAAGGAAGGCCCGTTCACCGACTTCAATGGCAACGTCGAAGAAGTGAATTACGAAAAGTCCCGCGTTCGTGTCTCCGTCACGATTTTCGGGCGCTCGACGCCGGTCGAACTCGAGTTCGGTCAGGTCGAAAAGCTTTAATCGAATACATCGCGCGTGACCTTCGGGTCATCGCGCGATTCGCGCTTACGGCCCGCGTCATGGTCGTTGAGGAGCGTCAGTAGCCGGCAACGGCGAACGCGCGCTATCACTCACCGAACGCTCACGCGTTCAGCAGAGGTTTTCAATATGGCAAAGAAAATCATCGGCTTTATCAAGCTGCAGATTCCTGCAGGTAAAGCCAACCCGTCGCCGCCGGTCGGTCCGGCACTGGGCCAGCGTGGCCTGAACATCATGGAGTTCTGCAAGGCGTTCAACGCGCAGACTCAGGGCATGGAGCCGGGTCTGCCGGTGCCGGTCGTCATTACGGCATTCGCGGACAAGAGCTTCACGTTCATCATGAAGACGCCGCCGGCTACCGTTCTGATCAAGAAGGCAGCCGCGGTGCAAAAGGGTTCGAGCAAGCCCCATACCGACAAGGTCGGCAACATCACCCGCGCTCAAGCGGAAGAAATCGCGAAGACCAAGATGCCGGATCTTACGGCAGCTGATCTGGATGCCGCCGTGCGCACGATCGCAGGCAGCGCGCGTTCGATGGGCATCACTGTGGAGGGCGTGTAAATGGCTAAGCTTTCTAAGCGCCTTCAGGCATTCGCAAGCAAGGTTGATCGCCAGAAGCTCTACGCGATCGATGACGCACTGGCTCTCGTGAAGGAATGCGCGAGCGCGAAGTTCGATGAGTCGATCGACGTGGCAGTGCAACTTGGCATCGACGCGAAGAAGTCGGACCAAGTCGTTCGCGGTTCCGTCGTTCTGCCGGCTGGTACGGGCAAGTCGGTTCGCGTGGCAGTGTTTGCGCAAGGCGACAAAGCTGAACAAGCTCGCGCCGCTGGTGCGGACGTGGTTGGCATGGAAGACCTCGCCGAGCAAGTCAAGGCCGGCAACCTGAATTTCGACGTCGTAATCGCTTCGCCGGACACGATGCGCGTGGTCGGTACGCTGGGTCAGATCCTCGGTCCGCGCGGCCTGATGCCGAACCCGAAGGTCGGCACGGTTACGCCGGACGTCGCTCAAGCGGTCAAGAACGCGAAGGCGGGTCAGGTTCAGTTCCGCGTCGACAAGGCCGGTATCATTCACGGCACGATCGGTCGCGCATCGTTCGAACCGGCATCGCTGCGTCAAAACCTGGCCGCGCTGATCGAAGCGCTGCAAAAGGCGAAGCCGGCGACGAGCAAGGGCGTGTACCTGCGCAAGATCGCCGTGTCGAGCACGATGGGTGTCGGCGTTCGCGTGGATCAAGCCACGCTGGCGCAACAGTAAGAATTTCGAGCGCGGTCGGATGACCGCGCTTCATATGGGCTTTGGGCGGTTGCGAGATTGCAGTTTCGAGTCGAGCAACCGGTTGTCAAAGACCGTTGGTGGCGGTGTAGCAGGCAGGCATCGCCTTAATTCAAGCCAACGCAGATGGCGAACCCGAAACAGTTTTGCAGTGGTTGAAGTCGGTTCTCGAGCGTCGCGAGATGTCTCACCAACCGATCGAAATACTCCTAACAGTCGGACGCCGTTGTCGAACGTGGTGCACGAGGGTTGGTAGCCCGAATGCATCGAATCTGGAGGTTTAACCGTGCCACTGAACAAAGAAGATAAGCAGGCAGTCGTCGCTGAAGTCGCCGCGCAAGTCGCGAAGGCTCAGACGATGGTGCTCGCTGAGTATCGTGGGATCACGGTTGGCGATCTGACCAAGCTGCGCGCGAAAGCGCGTGAGCAGCAGGTGTATCTGCGCGTGTTGAAGAACACGCTGGCGCGTCGCGCCGTCGAAGGTACGCCGTTCGCTCCGCTGGCTGAGCAGATGACCGGTCCTCTGATCTACGGCATCTCGGAAGATGCCATTGCCGCTGCCAAGGTCGTCAACGACTTCGGCAAGAGCAATGACAAGTTGATCATCAAGGCTGGTTCCTACGAAGGCAAGGTAATGGACAAGGCGGGCGTGCAAGCGCTGGCCAACATCCCGAGCCGCGAAGAACTGCTCTCCAAGCTGCTGTTCGTCATGCAGGCGCCTGTTTCCGGCTTTGCGCGCGCTATGGCCGCGCTGGCTGAAAAGAAGCAGAGCGAAGCTGCGTAACGGTCACACTTGGGCGCTAGTCGCTTAAGTTAGGCAAAGCTAGATCGCTAGCTCGATCCGAATTCAAATTAGGAGTATTTCAAATGGCAATCGCAAAAGAAGACATCCTGGAAGCCGTTGGCGCGATGTCGGTGCTGGAACTGAACGAGCTGGTCAAGGCGTTCGAAGAGAAGTTTGGCGTGTCGGCTGCTGCTGTCGCAGTTGCGGGCCCGGCGGGTGCTGGTGGCGCCGCTGCTGCTGCTGAAGAGCAGACCGAGTTCACCGTGAACCTGCTCGAAGCAGGCGCGAACAAGGTTTCCGTCATCAAGGCCGTTCGTGAACTGACGGGTCTCGGCCTGAAGGAAGCGAAGGATCTGGTTGACGGCGCACCGAAGCCCATCAAGGAAGCGGTGCCCAAGGCTGCTGCTGAAGAAGCGAAGAAGAAGCTGGAAGACGCAGGCGCGAAGGCTGAAATCAAGTAAGTTTCATTGCGCTATGCGAAGGCTGGCGGTTTTTACCGCCGGCCTTTTTGTGCTTTGTGGGGACGCAGTTTTCTTGCTTGTCGGCAAGCATAAATGTCCTCGCAGAAGCCAAAGAAAACGTTCGGGGCGGTAGAATTTTCCGATCGTTCTCTTTGTCTTCTGAAGCGACTGCAGAAGGCAAGTTTGGTCGGGTAGCGGGAAACACAGGCATCCGCTGCCGTCAGCCAGCGGTTGGTAGCGGCCAACCACCAAGCTTCTAGATTCGCGCGTCCTCCCCGGACACTTGCGCGGGTCTCAGTCGGTGAACACCGGGCTGTGACATCGAGGTATCCCGCCTCGGTAACGCCCGCCGTGATTCGGAGATCGTATGCAATATTCCTTCACCGAGAAGAAGCGTATTCGCAAGAGTTTCGCGAAGCGCCCCATCGTTCACCAAGTTCCCTTTTTGCTGGCGACCCAGCTTGAATCATTCCAGACGTTTCTGCAAGCAGAGACGTCGTCTTCGCAGCGCAAGTCGGAAGGCTTGCAGGCTGCGTTCACCTCTGTTTTCCCGATTGTCTCGCACAACGGCTTCGCGCGGCTCGAGTTCGTCAGCTACATGCTGTCGTCGCCTGCGTTCAACATCAAGGAATGCCAGCAGCGCGGCCTGACGTACTGCTCGGCCCTGCGCGCGAAAGTGCGCCTGGTTCTGCTCGACAAGGAATCGCCGAGCAAGCCGGTCGTCAAGGAAGTGAAGGAACAGGAAGTGTACATGGGCGAAATTCCGCTCATGACGCCGACGGGTTCGTTCGTCATCAACGGTACCGAGCGCGTGATCGTGTCGCAGCTCCACCGTTCGCCTGGCGTGTTCTTCGAGCACGACAAGGGCAAGACGCACAGCTCCGGCAAGCTGTTGTTCTCGGCGCGCATCATTCCTTACCGCGGTTCGTGGCTCGATTTCGAATTCGACCCGAAGGACGTGCTGTACTTCCGCGTCGACCGTCGCCGCAAGATGCCGGTCACGATCCTGCTGAAGGCGATCGGCATGTCGCCGGAGCAGATCCTCGCGAACTTCTTCGTGTTCGATAACTTCGGCTTGATGAGCGAAGGCGCGCAAATGGAATTCGTTCCGGAGCGTCTGCGCGGCGAAGTCGCGCGCTTCGACATCCAGGATCGCGATGGCAATGTCATCGTCACGAAGGACAAGCGCATCAACGCGAAGCACATTCGCGACCTCGAAAACGCCAAGACGAAGTTCATCTCGGTGCCCGAGGAGTATCTGCTCGGCCGCGTGCTCGCGAAGAACGTGATCGATCCGGAAACGGGCGAAGTGATCGCGAACGCCAACGAGGAAATTACCGAGTCGGTTCTCGAGAAGCTGCGCGAAGCGAAGGTCAAGGATATCCAGACGCTGTACACGAACGATCTGGATCAGGGCCCGTACATTTCGTCGACGCTGCGTATCGACGAAACCGCCGACAAGATGGCCGCGCGCATCGCGATCTACCGCATGATGCGCCCGGGCGAGCCGCCGACCGAAGAAGCGGTCGAGGCGCTCTTCAACCGTCTGTTCTACAGTGAAGACGCGTACGACCTGTCGAAGGTCGGCCGCATGAAGTTCAACCGCCGCGTCGGCCGCGACGAAATCGTCGGCCCGATGACGCTGCAGGACGACGACATCCTCGCGACCATCAAGATCCTCGTCGAGCTGCGTAACGGCAAGGGCGAAGTGGACGACATCGACCACCTCGGCAATCGTCGCGTGCGTTGCGTCGGCGAACTCGCGGAGAACCAGTTCCGCGCGGGTCTCGTGCGTGTCGAACGTGCAGTGAAGGAACGCCTCGGCCAGGCCGAAAGCGAAAACCTGATGCCGCACGACCTGATCAACTCGAAGCCGATTTCGTCGGCGATCCGCGAGTTCTTCGGTTCGTCGCAGCTTTCGCAGTTCATGGACCAGACCAACCCGCTGTCGGAAATCACGCACAAGCGTCGCGTTTCCGCTCTGGGCCCGGGCGGTCTGACGCGCGAGCGCGCGGGCTTCGAAGTCCGCGACGTGCATCCGACGCACTACGGCCGCGTGTGCCCGATCGAAACGCCGGAAGGTCCGAACATCGGTCTGATCAACTCGCTCGCACTGTATGCGCACCTGAACGAGTACGGCTTCCTCGAAACGCCGTATCGCAAGGTCGTGGACAGCAAGGTGACGGACCAGATCGACTACCTTTCGGCGATCGAAGAAGGCCGTTACGTGATCGCTCAGGCGAACGCGGCGGTGGCCGACGACGGCACGCTGACCGACGAACTCGTGTCGTCGCGTGAAGCGGGCGAGACGCTGATGGTCACCCCGGACCGCATCCAGTACATGGACGTGGCGCCGTCGCAGATCGTGTCGGTGGCGGCATCGCTGATTCCGTTCCTCGAGCACGACGACGCGAACCGCGCGTTGATGGGCTCGAACATGCAGCGTCAGGCCGTGCCGTGTCTGCGTCCGGAAAAGCCGGTCGTCGGTACGGGCATCGAGCGTACGGTGGCTGTCGACTCGGGTACGACCGTGCAGGCGTTGCGCGGCGGTGTCGTGGATTACGTCGACGCGGGCCGTATCGTGATTCGCGTGAACGACGATGAAGCCGTCGCGGGCGACGTCGGCGTGGACATCTACAACCTGATCAAGTACACGCGTTCGAACCAGAACACGAACATCAACCAGCGTCCGATCGCGAAGGTCGGCGACAAGGTCTCGCGCGGCGACGTGCTGGCCGACGGCGCCTCGACGGATCTGGGCGAGCTCGCGCTCGGCCAGAACATGCTGGTCGCGTTCATGCCGTGGAACGGCTACAACTTCGAAGACTCGATCCTGATCTCGGAGAAGGTTGTTGCGGACGATCGCTACACGTCGATCCACATCGAAGAGTTGAATGTCGTTGCTCGCGACACGAAGCTCGGACCGGAAGAAATCACGCGCGATATCTCGAACCTCGCGGAAGTGCAGCTTGGTCGTCTCGACGAGTCGGGCATCGTGTACATCGGCGCGGAAGTCGAAGCAGGCGACGTGCTGGTCGGCAAGGTCACGCCGAAGGGCGAAACCCAGCTGACGCCGGAAGAAAAGCTGCTGCGCGCGATCTTCGGTGAGAAGGCGTCGGACGTGAAGGACACGTCGCTGCGCGTGCCGTCGGGCATGAGCGGCACGGTGATCGACGTGCAAGTGTTCACGCGCGAAGGCATCACGCGTGACAAGCGCGCGCAACAGATCATCGACGACGAATTGAAGCGCTATCGTCTCGACTTGAACGACCAGTTGCGCATCGTGGAAGGCGACGCGTTCCAGCGTCTCGCGCGCATGCTGAACGGCAAGGTTGCGAACGGCGGTCCGAAGAAGCTCGCGAAGGGCACGAAGATCGATCTCGCGTACCTCGAAGATCTCGACCACTACCACTGGTTCGACATCCGCCTCGCGGACGAAGAAGCAGCGGCGCAACTGGAAGCCATCAAGGACTCGATCGAGCAGAAGCGTCACCAGTTCGACCTCGCGTTCGAAGAAAAGCGCAAGAAGCTCACGCAAGGCGACGAACTGCCGCCGGGCGTGCTGAAGATGGTCAAGGTGTACCTCGCCGTGAAGCGTCGTCTGCAGCCTGGCGACAAGATGGCGGGCCGTCACGGTAACAAGGGTGTCGTCTCGAAGATCGTGCCGATCGAAGACATGCCGTACATGGCCGATGGCCGTCCGGCCGACGTCGTGCTGAATCCGCTCGGCGTGCCGTCGCGGATGAACGTGGGTCAGATTCTCGAAGTGCATCTGGGCTGGGCCGCGAAGGGTCTCGGCTGGCGCATCGGCGAGATGATGCAACGTCAGGCGAAGATCGAAGAGATGCGTCAGTTCCTCACGCAGATCTACAACGAGTCGGGCCGTCAGGAAGAGCTGGACAAGTTCTCCGACGACGAGATCCTCGAACTCGCGAAGAACCTGCGCGAAGGCGTGCCGTTCGCAACGCCGGTGTTCGACGGCGCGACGGAGCATGAAATGACGCGCGCGCTCGATCTGGCGTTCCCGGATGAGATCGCCACGAATCTCGGCATGACGCCGTCGAAGAACCAGGTCACGCTGTACGACGGCCGCACCGGCGAAGCATTCGAGCGCACGGTCACGGTCGGCTACATGCACTACCTGAAGCTGCACCACTTGGTCGACGACAAGATGCACGCGCGTTCGACCGGTCCGTACTCGCTCGTCACGCAGCAGCCGCTGGGTGGTAAGGCGCAGTTCGGTGGTCAGCGCTTCGGTGAGATGGAAGTGTGGGCGCTCGAGGCGTATGGCGCGTCGTATGTGCTGCAAGAAATGCTGACGGTCAAGTCGGACGACGTGACGGGCCGGACGAAGGTTTATGAGAACCTCGTCAAGGGCGATCACGTGATCGACGCGGGCATGCCGGAATCCTTCAACGTGTTGGTGAAGGAAATCCGCTCGCTCGGTATTGATATCGATCTGGACCGCAACTAATCGGACTACGGAGAGAAAGCAATGAAAGCTCTGCTCGATCTATTCAAGCAAGTCCAACAAGAAGAAGTTTTTGATGCGATCAAGATCGGCCTCGCGTCGCCCGACAAGATTCGTTCTTGGTCGTTCGGCGAAGTGAAGAAGCCGGAGACCATCAACTACCGCACGTTCAAGCCGGAGCGGGATGGTCTGTTCTGCGCGAAGATTTTCGGTCCGATCAAGGACTACGAATGCCTTTGCGGCAAGTACAAGCGCCTGAAGCATCGCGGCGTGATCTGCGAGAAGTGCGGCGTCGAAGTGACGCTGGCAAAGGTGCGTCGTGAGCGCATGGGCCACATCGAACTGGCCTCGCCGGTCGCGCACATCTGGTTCCTGAAGTCGCTGCCGTCGCGTCTGGGCATGGTGCTCGACATGACGCTGCGCGACATCGAGCGCGTGCTGTACTTCGAAGCATACGTGGTGATCGATCCGGGCATGACGCCGCTGAAAGCGCGGCAGATCATGACGGAAGAGGATTACTACAACAAGGTCGAAGAGTACGGTGACGAATTCCGCGCCGAAATGGGCGCGGAAGGCGTGCGCGAACTGCTGCGCGCGATCAACATCGACGAACAGGTCGAGATGCTGCGCACCGAACTCAAGAACACGGGTTCGGAAGCGAAGATCAAGAAGTACGCGAAGCGCCTGAAAGTGCTCGAGGCCTTCCAGCGTTCGGGCATCAAGCCTGACTGGATGGTGCTCGAAGTGCTGCCGGTGCTGCCGCCGGAACTGCGTCCGCTGGTGCCGCTGGACGGCGGCCGCTTCGCGACGTCGGATCTGAACGACCTGTATCGCCGCGTGATCAACCGTAACAACCGGTTGAAGCGTCTGCTCGAGCTGAAGGCGCCTGAAATCATCGTCCGCAACGAAAAGCGGATGCTGCAGGAAGCCGTCGACTCGCTGCTCGACAACGGCCGTCGCGGCAAGGCGATGACCGGCGCGAACAAGCGTCCGCTGAAGTCGCTCGCTGACATGATCAAGGGTAAGGGCGGTCGTTTCCGTCAGAACTTGCTCGGTAAGCGCGTGGACTACTCCGGCCGTTCGGTGATCGTGGTCGGCCCGACGCTCAAGCTGCATCAGTGCGGTCTGCCGAAACTGATGGCGCTCGAACTGTTCAAGCCTTTCATCTTCAACAAGCTGGAAGTGATGGGCGTCGCGACGACCATCAAGGCCGCGAAGAAGGAAGTCGAGAACCAGACGCCGGTGGTGTGGGACATTCTCGAAGAAGTCATTCGCGAACATCCGGTCATGCTGAACCGCGCGCCTACGCTTCACCGCCTCGGCATTCAGGCTTTCGAGCCGGTGCTGATCGAAGGTAAGGCGATTCAGTTGCACCCGCTCGTCTGCGCGGCGTTCAACGCCGACTTCGACGGTGACCAGATGGCCGTTCACGTGCCGCTGTCGCTCGAAGCGCAGATGGAAGCGCGCACGCTGATGCTGGCGTCGAACAACGTCCTGTTCCCGGCGAACGGCGATCCGTCGATCGTGCCGTCGCAGGATATCGTGTTGGGTCTGTACTACGCGTCGCGTGAAGCGATCAACGGCAAGGGCGAAGGCATGACGTTCACGGGCGTGTCGGAAGTCATCCGCGCGTACGAGAACAAGGAAGTCGAGCTGGCTTCGCGCGTCAACGTGCGTATCACCGAAATGGTGGCGAACGAAGACAAGAGCGAAGGCGCGCCGGCGTTCGTGCCGAAGATCACGCTGTACGCGACCACGGTCGGCCGCTCGATCCTGTCGGAGATTTTGCCGCCTGGCCTGCCGTTCACGGTGCTCAACAAGCCGCTGAAGAAGAAGGAAATCTCGCGCCTGATCAACACGGCGTTCCGCAAGTGCGGTCTGCGCGAGACGGTGATCTTTGCCGACCAGCTGATGCAGATGGGCTTCCGTCTTGCAACGCGCGCCGGCATCTCGATCTGCGTGGACGACATGCTCGTGCCGCCGCAGAAAGAGACGATCGTCGGCGATGCCGCCAAGAAGGTGAAGGAGTACGACCGTCAGTACATGTCGGGTCTCGTCACCGCGCAGGAACGCTACAACAACGTGGTCGACATCTGGTCGGCGACGTCGGAAAGCGTCGGCAAGGCGATGATGGAGCAGCTCGCGACGGAGCCGGTCACGGATCGTGACGGCAACGAGACGAAGCAGGAGTCGTTCAACTCCATCTACATGATGGCCGACTCGGGCGCTCGCGGCTCCGCGGTGCAGATTCGTCAGCTCGCCGGTATGCGCGGCCTGATGGCGAAGCCGGACGGCTCGATCATCGAGACGCCGATTACCGCGAACTTCCGCGAAGGCCTGAACGTGTTGCAGTACTTCATCTCCACGCACGGTGCCCGTAAGGGTCTGGCGGATACGGCGTTGAAGACCGCGAACTCGGGTTACCTGACGCGTCGTCTCGTCGACGTGACGCAGGATCTGGTCGTCGTCGAAGATGATTGCGGCACGTCGAACGGCGTGGCGATGAAGGCGTTGGTCGAAGGCGGTGAAGTCGTCGAAGCGCTGCGTGACCGTATCCTCGGTCGCGTCGCGGTGGCGGACGTCGTCAACCCGGAAACGCAGGAAACGCTCTACGCATCGGGCGATCTGCTCGACGAAGACGCGGTCGAAGAAATCGAGCGCCTCGGCATCGACGAAGTGCGCGTGCGCACGCCGCTCACCTGCGAAACGCGTTACGGCCTGTGCGCCGCGTGCTACGGCCGCGATCTCGGCCGCGGTTCGCGCGTGAACGTCGGTGAGGCAGTCGGCGTGATCGCTGCTCAGTCGATCGGTGAGCCGGGCACGCAGCTGACGATGCGTACGTTCCACATCGGTGGTGCGGCGTCGCGTGCGGCGGTTGCATCGACGGTGGAAGCCAAGTCGAACGGTACGGTGCGCTTCACGGCCACGATGCGTTACGTCACCAACGCGAAGGGCGAGCAGGTCGTCATCTCGCGTTCGGGTGAGGCGATCATCGCGGACGACTTCGGTCGCGAGCGTGAGCGTCACAAGGTCCCGTACGGTGCGACGCTGCTGCAACTCGACGGCGCGCAGATCAAGGCCGGTGCGCAACTGGCTCAATGGGATCCGCTGACGCGTCCGATCATCACCGAGTGGGGCGGTACGGTGAAGTTCGAAAACGTCGAGGAAGGCGTGACGGTTGCGAAGCAGATCGACGACGTGACCGGTCTTTCGACCCTGGTCGTGATCGACGTGAAGCGTCGCGGCTCGCAGGCTTCGAAGAGCGTGCGTCCGCAGGTGAAACTGCTCGACGCGAACGGCGAGGAAGTGAAGATCCCGAACACCGAGCATTCGGTGCAGATCGGCTTCCAGGTCGGCGCACTGATCACCGTGAAGGATGGTCAGCAAGTGCAGGTCGGTGAAGTGCTGGCGCGTATCCCGGTCGAAGCGCAGAAGACGCGCGACATTACCGGTGGTCTTCCACGCGTGGCCGAGCTGTTCGAAGCGCGCTCGCCGAAGGACGCGGGTATTCTCGCGGAAGTCACGGGCACGACGTCGTTCGGCAAGGACACGAAGGGCAAGCAGCGTCTCGTCATCACGGACCTCGAAGGCAATCAGCACGAGTTCCTGATCGCGAAGGAAAAGCAGGTGCTGGTGCACGATGGTCAGGTCGTCAACAAGGGCGAAATGATCGTCGACGGTCCTGCCGATCCGCACGACATCCTGCGTCTGCAGGGTATCGAGGCACTGTCGCGCTACATCGTGGACGAAGTGCAGGACGTGTACCGTCTGCAGGGCGTGAAGATCAACGACAAGCACATCGAAGTGATCGTGCGTCAGATGCTGCGTCGTGTGCAGATCGTCGACAACGGCGATACGCGCTTCATCCCGGGTGAGCAGGTCGAGCGTTCGGACATGCTGGACGAAAACGACAAGATGATCGCGGAAGACAAGCGTCCGGCGACGTACGACAACGTGCTGCTGGGTATCACGAAGGCATCGCTGTCGACCGATTCGTTCATCTCGGCGGCGTCGTTCCAGGAAACGACGCGCGTGCTGACCGAAGCGGCGATCATGGGCAAGCGCGACGATCTGCGTGGCCTGAAGGAAAACGTGATCGTCGGCCGTTTGATTCCGGCCGGTACGGGTCTCGCGTTCCACAAGGCGCGCAAGGCGAAGGAATCGTCGGATCGCGAGCGTTTCGACCAGATCGCGGCCGAAGAGGCTTTCGACTTTGGTACGCCGGAAACCCCGGCGGCGGAGCAGCAACAGCCGCACACCAACGAGTAAGCGTCTTTCGCTCGTAGCACCCACGAACCGCTCAGCTTTGGCTGAGCGGTTTTTTTTCGTCTGTCGATTGCGGCTTCGTCACCTCTCCCGTTTGGCCAACGATGTATTCGAACGCGTCGGTGCGCGTGGATGCGTTGGTAGAATTCGATATCTCTCACGTCGCAGTGCGCGCTTCTTTCCATGTCCCGGTCGCTCGAAATACTCAACGAAATCTTCGGCTATCCCGCATTTCGCGGACAACAGGCGGAGATCGTCGAGCATGTCGCGAACGGCGGCGATTCGCTCGTGCTGATGCCGACGGGCGGCGGCAAGTCGCTCTGCTATCAGATCCCGTCACTCGTGCGCCGTGAGGCAGGGTTCGGCGCGGGCATTGTCGTGTCGCCGCTGATCGCGCTCATGCAGGATCAGGTTGCAGCGTTGACTGAAGTCGGCGTGCGCGCCGCATATCTCAATTCCACGCTTTCAGGTGCCGAAGCCGCCGCGACCGAGCGCGCGCTGCGCAACGGCGAAATCGACTTGCTGTACGTGGCGCCAGAGCGTCTGATGACGCCGCGATTTCTCGATCTGCTCGACAGCGCGCCGGTCGGTCTGTTCGCGATCGACGAAGCACATTGCGTGTCGCAATGGGGCCACGATTTTCGCCCGGAGTACATTCAGCTTTCGGTGCTGCACGAGCGCTTTCCGGATGTGCCGCGCATCGCGCTGACCGCGACCGCTGACGCGATCACGCGCGATGAAATCGTTCATCGCCTCGCGCTCGACGACGCGCGCATCTTCGTTTCCAGCTTCGATCGGCCGAACATTCGCTATCGGATCGTCGAAAAGGACAACGCGCGCTCGCAATTGCTCGACTTCATCCGTGCCGAGCATACGAACAAGGACGGCACGACCGATGCGGGCGTCGTCTATTGTCTGTCGCGTCGCAAAGTCGAGGAAACCGCGGACTGGCTGAAGGGCCAGGGCATCCGCGCGTTGCCGTATCACGCTGGCATGGAGTTCGAGACGCGGCAGAAGCATCAGGAGATGTTCCAGCGCGAGGAGGGCATCGTCATGTGCGCGACGATCGCATTCGGCATGGGCATCGACAAACCGGACGTGCGCTTCGTCGCGCATCTGGATTTGCCGAAGAGCGTCGAGGGCTACTATCAGGAAACGGGCCGCGCGGGCCGCGACGGTTTGCCAGCGAACGCATGGATGGCCTACGGATTGGGCGACGTCGTGCAGCAGCGCAAGATGATCGACGAATCCGAAGCCGACGACGCCCACAAGCGCGTACAGACCGGCAAGCTCGATGCGTTGCTCGGCTTGTGCGAAGTCGCGTCGTGTCGCCGCGTGCGTCTGCTCGCGTACTTCGGCGAGACGAGCAAGCCGTGCGGCAACTGCGATACCTGTATTGAGCCGCCCGCATCCTTCGATGCCACGCGCGAGGCGCAGATGGCGCTGTCTTGCGTGTATCGCGCGCAAAGAGCGAGCGGGTTCCATTTCGGCGCCGGGCATTTGATCGATATTCTGCGCGGCACGCGTAGCGAAAAGGTCCTGCAGCGCGGACACGAGAAGATCTCGACCTTCGGCGTCGGCGCCGCGCTATCGGAACCCGAATGGCGCGCGGTGTTCCGGCAATTGGTCGCGTTCGGGTACCTGGCCGTCGATCACGAGGGCTTCGGCGCGCTCGTTCTGACCGACGCCAGCAAGCCCGTGCTCAAGGGCGAAGAGAGCGTCACATTGCGCAAGTATGTGAAGCCTACTCGCTCACGACAGTCGTCCAGCCGCACGGGCGAACGCGCAGACCCTACCGCCGGAATGTCGCCGCGGGAGAAGGGCCGCTGGGAGCGCCTGCGCGCCTGGCGAGCGGAAACCGCGAAGAGCGACGGCGTTCCCGCCTACGTCATCTTCCACGACGCCACGCTCGCGGAAATCGCGCGCAGCGATCCCGATACGATCGATGATTTGCGCCATATTCCGGGCATTGGCGTGCGCAAACTCGAACGGTTCGGCGACGAACTGCTCGACGTCGTCGGATCGGATTGACGTTCATCGCCCGAATTTCCTTCGAAATCGTTGCAACGTATTGACCCGATTGCGATTTTCGGAATATCATGCTTGGTTCTCGTTTTTGGTTCGCCTTCGGATCTGGCTTATTGCCGGATGCGAATCGTGGAATCCATTGGCGAGACTATTAAACACGCAATTCTTTTCGCTTTGCCCGTAAGAATTGCGTGGATTCTGTTCATTTTTAGGATTAGACAATGCCAACCATCAATCAACTGGTTCGCAAAGGCCGCACGTCGGAAACGACGAAGAGCAAGTCGCCGGCCCTGCAGGACTGCCCGCAGCGTCGCGGTGTGTGCACCCGCGTGTACACGACGACGCCGAAGAAGCCGAACTCGGCACTCCGTAAAGTCGCCAAGGTTCGCCTGACCAACGGTTTCGAAGTCATTTCGTACATCGGCGGTGAAGGCCACAACCTGCAAGAGCACTCGGTCGTGCTGATCCGCGGCGGCCGTGTGAAGGACTTGCCGGGTGTGCGTTACCACATGGTTCGCGGCTCGCTGGATACCCAGGGCGTCAAGGATCGTAAGCAAGCTCGCTCGAAGTACGGTGCGAAGCGCGCCAAGGCTGGCAAGTAAGTCGCCGGTCCGAAGCAAGGAATCAGGTCGCCGCAAGGCGGTTAAGGCGGTGGTGCCGGAAGTGCCGGTGCTATCGAGTAAGTGGTCACCCGGCCAAGCTGGTTTAGTCGAATAGATGGATCGGGTTAGTTGGTGGCCGCGGAGCTGAAAAATAGCTCCAACTGAAAAAGTAAAGGAAGAATCATGCCGCGTCGTCGCGAAGTCCCCAAGCGGGAAGTGTTGCCGGATCCGAAATTCGGCAACGTAGATGTAGCCAAGTTCATGAACGTGCTGATGCTCTCCGGCAAGAAGTCGGTTGCCGAGCGTATCGTGTACGGCGCTTTTGAACAGATCCAGACCAAGGGTGGCAAGGACCCGCTGGAAGTGTTCACGGTTGCGCTCAACAACGTGAAGCCGGTGGTCGAAGTGAAGAGCCGTCGCGTTGGTGGTGCCAACTATCAGGTTCCGGTCGAAGTGCGTCCCTCGCGTCGTATGGCATTGGCGATGCGTTGGTTGCGTGAAGCCGCGAAGAAGCGCAGCGAAAAGTCGATGGCCCTGCGTCTCGCGGGTGAACTGCAGGAAGCGGCCGAAGGCCGTGGTGGCGCGATGAAGAAGCGCGACGAAGTTCACCGCATGGCAGAAGCCAACAAGGCATTCTCGCACTTCCGTTTCTAAGCTCCCGCTCACGGGCAAACGGAAAATCAGGGCGGGTGCGCTAGTTTCGGCGCCTCGCCCGTTTGTGTTAGGGCGCGCCCGGCAATCCGCCGGCGCGTCGACCGAAAAAAGGATCCAAAGTGGCTCGCAAGACACCTATCGAGCGCTACCGCAATATCGGTATTAGCGCTCACATCGACGCCGGCAAGACGACGACGACCGAGCGCATCCTGTTCTACACGGGCGTGAACCACAAGATCGGTGAAGTTCACGACGGCGCAGCAACGATGGACTGGATGGAGCAGGAGCAAGAGCGCGGCATCACCATCACGTCGGCTGCTACCACGGCCTTCTGGAAGGGCATGGGCGGCAACTATCCCGAGCACCGCATCAACATCATCGACACCCCGGGCCACGTCGACTTCACGATCGAAGTGGAGCGCTCGATGCGCGTCCTCGACGGCGCGTGCATGGTCTACTGTGCGGTGGGCGGCGTGCAGCCGCAGTCGGAAACCGTGTGGCGTCAGGCGAACAAATACAAGGTTCCCCGTCTCGCGTTCGTCAACAAGATGGACCGTACCGGCGCGAACTTCTTCAAGGTCTATGACCAGCTGAAGACCCGCCTGAAGGCAAATCCGGTTCCCGTCGTGGTGCCGATCGGCGCGGAAGAAAACTTCAAGGGCGTCGTCGACCTCCTGAAGATGAAAGCGATCATTTGGGACGAAGCGTCGCAAGGCACGAAGTTCGACTACGTCGACATCCCGGCTGAACTCGTCGACACGTGCAACGAGTGGCGCGAGAAGATGATCGAGTCGGCTGCCGAAGCCAGCGAAGAGTTGATGGAAAAGTACCTCGGCGGCGAAGAGCTGTCGGAAGCGGAAATCGTCAAGGCGATTCGCGACCGGACCATCGCGTGCGAAATCCAGCCGATGCTGTGCGGCACCGCGTTCAAGAACAAGGGCGTGCAGCGCATGCTCGACGCCGTGATCGACTTCCTGCCGTCGCCGGTCGACATTCCCCCGGTTACGGGCGAGCTCGAAAGCGGTGAGAAGGCCGAGCGTCGCGCAGCCGACGACGAGAAGTTCTCGTCGCTGGCGTTCAAGATCATGACGGACCCGTTCGTCGGTCAGCTGATCTTCTTCCGCGTGTACTCGGGCGTCGTGAATTCGGGTGACACCGTGCTGAACGCGACCAAGGACAAGAAGGAACGTCTCGGTCGTATTCTGCAGATGCACGCGAACCAGCGCGAAGAAATCAAGGAAGTGCGCGCGGGCGACATCGCGGCAGCCGTCGGCCTGAAGGAAGCGACCACGGGCGACACGCTGTGCGATCCGCAGCACCCGATCGTCCTGGAACGCATGATTTTCCCGGAGCCGGTGATTTCGCAGGCTGTCGAGCCGAAGACGAAGGCTGACCAGGAGAAGATGGGTCTGGCGCTGAATCGTCTCGCGCAGGAAGACCCGTCGTTCCGCGTCCAGACGGACGAGGAATCGGGCCAGACCATCATTTCGGGTATGGGCGAGCTCCACCTCGAAATTCTGGTCGATCGCATGAAGCGCGAATTCAACGTGGAAGCGACCGTCGGCAAGCCGCAGGTTGCATACCGCGAAACGATCCGCACGACGGCAGCAGACGTCGACGGCAAGTTCGTCAAGCAGTCGGGTGGTCGCGGCCAGTACGGTCACGCGGTCATTACGCTCGAGCCGAACGAGCAGGGCAAGGGCTACGAGTTCCTGGACGAGATCAAGGGCGGCGTGATTCCGCGCGAATACATCCCGGCCGTGGACAAGGGTATCCAGGAAACGCTGAAGTCGGGCGTGCTGGCTGGCTTCCCGGTCGTGGACGTGAAGGTTCACCTGACGTTCGGCTCGTACCACGACGTCGACTCGAACGAAAACGCGTTCCGGATGGCCGGTTCGATGGCCTTCAAGGAAGCAATGCGCAAGGCAAGCCCGGTCATTCTCGAACCGATGATGGCTGTGGAAGTCGAAACGCCGGAAGACTACATGGGCAACGTGATGGGCGACCTGTCGGGCCGTCGCGGTATCGTCCAGGGCATGGAAGACATGGTTGGTGGCGGCAAGATCGTCCGTGCCGAAGTGCCGCTGTCGGAAATGTTCGGCTACTCGACCTCGCTGCGTTCGCTGACGCAAGGCCGCGCGACGTACACGATGGAATTCAAGCACTATGCTGAAGCTCCGCGTAACGTTGCCGACGCGATCATCAACGCGAAGGGCAAGTAATTCGGCGCAAGCCACAAGCTTTAACCGATAACCAACTTTGAACGAAGGTAATCATGGCAAAAGGTAAATTCGAGCGGACCAAGCCGCACGTGAACGTGGGCACGATCGGTCACGTTGACCACGGCAAGACCACGCTGACGGCAGCGATCACGACGGTTCTCACGCAGAAGTTCGGCGGCGAAGCGAAGGCGTACGACCAGATCGACGCAGCGCCGGAAGAAAAGGCACGTGGTATTACCATCAACACCGCGCACGTCGAGTACGAAACGGCTAATCGCCACTACGCCCACGTCGACTGCCCGGGCCACGCCGACTACGTGAAGAACATGATCACGGGCGCCGCGCAGATGGACGGCGCGATCCTGGTGTGCTCGGCCGCTGACGGCCCGATGCCGCAAACGCGTGAGCACATCCTGCTGGCCCGTCAGGTCGGCGTGCCGTACATCATCGTGTTCCTGAACAAGTGCGACATGGTGGACGACGCCGAGCTGCTCGAGCTCGTCGAAATGGAAGTGCGCGAACTGCTCTCGAAGTACGACTTCCCGGGCGACGACACCCCGATCATCAAGGGTTCGGCAAAGCTGGCGCTGGAAGGCGACAAGGGTGAACTGGGCGAAGTGGCGATCATGAACCTGGCCGACGCGCTGGATTCGTACATCCCGACGCCGGAGCGTGCAGTTGATGGTTCGTTCCTGATGCCGGTGGAAGACGTGTTCTCGATCTCGGGTCGTGGCACGGTGGTGACGGGCCGCGTCGAGCGCGGTGTCGTGAAGGTCGGCGAGGAAATCGAAATCGTCGGTATCAAGCCGACGGTGAAGACGACCTGCACGGGCGTGGAAATGTTCCGCAAGCTGCTCGACCAAGGTCAGGCAGGCGACAACGTCGGTATCCTGCTGCGCGGCACGAAGCGTGAAGACGTGGAGCGTGGCCAGGTGCTGGCCAAGCCGGGTTCGATCACGCCGCACACGCACTTCACGGCTGAAGTGTACGTGCTGAGCAAGGACGAAGGCGGCCGTCACACGCCGTTCTTCAACAACTACCGTCCGCAGTTCTACTTCCGTACGACGGACGTGACGGGCTCGATCGAGCTGCCGAAGGACAAGGAAATGGTGATGCCGGGCGACAACGTGTCGATCACGGTGAAACTGATCGCGCCGATCGCCATGGAAGAAGGTCTGCGTTTCGCCATCCGTGAAGGCGGTCGTACCGTCGGCGCCGGTGTCGTGGCAAAGATTATCGAGTAAAATATCGGGCTTGCTCGATTTGAACTCGCAGTAAGGCAGTAAAACCGGGGCCGGATGCCCGTCCTCAACGGGTATCCGGTCCTACGCTCTTTTGCTCATGTGCGGTGCAATACCGCCTCGCTCTTTTCAAGGAATCGTCATGCAGAACCAGAAAATCCGCATTCGTCTGAAGGCTTTCGACTATCGCCTGATCGATCAATCGGCAGCCGAAATCGTCGACACCGCGAAGCGGACTGGCGCGATCGTCCGTGGTCCGGTGCCGCTGCCGACGCGTATTCAGCGTTTTGACATCCTGCGTTCGCCGCACGTCAACAAGACGTCGCGCGACCAGCTCGAAATCCGTACCCACCAGCGCCTGATGGACATCGTCGATCCGACGGACAAGACTGTCGACGCGCTGATGAAGCTCGACTTGCCGGCTGGCGTCGACGTCGAAATCAAGCTGCAGTAAGTCCACAAAGCCCGCTGGCCGGCCTACAAGCCGCCAGATGAAGCTAAGTCGTTGATTGCTTGCGGGATTCGAAAAGCCTTGTTATACTCCAAGGCTTTTCGCGCCTATGCGCACGGAAAGAAAGCAAGTCAAGACGTAAGAAAGCCGACCCAGTTTCTCGTAACGAAGCCGGCATTTGTAAATCAGCCCCGACCAATCGCAGTTGGGAATGGAGAAAACGATGAGCCTTGGACTCGTAGGTCGCAAGGTTGGCATGACCCGTATCTTCACGCCTGAAGGGGATTCGATCCCCGTCACCGTGCTGGACGTGTCGGACAACCGCGTGACGCAGATCAAGACCGTTGAAACGGATGGTTATACCGCCGTTCAGGTTGCATTCGGTGCTCGCCGCGCGTCGCGCGTGACGAAGCCGTTGGCGGGCCACCTCGCCAAAGCCGGCGTTCAAGCCGGTGAAATCCTCAAGGAATTCCATATCGATACGGCCAAGGCAGGCGAACTGTCGAACGGCGCTGTGGTCGGTACGGATATTTTCGAAGTCGGTCAGAAAGTTGACGTGCAAGGCACGTCGATCGGTAAGGGCTACGCCGGTACGATCAAGCGCTACAACTTCGCTTCGGGCCGCGCATCGCACGGTAACTCGCGTTCGCACAACGTTCCGGGTTCGATCGGTATGGCACAGGATCCGGGGCGCGTGTTCCCGGGTAAGCGCATGACGGGTCACCTCGGTGACGTCACCGTGACGGTTCAAAACCTCGAAATCGCCCGCATCGACGCTGAGCGCAATCTGCTGCTCGTGCGCGGTGCTGTTCCGGGTGCGAAGGGCGGTAAGGTCTTCGTGACCCCGGCCGTCAAGACGCGTGCTGTGAAAGGAGCGAAATAATGGAACTTAAGCTCCTGAATGCCAATGGTCAGGAAGGCGCTGGCGTGAACGCATCGGACGTCGTGTTCGGTCGCGATTACAACGAAGCCCTGATTCACCAGATCGTCATCGCTTATCAAGCGAACGCACGTAGCGGCAACCGCGCGCAGAAGGATCGCGAGCAGGTCAAGCACACCACCAAGAAGCCGTGGCGTCAGAAGGGTACGGGCCGCGCTCGTGCCGGTATGTCGTCGAGCCCGTTGTGGCGTGGCGGTGGTCGCATCTTCCCGAATTCGCCGGAAGAGAACTTCTCGCACAAGGTCAACAAGAAGATGCATCGCGCAGGCCTCTGCTCGATCTTCTCGCAGCTGGCTCGCGAAGGCCGTATCGCCGTGGTTGAAGACTTGGCGCTCGAAGCCCCGAAGACCAAGCTGCTGGCCGATAAATTCAAGGCGATGGGTCTCGACTCCGTGTTGGTCATCACCGATACGGTCGACGAAAACCTGTACCTCGCGTCGCGCAACCTCGCCCACGTGGCGGTTGTCGAGCCGCGTTACGCCGACCCGCTCTCGCTGATCTACTTCAAGAAAGTGCTGATCACGAAGGCTGCGGTCGCTCAGATCGAGGAGTTGCTGTCATGAGCGAAGTTCGCAAAAACGATCATCGTTTGATGCAAGTTCTGCTCGCGCCGGTGATCTCCGAAAAGGCGACGCTGGTTGCCGACAAGAACGAACAAGTCGTGTTCGAAGTCGCACCGGACGCCACGAAGCAGGAAGTCAAGGCTGCTGTCGAGCTGCTGTTCAAGGTCGAAGTCAATTCCGTCAACGTGCTCGTCACGAAGGGCAAGGCAAAGCGCTTTGGCCGCTTCAACGGCAAGCGCAAGGACGTGAAGAAGGCGTACGTCTGCCTGAAGCCCGGCCAGGAAATCAACTTTGAAGCGGAGGCCAAGTAACCATGGCAATCGTGAAAGTTAAGCCGACCTCGCCGGGTCGCCGCGCGATGGTCAAGATCGTCAACAAGGATCTGCACAAGGGCAAGCCGCACGCAGCGCTGCTCGACACGCAATCCAAGTCGGCGGGCCGTAACAACAACGGCCGTATCACCACGCGTCACCAGGGCGGCGGTCACAAGCAGCATTACCGTATCGTCGATTTCCGTCGCAACAAGGACGGCATTCCGGCAAAGGTCGAGCGTCTCGAGTACGACCCGAACCGTAGCGCGAACATCGCGCTGGTTCTGTACGCAGACGGCGAGCGCCGCTACATCATCGCGCCGAAGGGCGTGACGGTCGGCACGCAACTGCTGTCCGGCTCGGAAGCGCCGATCCGCGCAGGTAATGCACTGCCGATCCGCAACATTCCGGTCGGTACGACGATCCACTGCATCGAAATGCTGCCGGGCAAGGGCGCGCAAATGGCGCGTTCGGCTGGTACGTCGGCCATGCTGCTGGCGCGCGAAGGCGTCTACGCTCAAGTGCGTCTGCGTTCAGGCGAAATCCGCCGCGTGCACGTCGAGTGCCGCGCGACCATCGGTGAAGTCGGCAACGAAGAGCACAGCCTCCGTCAAATCGGTAAGGCTGGCGCGAATCGCTGGCGCGGTATCCGCCCGACGGTCCGTGGTGTTGCGATGAACCCGGTTGATCACCCGCACGGCGGTGGTGAAGGTAAGACGGCTGCAGGTCGCGATCCGGTGAGCCCGTGGGGCACGCCGACGAAGGGTTATCGCACCCGTAGCAACAAGCGCACGACGACGATGATCGTCCAGCGCCGTCACAAGCGTTAAGGAGTAGGCAATGACACGTTCTGCTAAAAAAGGTCCGTTCTGCGACGCTCATTTGCTGAAGAAGGTTGAGGCGGCTGCATCGACGCGTGACAAGAAGCCGATCAAGACCTGGTCGCGTCGTTCGACGATTCTGCCGGACTTCATCGGTCTGACGATCGCTGTTCACAACGGCCGTCAACACGTTCCGGTGTATGTCACGGAAAACATGGTCGGCCACAAGCTTGGCGAGTTCGCACTGACCCGTACGTTCAAGGGTCACGCGGCCGACAAGAAGGCCAAGAAATAAGGGGCAATCAAGATGGAAGTGAAAGCAATTCATCGCGGTGCCCGCATCTCGGCGCAGAAAACGCGCCTTGTGGCTGACCAGATTCGTGGTTTGCCGGTCGACAAGGCGCTGAACGTTCTGACGTTCTCGCCGAAGAAGGCGGCGGGTATCGTCAAGAAGGTCGTGCTGTCTGCGATCGCGAATGCGGAACACAACGAAGGCGCCGATATCGACGAGCTCAAGATCACGAGCATCTACGTCGACAAGGCTGCTTCGCTGAAGCGTTTCACCGCGCGCGCGAAGGGTCGCGGTAACCGCATCGAGAAGCAATCCTGTCACATCACTGTGACGGTCGGGAATTAAGGAGCCAACGATGGGACAGAAAATTCATCCGACTGGCTTCCGTTTGGCCGTCAGCCGCAATTGGGCTTCGCGTTGGTACGCGAACAACAACAATTTCGCGGCGATGTTGCAGGAAGACATCGGTGTTCGTGAATACCTGAAGAAGAAGCTGAAGAACGCTTCGGTTGGTCGCGTCGTCATCGAGCGTCCGGCGAAGAACGCGCGCATCACGATTTACAGCTCGCGTCCGGGCGTAGTCATCGGCAAGAAGGGCGAGGACATCGAATCGCTGAAGGCTGAACTGCAGAAGCGCATGGGCGTTCCGGTTCACGTCAACATCGAAGAGATCCGCAAGCCGGAAACCGATGCTCAGCTGATCGCTGACTCCATCACGCAGCAGCTCGAGCGCCGGATCATGTTCCGTCGCGCGATGAAGCGTGCGATGCAGAACGCGATGCGTCTTGGCGCCCAAGGCATCAAGATCATGAGCGCGGGCCGTCTGAACGGTATTGAAATCGCTCGTACCGAGTGGTATCGCGAAGGTCGTGTGCCCCTCCATACGCTGCGCGCCGATATCGACTACGCGACGTCGGAAGCCAAGACCACGTACGGCATCATCGGCGTGAAGGTGTGGGTCTACAAGGGCGACACCCTGGGCCGCAACGAAGCGCCGGTGGTGGAAGAAGTGGCAGAAGAAAAGCGTCCGCGCCGCAACGCACGTCCGGGTGGCGATCGCCGTCCGCGCCGTGACGGTGAAGGCGCTCCGGCTGGCGCGCGTCGTGGTGCACCCCGTCGCGCTGGCGGTGACGCGAAGACTGGAGAATAACGATGCTGCAACCGAAACGCAGAAAGTATCGCAAAGAGCAAAAGGGTCGTAACACCGGTAAGGCGACGCGCGGCAACGCGGTGTCGTTCGGCGAATACGGTCTGAAAGCTATCGGTCGCGGCCGTTTGACCGCGCGTCAAATCGAAGCAGCGCGTCGCGCAATGACGCGTCATATCAAGCGTGGCGGCCGGATCTGGATCCGTATCTTCCCGGATAAGCCGATTTCGCAAAAGCCGGCCGAAGTGCGTATGGGTAACGGTAAGGGTAACCCGGAGTACTACGTCGCTGAAATTCAACCGGGCAAGATGCTGTACGAAATGGACGGTGTCTCCGAAGAACTGGCGCGCGAAGCGTTCCGTCTGGCCGCAGCCAAGCTGCCGCTCAAGACGAACTTCGTGGTTCGTCAGCTCGGCGCCTAAGGAGTAAATGATGAAGGCAACTGAACTTCGCCAGAAAGACCAGACCGCGCTCAACAAGGAGCTGTCGGATCTGCTCAAGGCGCAATTTGGCTTGCGTATGCAACTCGCGACCCAGCAGCTCACGAACACGAGCCAGCTGAAGAAGGTCCGTCGCGACATCGCACGCGTGCGCACCGTCATGACCGAGAAGGCGAACCAGAAATGAACGATAGCGTAAAAACCTCGCTCAAGCGGACGCTGGTCGGCAAGGTCGTCAGCAACAAGATGGACAAGACGGTCACCGTTCTGGTCGAGCACCGCGTGAAGCATCCGATCTACGGCAAGTACGTCGTGCGTTCGAAGAAGTACCACGCGCATGACGACGCGAACACGTACAACGAAGGCGATCTCGTCGAAATCCAGGAAACTCGTCCGATTTCGAAGACGAAAGCTTGGGTTGTGTCGAAGCTGGTCGAAGCGGCGCGCGTGATCTAAAGCGGAAGTCGTAGGGCCGCGATGCGGTAAGTAGTTGTATCGCAGTAAGTTTCGCTTGCAAGACCGAGATTATTTGTTATAATCTCGGTCTTCCCTCTTTGTGGGAGCCCCGTCGCGGGCGAAATTGGTGGGGGAAGCCGGTTCGGGCGCCAGCCTGAGTCGACAGATTCACCGGATTGCGATGGCGGGTTTCGTCTGCCGTTGCTGCCTGTTCTAACCCAAGCAGCCATTTGGCTGACGGGACCAAGACTGACCGGCTGTGCCATGGTGGTGCAATCGGATTAAGTTGGGAAAGATAAACCATGATCCAGACCGAAACTCGGCTTGAAGTGGCCGACAACACGGGTGCGCGTGAAGTCATGTGCATCAAGGTGCTCGGCGGCTCGAAGCGTCGTTACGCAAGCATTGGCGACATCATCAAGGTGACCGTCAAAGAAGCGACGCCGCGCGGACGCGTGAAAAAGGGCGAAATCTACAACGCCGTGGTCGTTCGTACGGCCAAGGGCGTGCGTCGTCAGGATGGCTCGCTCATCAAGTTCGACGGCAATGCCGCCGTTTTGTTGAATACGAAGCTCGAGCCGATCGGCACGCGTATTTTTGGGCCGGTTACGCGTGAACTGCGTAGCGAACGATTCATGAAGATCGTTTCGCTCGCGCCGGAAGTGCTGTAAGGAGTCGCGATGAACAAGATTCGCAAGGGTGACGAAGTCATCGTCATCACCGGCAAGGACAAGGGCAAGCGCGGCACCGTGCTGGTCGTTGCGGAAGACCGTGTCACCGTCGAGGGCATCAACCTCGTCAAGAAGCACGTGAAGCCGAACCCGATGAAGGGTACGACGGGCGGTGTGGAAGCCAAAACGATGCCGCTGCATATTTCGAACGTCGCATTGGTCGACGCGAACGGCAAGGCATCGCGTGTGGGCATCAAGGTCGAAGACGGCAAGAAGGTTCGCTTCTTGAAGTCGACCGGCGCCACGCTCAACGCCTGACGCGGAGTTAAAAAATGGCTCGTCTGCAAGAGATTTACAAAGAAAAGGTTGTGCCGCAACTCGTCGAAAAGTTCGGCTACAAGTCCATCATGGAAGTGCCGCGCATCACCAAGATCACCCTTAACATGGGCCTTGGCGAAGCCGTCGCTGACAAGAAGATCATCGAAAACGCCGTGGGCGACCTGACGAAGATCGCTGGCCAGAAGCCGGTCATCACGAAGGCGCGCAAGGCAATCGCAGGCTTCAAGATTCGTCAGGGCTACCCGATCGGCGCGATGGTTACGCTGCGCGGTCAAGCGATGTACGAATTCCTCGACCGTTTCGTGACGGTTGCGCTCCCGCGTGTGCGTGACTTCCGTGGCGTGTCGGGCCGTGCATTCGACGGTCGTGGCAACTACAACATCGGTGTGAAAGAGCAGATCATTTTCCCCGAAATCGACTACGACAAGATCGACGCGCTGCGTGGGCTGAACATCAGCATCACGACCACCGCGAAGACTGACGACGAAGCAAAGGCGCTGCTCGCCGGCTTCAAGTTCCCGTTCAGAAACTGAGGTTACCGTGGCTAAACTGGCACTGATCGAACGTGAAAAGAAGCGCGCGCGCCTGGCAGCCAAGTACGCTCCGAAGCGTGCTGAGCTGAAGGCTGTGATCGACGACGCAAGCAAGTCCGACGAAGAGCGTTACCTCGCGCGTCTGGCGTTGCAACAACTGCCGCGTAACTCGAACCCCACTCGCAAGCGTAATCGCTGCGCGATCACGGGTCGTCCGCGTGGCACGTTCCGCAAGTTCGGACTCGCACGCGGCAAGATTCGTGAAATCGCTTTCCGCGGCGAAATCCCTGGCCTGACCAAGGCGAGCTGGTAATAGGAGAAACATAAATGAGCATGAGTGATCCTATCGCCGATATGCTGACTCGCATCCGCAATGCGCAGATGGTCGAGAAGGTTTCGGTGACTATGCCCTCGTCGAAAGTCAAGGTTGCGATTGCGCAGGTTTTGAAGGACGAAGGTTATATCGACGACTTCGCAGTCAAGTCGGAAGGTGCGAAGACGGAATTGAACATCGCGTTGAAGTACTACGCTGGCCGTCCGGTTATCGAGCGCCTCGAGCGCGTCTCGAAGCCCGGTCTGCGCGTGTACCGCGGTCGCAACGACATCCCGCAGGTCATGAATGGCCTCGGCGTTGCAATCGTGTCGACGCCGAAGGGTGTGATGACCGATCGCAAGGCGCGCCAGACGGGCGTCGGTGGCGAAGTCATCTGCTACGTCGCTTAACGCCTAAGGAGAAGAAACATGTCTCGAGTAGGTAAAAGCCCGATTACGCTGCCGCAAGGCGCGGAAGTGGCGATCAAGGGCGACGTCATCACCGTGAAGGGCCCGCTCGGCACGATCTCGCAACCGGCGAACAAGCTGGTTGCGGTGACGAACGAGAACGGCACCCTGAAGCTGGCTCCGACGGACGAAAGCCGCGAAGCAAACGCGATGTCCGGCACGATGCGCGCCTTGGTGGCGAACATGGTGCAGGGCGTTACCAAGGGTTTCGAGCGCAAGCTGACGCTGGTTGGCGTCGGTTATCGTGCGCAAGCGCAAGGCGACAAGCTGAACCTGTCGCTGGGTTTCTCGCACCCGGTGGTGCACCAGATGCCGGAAGGCGTCAAGGCTGAAACCCCGTCGCAGACCGAAATCGTGATCAAGGGGATCGACAAGCAGAAAGTCGGACAGACCGCAGCAGAAGTGCGCGGCTATCGTCCGCCTGAGCCGTACAAGGGCAAGGGCGTGCGCTATTCCGACGAGGTCGTGATCCTCAAAGAAACGAAGAAGAAGTAAGGGTGCGCAATCATGGATAAGACTCAATCTCGCCTGCGCCGCGCTCGTCAGACGCGTATCAAGATCGCTGAGCTGCAGGTTCCGCGTCTGGCCGTGCATCGCACGAATACGCATATCTACGCGCAAGTGTTCTCGGCATGCGGCACGAAGGTCGTGGCAAGCGCCTCGACGCTGGAAGCTGAAGTGCGCGCTGAACTGGCTGACAAGTCGGGCAAGGGCGGCAACGTCAATGCCGCGACCTTGATCGGCAAGCGTATCGCCGAAAAGGCCAAGGCAGCCGGCATCGAATCCGTCGCCTTCGACCGCTCGGGTTTCCGCTACCACGGCCGCGTCAAGGCGCTGGCTGATGCGGCGCGTGAAGCCGGGCTCAAGTTCTAAGGGAAGAATTCGTCATGGCAAAGATGCAAGCGAAAGTTCAGGCTGACGAACGCGACGACGGCCTGCGCGAAAAGATGATTTCGGTCAACCGCGTGACCAAGGTCGTGAAGGGTGGCCGTATTCTCGGCTTCGCCGCACTGACCGTGGTTGGCGACGGTGATGGCCGCGTCGGCATGGGCAAGGGCAAGGCGAAGGAAGTTCCGGTTGCCGTTCAGAAGGCAATGGAACAAGCCCGCCGCAACATGTTCAAGGTGCCCCTGAAGAACGGCACGCTGCAACACGAAGTGCACGGCAAGCACGGCGCATCGGCGGTCCTCCTCGCTCCGGCGAAGGACGGTACCGGCGTGATCGCTGGCGGCCCGATGCGCGCAGTGTTCGACGTGATGGGCGTGCAAAACGTTGTGGCCAAGAGCCACGGTTCGACGAACCCGTACAACCTCGTTCGTGCGACGCTGGACGGTCTGCGCAAGCAGTCGACCCCGGCCGACATCGCGGCGAAGCGTGGTAAGTCCGTCGAAGACATTCTGGGCTAAGGTGGGCACCATGTCTGAAAAAACTGTCAAGGTTCAGCTCGTCAAGAGCCTGATCGGGACCCGCGAAACGCACCGCGCGACGGTGCGTGGTCTCGGCCTGCGTCGCCTCAACTCGGTTTCCGAGCTGCAGGACACGCCAGCGGTGCGCGGGATGATCAACAAGGTCTCGTACCTCGTTAAGGTCATCGGCTAAGCGGCTGACCCTAGGATCCAAGGAGTTGAACATGGAATTGAATAACCTGAAGCCGGCGGAAGGCGCGAAGCACGCTAAGCGTCGCGTCGGTCGCGGTATCGGTTCGGGCCTCGGTAAGACCGCTGGCCGCGGCCACAAGGGTCAGAAATCGCGTTCGGGCGGCTTTCACAAGGTCGGCTTCGAAGGCGGTCAGATGCCTCTGCAGCGTCGTCTGCCGAAGCGAGGCTTCACCTCGCTGACGAAGGAATTCGTCGGTGAAGTGCGCCTGGCTGATCTCGAAAAGCTGCCGGTCGACGAAATCGATCTGTTGGCGCTGAAGCAAGCGGGTCTGGTCGGCGAGCTCATCAAGAGCGCGAAGATCATCAAGACCGGCGAGATCACGCGCAAGGTCACGGTGAAGGGTCTGACGGCAACGAAGGGCGCCCGTGAAGCAATCGAAGCCGCTGGCGGCTCGTTTGCCGAGTAATGCGCTTTCGCCGTTACTAGCACTAGCATCGGAGAAGGTACTTGGCTAACAGCCCGAGTCTCGCAAAAACCGGTCGGAGCGCGGCGAAATTTGGCGATCTGCGCCGGCGTGCAGTGTTTCTGCTGCTGGCGCTGATCGTCTACCGCATTGGTGCGCATATTCCGGTACCCGGCATCGATCCGGATCAACTGGCGAAGCTGTTCCAAAGCCAGTCGGGCGGCATCCTCGGCATGTTCAACATGTTCTCGGGTGGCGCGCTGTCGCGATTCACGATCTTTGCGCTGGGCATCATGCCCTACATTTCGGCGTCGATCATCATGCAGTTGTTGTCGATCGTGTCGCCGCAGATGGAGGCGTTGAAGAAGGAAGGGCAGGCGGGACAACGGAAGATCACGCAGTACACGCGTATCTTCACGGTGGTTCTGGCGACCTTCCAGGCGTTCGGCATCGCGGTCGCGCTGGAGAACCAGCCGGCTCTCGTGCTGGACCCCGGCATGGTGTTCCGTCTGACGACGGTGGTCACGCTGGTGACGGGCACGATGTTCCTGATGTGGCTCGGTGAGCAGATCACGGAGCGCGGTCTCGGCAACGGCATCTCGATCATCATCTTCGGTGGTATCGCGGCGGGTTTCCCGAATGCGATCGGTGGTCTGTTCGAGCTGGTTCGCACCGGTTCGATGAGCATCATCTCGGCGATCATCATCGTCGTGTTGATCGCGGCGGTCACGTATCTGGTCGTGTTCATCGAACGCGGTCAGCGCAAGATCCTCGTGAACTACGCGAAGCGCCAGGTCGGTAACAAGATTTACGGCGGACAGTCGTCTCATCTGCCGCTGAAGTTGAACATGTCGGGTGTGATTCCGCCGATCTTCGCGTCGTCGATCATCCTCTTCCCGGCAACCATCCTGAACTGGTTCAGTTCGGGTACGCGCACCAACTGGTTCGCGAACACGCTGCACAATGTGGCCGAGGCCCTGAAGCCCGGTCAACCCGTGTACGTGCTGCTGTATGCGTTGGCGATCGTCTTCTTCTGCTTCTTCTACACCGCACTGGTGTTCAACAGCCGGGAGACCGCCGACAACTTGAAGAAGAGCGGTGCTTTCGTTCCGGGTATCCGTCCGGGCGATCAGACTGCACGGTATATCGACCGCATCCTCACGCGTCTCACGCTGGCTGGTGCGATCTACATCGTATTCGTGTGCCTGCTGCCTGAGTTTCTGGTGTTGCGCTGGAACGTGCCGTTTTATTTTGGTGGAACGTCGCTGCTGATCATTGTCGTCGTCACGATGGACTTCATGGCTCAGGTGCAGTCGTACGTTATGTCGCAACAATATGAATCGCTACTCAAGAAGGCAAACTTCAAGGGTGGCAACGTCCCGATGCGTTAATAAGGACTATGGCCAAAGACGATGTTATCCAGATGCAGGGTGAGGTCATCGAAAACCTTCCCAACGCTACTTTCCGGGTGAAATTGGAAAATGGCCATGTCGTCCTGGGACATATTTCCGGAAAGATGCGGATGCACTACATCCGCATTCTGCCGGGCGACAAGGTTACGGTTGAATTGACGCCTTACGATCTGTCTCGTGCGCGGATCGTGTTCCGGGCGAAGTGATTTGAAAAAAGGGTAATATCATGAAAGTGATGGCATCGGTTAAGCGCATTTGCCGCAATTGCAAGATCATCAAGCGCAAGGGCGTTGTGCGCGTGATTTGCAGCTCTGATCCGCGCCACAAACAGCGTCAAGGCTGAACGCCGCGCTTTTGCTTGCGCTTTTTGTTTGAGGAAAAACAATGGCTCGTATCGCAGGGGTTAACATCCCGAATCACCAGCATACCGAGATCGGCCTGACGGCAATCTTCGGCATCGGTCGCACGCGCTCGCGCGGCATTTGCACCGCCGCTGGTGTGGAATTTTCGAAGAAGGTCAAGGACCTTACCGACGCAGACCTCGAAAAGCTGCGTGACGAAGTAGGCAAGTTCATCGTCGAAGGCGACCTTCGCCGTGAAGTGACGATGAACATCAAGCGCCTGATGGACTTGGGTTGCTACCGCGGCATGCGCCATCGCAAGGGCCTGCCCCTGCGTGGCCAGCGTACGCGCACGAATGCCCGTACGCGCAAGGGTCCGCGTCGTGCAGCGCAATCGCTGAAGAAGTAAGCGGAACTGACAGTTACAGGAAAACGTAATGGCTAAGGCTTCGAACAACTCCGCGGCGCAACGCGTTCGCAAGAAGGTCAAGAAGAACGTCGCCGAGGGCGTGGTTCACGTTCACGCGTCGTTCAACAACACCATTATCACGATCACCGACCGTCAAGGTAACGCGCTGGCATGGGCGACCTCGGGCGGTCAGGGCTTCAAGGGTTCGCGTAAGTCGACCCCCTTTGCAGCTCAGGTCGCAGCCGAGTCGGCTGGCCGCGTGGCAATGGAATACGGCGTGAAGAACCTCGAAGTGCGGATCAAGGGCCCTGGTCCTGGCCGCGAATCGGCGGTGCGCGCGTTGCATGGTCTTGGCATCAAGATCACCGCGATCTCCGACGTGACGCCGGTCCCGCACAACGGCTGCCGTCCGCCGAAGCGCCGTCGTATCTAATACGTCGACGCAACCGCATGTTGCCTGTCGATGCGCAAGTATCGGCGGGTTTCGTGCGTTAGTAAGTTTTAACTAAGCCCACCGTTCGACCCAAAGGGTTCGGACTAGCGCAGACGAAAGTGTGCGTGATCAATATTTAAGGATGCAACGTGGCACGCTATACCGGTCCCAAAGCCAAGCTGTCCCGCCGTGAAGGCACTGATCTGTTCCTGAAGAGCGCACGCCGCTCCCTCGCTGACAAGTGCAAGCTCGACAGCAAGCCCGGCCAACATGGCCGCACTTCGGGCGCACGTACGTCCGACTACGGTACCCAGTTGCGCGAAAAGCAAAAAGTGAAGCGTATCTACGGTGTGCTGGAGCGTCAGTTCCGCCGCTACTTCGCTGAAGCCGATCGCCGCAAGGGCCCGACGGGTGAAAACCTGCTGCAACTGCTCGAGTCGCGCCTCGACAACGTCGTCTATCGCATGGGCTTCGGTTCGACGCGCGCTGAAGCGCGTCAGCTCGTGAGCCACAAGGCGATCATGGTCAACGGCCAAGTCGCGAACATCCCGTCGCTTCAAGTGAAGTCGGGCGACGTCGTGGCCGTGCGCGAGCAGTCGCGCAAGCAGGCTCGTATCGTCGAAGCGCTCTCGCTGGCCGAGCAAGGCGGTATGCCGAGCTGGGTTTCCGTCGACGCGAAGAAGTTCGAAGGTACGTTCAAGTCGATGCCCGAGCGTAGCGACATCGCTGGCGACATCAACGAAAGCCTGATCGTCGAATTGTATTCGCGTTAATCGCGGCGGTAATGGATGGACAGCCGGGGAGCCTGATTGCTCGTGGCAAGGGGTGGCCTCGGCTGTTTATTTTCAGGTTGTTACCGGTCAGCCTTATCGGTGTAACGAGCCGAGGGTATTGAAAAGGAAAACCTATGCAAACCAGTTTGTTGAAGCCCAAGATCATTGCAGTTGAATCGCTTGGTGAGAACCATGCGAAAGTGGTTATGGAGCCGTTCGAACGCGGCTATGGCCACACCTTGGGTAACGCGCTTCGGCGCGTGCTGCTGTCGTCGATGATCGGCTACGCGCCGACCGAAGTGACGATCGCAGGCGTCGTGCACGAATACTCGACGCTCGATGGTGTGCAAGAGGATGTGGTCAACCTGCTGTTGAACCTGAAGGGTGTCGTCTTCAAGCTGCACAACCGCGACGAAGTCACGGTGACGCTGCGCAAGGAAGGCGAAGGCGTTGTCACGGCCGGCGATATCGAACTCGCGCATGACTGCGAGGTCATCAATCCGGAGCACGTGGTCGCTCACCTGTCGAAGGGCGGCAAGCTCGACGTTCAGATCAAGATCGAGAAGGGCCGCGGCTATGTGCCGGGCAACGTGCGCCGTTACGGCGAAGAGTCGGCGAAGATCATCGGCCGCATCGTGCTGGACGCATCGTTCTCGCCGGTGCGCCGCGTGAGCTACGCCGTCGAAAGCGCGCGTGTCGAACAGCGTACCGATCTCGACAAGCTCGTGATGAACATCGAGACCAACGGCGTGATTTCGCCGGAAGAAGCGATCCGTCAATCGGCTCGCATTCTGGTCGATCAGTTGTCGGTGTTCGCAGCGCTGGAAGGCACGGAAGCGGCAGCGGAAGCGCCGTCGCGCGCGCCGCAGATCGATCCGATCCTGCTGCGTCCGGTGGACGACCTCGAACTCACGGTTCGTTCCGCGAACTGCCTGAAGGCCGAGAACATCTACTACATCGGCGATCTGATCCAGCGCACGGAAAACGAACTGCTGAAGACGCCGAACCTGGGCCGCAAGTCGCTGAACGAAATCAAGGAAGTCCTGGCTTCGCGCGGTCTGACGCTCGGTATGAAGCTCGAAAACTGGCCGCCGGCTGGTCTCGACAAGTAACTCGAAGGTCGAAGGCGTTACTGGCAAAGACGCGGATTTTCCTTTAAAATCCGCGTCTTGCTTTTTCTCTGACCGGCCCGTGCTCCCCAAATAGGGCGCAATAGAAGAGCTGGATCAAAACTCGTTAAAGGAACTGAAAATGCGTCACAAGCATGGTCTGCGGAAACTGAACCGCACGAGCAGCCATCGTCTGGCAATGCTCCGCAATATGTCGAATTCGCTCATCGAGCACGAAGTCATCAAGACGACGCTGCCGAAGGCCAAGGAACTGCGCAAGGTCGTCGAGCCCCTCATCACGCTGGGCAAGAAGCCGTCGCTCGCGAACCGCCGTCTGGCGTTCAACCGCCTGCGCGATCGTGATTCCGTCGCGAAGCTGTTCGACGTCCTCGGCCCGCGCTACGCAAACCGTCCGGGCGGCTACCTCAGCATCCTGAAGTTCGGTTTCCGCGTCGGCGACAACGCTCCGATGGCGCTGGTCCAGTTGATGGATCGCCCGGAAGTCGAAGAAACGGAAGAAGTGCAAGAAGCGGAATAAATTCCGTTTTCGGTTGTTGACGAAAAGGCCAGGCTCCAAGCCTGGCCTTTTCGCTTTCCGACTGCGGCGTTTCAGCGCACCGGAGTGTAAAAGTGCGTGTCCGCCGCCGATGCTACGATATGCAATTAGCCTGCCGCAGTTTTCCGGAGTGCCTCGAGTGAACGTCCCCGTCGTTTTGATGTTGTCCACGCTGCCCGACGCCGCCGCAGCCGATGCGCTCGCGAAAGCAGCCCTGGACGAGCGACTCGCCGCGTGCGTGACGAACCTCGGCGCGGTGTCGTCGCAGTATCACTGGAAGGGCGGGCTTGAGTTGTCGCAGGAAGTGCAGGTGTTGTTCAAGACGAGCACCGCGCGGAGTGTGGAGTTGCAGCGCTTCGTCGAGACTCGGCATCCGTATGAAACACCCGAGATCCTGATCTGGCAGGTGGATGCATCGCCGGGCTACGGTCAGTGGATCAACGCAGAAACGCAGCGTCCTCTTCATGTTTGAGCTTTCTCGTCTCATCGGGCGGCGATTTATCGGCGCGTTCCTGTTCCTCGCGGCGTTCGCGTTGCTGTCGGGCGCCGCGCGCGCTGCCGACGATTTCCTCGATCCCGACGTCGCGTTCAAATTCAGCGCATCGGAAAAGCCGGGCGAAGTGGACGTGCGCTACAAGATCGCGGACGGCTATTACATGTACCGTGAGCGCTTCGCGTTCGCGGTGAAGAGCGGCGACGCGACAATCGGCGCCGCGCAGCTTCCGGCCGGAAAGGTCCACTTCGATCAGACGTTCAACAAGGATGTCGAGACATATCGCGGGGTGTTGATCATTCGCATTCCGGTGACGAAAGCCAATGGTCCGTTCGAACTGGCGGTGACGTCGCAGGGCTGCGCGGATGGCGGCATCTGCTATCCGCCGATGGAGAAGACGTATCGCGTGCGCGGGGACGCGCTTCAGTCCGCGAGCGCAGCGCCCACCGCGGCGACGGCCGCCAACACGGGCGACTCCTGGCTGGAGCGCGCGACCAGCGCGGACTACGCGCAATCGATGCTCGAAGGCGGCGGATTCTTCACCGTCGTCGGACTGTATTTCCTCGCGGGCATGGTGCTGAGTCTCTTGCCGTGCTCGTATCCGATGATCCCGATCCTGTCCGCCATCATCGTCGGAGAAGGCGCGAGGGTGACGCGTTCGCGCGGATTTGCGCTGTCCGTTTCGTATGTGATCGGCATGGCGCTCGTCTATACCGTGCTCGGTATCGCCGCCGCGCTGATCGGACAAAGTCTCGGCGCCTGGCTGCAGAATCCGTGGGTGCTCGGCGCGTTCGGCGTGCTGCTCGCGGTGTTTGCCGTCGCGTTGATTTCGGGTATTGATATCGCGCTGCCCGAACGCTGGCAAAGCGGCGTCAACGAGGCATCGCAGAAACGCGGCGGTGGCAAGTTCGCTGCGGTCGCAGTCATGGGCGCGCTGTCGGCGCTCGTTGTCGGTGCGTGCATGACCGCGCCCCTTTTCGCGGTGCTCGCGTTCATTGCGCATACAGGCAACGCGGTGCTCGGCGGCGCGGCGCTCTTCGCGATGGGCATCGGGCTCGGCGTGCCGCTGCTGATGCTCGGACTGGGCGCGGGTGCGATTCTCCCTCGCGCAGGCGCGTGGATGGACGGCGTGAAGGTGTTTTTCGGCGTGGTCTTGCTCGCGGCCGCGTTGTGGATCGTGTGGCCGGTCATCGGCGGCATTGCGCAAATGCTGCTCGCGGCGCTTTGGTTGTTGATCGCGGCTGCATCGCTCGGATTGTTCTCGTCGGGCGCGGCGACGCCCGTCGGCGTCTGGAAGCGGCTCGGGCGCGGGCTCGGCGCGGCATTCGCAATCTGGGCGGCGACCCTGCTCGTCGGTCTGGCTGCGGGTTCGACGGATCCGCTCCGTCCGCTCGCCATCCTGGCTTCGCGAGGCGGGTCGGCGACGTCGGCGTCTGTGCAAGGGCCGACTTTCGCTCCGGTGCGTTCATCCGCTGAACTGGACTCGGCGGTCAAAGCCGCGGCGCGCCCCGCGATGCTCGACTTCTATGCCGATTGGTGCGTGTCATGCAAGGAAATGGAGAAGCTGACTTTCTCCGATGCCCGCGTGCAGGCGCGTCTCGCGCAACTGAACCTTCTGCGCGCGGACGTGACCGCCAACAATACGAACGACCAGATTCTGCTCAGACGTTTCAAGCTGTTCGGTCCGCCCGGCATCATCTTCTTCGATGCGCAAGGCAACGAAGTCGCCCGCGTGGTCGGCTACGAATCGGCAGATACGTTCCTGAAAAGTCTCGACAAGGTCGGTTCTTCGAACGGGTAAGAAAAAGGGCGATGTCGTAAAACATCGCCCTTCTCGCAACTCAGCCAAGAGAGCTTACTTCGATGCCCGCAGGATACGCGCCGCATCCAGCGCGAAGTACGTCAGCACGCCGTCCGCGCCGGCGCGCTTGAAAGCGAGCAGCGCTTCCATCATGACCTTGTCGTGATCGATCCAGCCGTTCTGCGCGGCCGCCTTGATCATCGCGTACTCCCCGCTGACCTGGTACGCGTACGTCGGGAAGCGGAACTCGTCTTTCACGCGGCGCACGATGTCGAGATACGGCATGCCCGGCTTGACCATCACCATGTCCGCGCCTTCTTCGATGTCCATGCGCACCTCGCGCATCGCTTCGTCCGAATTGGCGGGGTCCATCTGATACGTCATCTTGTTGCCCTTGCCGAGATTCGCGGCCGAGCCGACGGCGTCGCGGAACGGGCCGTAGAACGCGGACGCATACTTCGCGGCATACGCCATGATGCGCGTGTGAATGTAGCTTTCGCTTTCGAGCATCTCGCGGATCGCGCCGATGCGGCCATCCATCATGTCCGACGGCGCGACGATATCCACACCGGCTTCGGCCTGGGTGCGCGCCTGCTCGACGAGAATCTCGCTCGTTTCGTCGTTCTTCACGTAGCCTTCCTCGTCCAGTACGCCGTCCTGGCCGTGGCTCGTGTACGGATCGAGCGCGACGTCGGTCAGCACGCCGAGCATCGGGAAGTTCTTTTTCAGTTCACGCACGGCGCGCGGGATGAGACCTTCGGGGTTCGTGGCTTCGCGGCCGTCCGGGGTCTTGAGCGACGGCTCGATCGCCGGAAACAGCGACAGCACCGGTACGCCCAGTTCGACGCACTGCTCCGCGACTTTCATCAGCAAGTCGACGGACGTGCGCTCGACGCCGGGCATCGACGGCACGGCTTGCCGCACGTTCGTGCCCTCGACGATGAACACGGGATAAATGAGGTCGTTCGTCGTGAGGAGGTTCTCGCGCATCAGACGGCGCGAGAAGTCGTCGCGGCGCATGCGGCGCGGCCGATGGTGGGGATAGAAGCTCATGTCGTGACTCGAATTTGGAGTGGTCTTCCGGGGACGTCGAAAACGGCGTTGGAAACGCATAAATCCTTGCCGAACAAGCACTTGGCTGCGTCTGAAACCGTTTTGAGACAATGGTATATCATACCGATCGAGCGAGGCGCTTGCCGCCGGACTCCCCGCTTCTCCTCCCTGAGCGGGTGCCTGTCGATGTTCGATTAGGCTGTTAACCCGCCGTCATGCGGCGGGTTTTTTTATGCCGGCGCATGCGCGCGATGGCTCACTCGGCCGCGTCTTCTGACGCGTTCTCGCCGGCTTCCTCAGGCATCAGCCAGCTTTCGATCTGTTCGTGCGCTTCATCGAGGCCCGTGCGCTTGAGGGCGGAGAAGAGCTGGGCGGTGAGCTCGCCGCGATATCCCGCGTCCTTGTACTCCGCGAACGACTTCTTGGTGGCGCGCAGGGCGTTGGTCATCTCCTGTCGCGTCAATTTGTCGCATTTGGTGAGGAGCGCGTGGATCGGCTTTCCGGTCGGCGCGAACCAGTCGATCATGATGCGATCGAGCTCGGTCAGCGGGCGACGCGAATCCATCATCAGGATCATGCCGCGCAATTGCGCGCGGCTTTGCAGATACGTGGAAAGCAGCCGTTGCCAATGCTCCTTCGCGGCGCCCGGCACTTCGGCATAACCGTAGCCGGGAAGATCGACGAGATAGCCAACCGGCGCGGCTTCCGGGCCGACCGAAAAGTAATTGATGTGCTGCGTGCGCCCCGGCGTTTTACTCGCGAATGCGAGCCGTTTCTGATTGCAGAGGATATTGATCGCCGTCGATTTGCCTGCGTTCGAGCGCCCCGCGAACGCGATTTCGGGTTGGGGCGTGGGCGGCAGATCACGCAGGTGATTGACGGTCGTGAAGAAGCGGGATTGATGAAGCAGGAATGACATGGGCGGGCCGAATCGGAAGAGCTGCGGACAGAGCGGTGAATACCAGAAGCCTTGAGAACCCGGCAAATACTGGGCATGCCCCGACTGGCGTCTTTGCGTGTAGCGGGTTATTGTACAATACGACGGATTTTTAAAGATCAGCACGGGCACGCAAGACCCAAGCCGCAGGCGGCACTCACAGCTTTGGATCGGAGTAAGGCGCTCGAGCGCGGGCTTCGATCGACATAGGAGCGAGACAGTTTTCGAGGCGCTTTTTGAGCCTCTTCGTTCAGCGAGTTCGGGTATCTTGCGGCGATGATCGGTCGCCGTCGTTTTTTGCAGAACCTCACATTCTCACAAGACGAAAAACAGGGTACGCGAATGAACCGACTGTACAGGTCTCTGGTAGTGATTCGGGCAGCGGCGGCTTTCGGTGCAGGTTTGAGTGGACTAGCAGTATCGATGTCGGTGAATGCGGCAGAGCCCGCGCAAGCGGCGAAGCCGGATGCGGCGCGAGGGCAGGCCATCGCGACTCAGGTGTGCGCGGCGTGTCACGCGGCTGACGGCAACAGCGCCGGCGCTGCGTTTCCGAGGCTTGCGGGCCAGCACGCGGAGTACATCGTCAAGCAGTTGAAGGATTACAAGACGCAGCCGGGTGCGAAGGCGCCGGCGCGCAACAATCCGATCATGGCGGGCATCGCGGGCGCGCTATCGGATCAGGACATGGTGAATGTCGCGGCGTACTTCGCGTCGCAGAAGGCCAAGCCGAACTATGCGCGCGACAAGAACGACGTCGCGCTGGGTCAGAAGATCTACCGCGGCGGAATCGCGGACAAGGGCGTACCGGCATGCGCGGCGTGCCACGGCGCGACGGGCATGGGCATTCCGGTGCAGTATCCGCGGCTGTCGTGGCAGTGGGGCGATTACACGGTGGCGCAGTTGAACGCCTTCGCATCGGGACAACGCAACAACAGCGAGCCGATGCACCAGATTTCCTCGCGCCTGAACGAAGCGGAGATGAAGGCTGTCGCCGACTACATCGCCGGTTTGCATTAAACGCGCAGCAGTCAGCGTCCAGCGGTTCCGGCGGCAAACGCAGGAGTCGCCCATACTACGAAGCCGGTCCCGGGAAGATCCGAGAAGACCGGCGCAAAAACAAGAAAAGGGTGGGACGTCGGTCGATGAGACCGCCAGCGTCTCCACCCTTTTTTGCTGTCCAGCCGGAGTTTGAATGAGCGTCACCACATCGGGTTTGCAGTCGAAGTCGAGCCGTCGGGCCATCAGGCATTTCGTCGAACTCGTCAGTTCGATGCGCTTCGCCATCGCGTTGCTGGTCATTCTGGCGATCGCGAGCATCATCGGCACGGTGCTCACGCAGGACGACCCGTACCCCAACTACGTCAATCAGTTCGGCCCGTTCTGGGCGGACATCTTTCGCGGACTGAGCATCTACACCGTGTACAGCGCATGGTGGTTCATGCTGATCCTGATCTTCCTCGTGATCTCGGTGTCGCTTTGCGTGATTCGCAACAGCCCGAAGATGATCGCGGACATCAAAAGCTGGAAGGATCGCGTGCACGAAGGCGGCTTGCGCGCGTTCCATCACAAGGGCGAGTTTGCGGTTTCAACGAACCGTGCGCAGACTGCGGCGACGCTAGAACGCCTCGCCGCGAAGATGGGCTATCGCTTCAAGACGCGCGAAACCGACAACGGCGCGACGCTGATCACGGTCAAGCGCGGCGCGATGACGAAGATCGGCTATATCTCGGCGCATCTGGCGATCGTCGTGATCTGCATCGGCGGTTTGCTGGACAGCAATCTGCCCATCAAATTGCAGATGTGGATGTTCAACAAGACGCCGATCAATAGCAACGCGGTCATCAACGATATTCCGCCGGAGCATCGGCTTTCCACATCGAATCCGACGTTCCGCGGCTACGCGTGGGTGCCCGAGGGCCAGTTCGTCGGCACGGCGATCCTGAACCAGCAGGACGGCTCGATCATTCAGGATCTGCCGTTCTCGATCCAGTTGAACAAGTTCATCGTCGATTACTACTCGACCGGCATGCCGAAGCTCTTCGCGAGCGACATCGTCGTGATCGATCACAAGACGGGCAAGCGCATTCCGGCGCGCGTCGAAGTGAACAAGCCCTTCACGTACGACGGCGTTTCGATTTATCAATCGAGCTTCCAGGACGGCGGCTCGAAGCTCGACATGACCGCCTGGCCGATGACCGGCGGCAGCGCGAAGACCGCGCCGTTCAGCGGGACGATCGGCGGCACGGCGCCCATCGGCGCGCAGTTCACGGGTGCGCAGGGCGAAACCGTCGAATTCACGGATTTCCGCGCGATCAACGTCGAGAACATGACCGATGGCAGCGGCGCCCCCGACGCGCGCGGCGTAGGCAAGAAGGAAACGCTGCGCGACGCATTCGACGAGCGCCTCGGCTCCGGCGCGAAAACCTCGAAACCGACCGATCTGCGCAATATCGGCCCGTCGGTGCAATACAAGGTGCGCGGCACGGACGGCCAGGCGCGCGAGTACAGCAACTACATGCTGCCGGTGGATGTGAGCGGTCAGCGCATGTTCCTCGCCGGCATGCGCGTGAGCCCGAACGATCCGTTCCGCTACCTGCGCATTCCCGCCGACGAACAGGGCACGATCAAACAGTGGATGGACTTGCGGGCCGCGCTCGCCACGCCGGCGACGCGCGCCGAAGCCGCGCATCGTTTCGCGATCAGGTCGGTGCCGCAGGAAAACGGCGAATTGCAGAAGCATCTTGAAGAAAGCGCCGTGCGTGTGCTGAATCTCTTCGCGGGCGCGGACGAATCCGGAAAGGCGGCGACGAATCCTCAGATGATCGGCGGGTTCCAGAGTATCGCGATGTTCATCGACAAATCGGTGCCGAAGGGCGAGCAGGAGAAGGCCGCGGGCCTGCTGATGCGCATGCTCGAAGGCGCGATGTGGGACGTATGGCAGATTTCCCGCCAGCAAAACGGCCTGCCCGAAGCTAAAGTGGATGAGAAGAACTCCGCGTTCGTGCAGTCCTCCATCAACGCGCTTTCCGACAGCTTTCTGTACGGTTCGCCGGTCTTTCTGCAACTGGACAACTTCAGACAGGTGCAAGCTTCGGTATTCCAGTTGACGCGCGCGCCGGGTAAAAATCTGGTGTATCTTGGCAGCCTGCTGCTGGTGGTCGGCATTTTCGCGATGTTTTACGTGCGCGAACGCCGCCTCTGGTTCTGGCTCAAAGATACAGGGCAAGGCGGCGCAAGCGTGCTGATGGCGATGTCGACGGCACGCCGCACGCTCGATTTCGAGAAAGAGTTCGTGCGCACGCGTGCGCAGATCGCGGCGGCGCTCGGCGTGAAGCCAGCCGAGCCGGCTGATCCGTCCCCGACATCCGGCGCGCCCCGGCATTCGCAATCCGAGACCTCGAGCTCGGAAGTTTCAACACGGTAAGATCATGGACCTCACACAGACTTCCTCCCACGCCTCCGCCAAGACGGAACGTCCGGCCTCGGGTCTCCCCGATGTCGCCGTGTTCGACGACCGTCCGTTTCTGCGCAGGCTGACGCTGATCGACTGGCTGTTCGCCCTCGCGATGGTCGCCGGCGCGGGATTCGCGCTGAATCGCTATCACGCGTACATGGACGTGTACGACACCGCCGTGCTGGTCGGCGCCGTGCCGACATTCGTCGTGCTCGGCTGGCGCTGGAAATCGGTGCGTTTGCTGATCGCGATGATCGCGGTCCTGTCGCTCTTTTCGATTCAGCTTTATCAGCACGATCTCGCGCGCGCCGATACGAACTTCTTCCTCAAGTACTTCCTGTCGAGTCAGTCCGCAATCTTGTGGATGAGCGCGCTGTTCATCCTCGCGACGCTGTTCTACTGGATCGGCCTCGTGACGCGCTCGCAGACGGGCGGTGCGATCGGCTCGCGCATGACGTGGGTCGCGGTGCTGATGGGCTTCACCGGCATGATGGTGCGCTGGTACGAGTCGTACATGATCGGCGCGGATGTCGGCCATATTCCGATCTCGAATCTGTATGAAGTCTTCGTTCTGTTCTGCCTGATCACGGCGCTGTTTTATCTCTACTACGAACAGCATTATTCGACGCGTCAGATGGGCGCGTTCGTGCTGCTCGTGATCGGCGCGGCGGTCGGCTTCCTGATGTGGTACTCGATCGCGCGCGACGCGCAGCAGATCCAGCCGCTCGTGCCGGCGCTGCAGAGCTGGTGGATGAAGATTCACGTGCCGGCGAACTTCATCGGCTACGGCAGCTTTGCGCTTTCCGCGATGGTTTCGGTCGCGTATCTCGGCAAGCAGCGCGGTTTCATGGCGGACCGTCTGCCGTCGCTCGAAGTCCTCGACGACGTGATGTACAAATCGATCGCTGTCGGCTTCGCGTTCTTCACCATCGCGACGATTCTCGGCGCGCTGTGGGCGGCGGAAGCGTGGGGCGGCTACTGGAGCTGGGACCCGAAGGAAACGTGGGCGCTGATCGTCTGGCTGAACTACGCGGCGTGGCTGCATATGCGCCTGATGAAGGGCCTGCGTGGCGCTGCTGCGGCGTGGTGGGCGCTGACGGGGCTGATCGTCACGACGTTCGCGTTCCTCGGCGTGAACATGTTCCTCTCGGGCCTGCATAGCTACGGCAAGCTCTGATCGGCAGCATCGACTCGAACAAAGACCGCCATGCGTGACGCTGGCGGTTTTTTTTCATTCGGCGATGGAATACCGACATTCAATCCGCTGTTTCCCCCTGTATGGGAACGAAGGAGCAAGGCGTCATGTGGATCAAACGAAATCGCCGTCTCTACGGCGATGACATCGCGGGTCATGAAATTACGCCGCGCGACGTGTTCGAGAATCGTCGGCGCGCGTTGCGCTCGATCGGCGCGTTCGCCGCGACAGGACTCGCCGGCGCGAGCGGTTTTGCTCACGCGACGCTGACATCGCCCGACGCCAAAGGCCAGAAGCTCGCGGCGACGACCAATCCGAAGTTCGTTGCGCTCGACAAGGCGACGCCGTTCAAGGACATCACCTCCTACAACAATTTCTACGAGTTCGGCACCGACAAGGACGATCCCGCCGCGCACGCCGGCTCGCTGCGACCGCGGCCGTGGAAGGTGTCCGTCGAAGGTGCGATCAAGAACCCCAAGGTCTATGACATCGACGACATTCTGAAGCTCGCGCCGCTGGAGGAACGCGTGTACCGGCTGCGCTGCGTCGAAGGCTGGTCGATGGTGATTCCCTGGGTCGGCGTGTCATTGTCCGAGCTCATCAAACGTGCCGAGCCGACGGGCAGCGCGAAGTACGTGCAATTCATCACGCTCGCCGATGCATCGCAGATGCCGGGACTCTCGACGCCGATCCTCGAATGGCCCTATTCCGAAGGCCTGCGCATGGACGAGGCGATGAATCCGCTCACGCTTCTGACCGTCGGTTTGTACGGGCAGGTGCTGCCGAATCAGAACGGCGCGCCGGTGCGCGTCGTCGTGCCGTGGAAGTACGGCTTCAAGAGCGCGAAATCGCTCGTGAAAATCCGCTTCGTCGAGAAGCAGCCGCCGACGAGCTGGAATCTCTACGCGCCGAGCGAGTACGGCTTCTTTTCGAACGTGAATCCGGAAGTCGATCACCCTCGCTGGAGTCAGGCGACCGAGCGGCGTATCGGCGAAGACGGTTTCTTTCAGCCGAAGCGCAAGACGCTCATGTTCAACGGCTACGGCGATCAGGTCGCATCCCTGTATCAGGGCATGGATCTGAAGAAGAACTTCTGAACGATGCCGACCGCTTCGCAAATCAAGGGAACGCGTGCGCGCGCCGGCGTGCAGTCGGGACCGCGCTGGGTCGCGCCGGTGAAAGTGGCTGTGTTCATCGCGATGCTGTTCCCGCTCGCGCGTCTCGTGTTGCTAGGCGCGACGGGCGGTCTGGGCGCTAATCCGATCGAGTTCATCACGCGTTCGACCGGCCTCTGGACCCTCGTCTATCTCTGCATCACGCTCGCGATCACGCCGCTGCGCCGCATGACCGGCCTGACGGCGCTCGCGCGCTTTCGCCGGATGATCGGGCTGTACGCGTTCTTCTTCGCCGTGCTGCACTTCACGACGTACATCTGGTTCGACAAATGGTTCGACCTCGCCGCGATGCTGAAGGACATCGGCAAGCGGCCGTTCATCACGGTGGGTTTCACTGCGTTCGTGCTGCTGATTCCGCTCGCGGTCACGTCACCCAGGGCGATGGTGCGCAAGCTCGGCCGTCGCTGGCAGACGCTGCATCGCGCGATCTATCTGATCGCCGCGCTCGCGATCCTGCATTTCTGGTGGATGAAGGCCGGCAAGCACGACCTCGAATTGCCGAAGATCTACGGCTCGATCGTGGTCGTGCTGCTCGGCTGGCGCGTGATCGCGTGGCTCCGGGCGCGAAACGCACGCGCATGAAAAAAGCGATGCCGAGGCATCGCTGTTTCGTCGAAGCGCGCGGGCTTCAGTCCGGCAGGATCGATTCGCCTGCGAACAACTGCTTCACTTCCTCACGTTCGCGCACGAGACGCGCGCGTTCGCCGTCGACCATGATTTCGGCGGCGCGCGGACGCGTGTTGTAGTTCGAGCTCATCACGAAGCCGTACGCGCCCGCCGAGCAGATCGCGAGCAGATCGCCGGGTGCGATGGCCAGTTCGCGATCGCGCCCGAGCCAGTCGCCGCTCTCGCATACCGGACCGACGACATCGTAGGTATGCGCTTTCGCGTCGCGCTCGACGACCGGCACGATGCGATGAAACGCCTCGTACATGGCGGGGCGCGCGAGGTCGTTCATCGCGGCATCGACGATGGCGAAGTTCTTTTCCTCGCCCGGTTTCAGAAACTCGATGCGCGTCAGCAGCAGACCCGCGTTGCCGACGAGCGAGCGTCCCGGCTCGAAGTACACTTCGCGCTGGCCGTGGCCGCGCTTTTCGACGTGATCGAGCAGCGTCTTCACGAAATCGCCGATATCGGGCGGCGTTTCGTCGTCGTAGGTGATGCCGAGACCGCCGCCGACATCGACGTGACGAATGCTCATGCCGTCCGCTTCGATTTGCTCGACGAGTTCGAGCAGCTTGTCGAGCGCGTCGAGATACGGGCTGATTTCGGTGATCTGCGAGCCGATATGGCAGTCGATCCCGATGACATCGAGATTGCCCATCGCGTGCGCTTGCGCGTAGGTCGCGCGCGCATCGCCGAACGCGACGCCGAACTTGTTCGACTTGAGACCGGTGGAGATATACGGATGCGTCTTCGCATCGACGTCGGGATTCACGCGCAGCGACACGGGCGCGCGCTTGCCGAGCGACTTGGCCACGTCGTTCAATGCGTGCAGTTCGGGAATCGATTCGACGTTGAAGCACTTCACGCCCGCTTCGAGCGCCTCGCGCATTTCCGCCGCCGACTTGCCGACGCCCGAAAACACCGTGTTCTCCGCTTTTCCGCCCGCCGCGAGCACGCGCGCGAGCTCGCCCGACGATACGATGTCGAAGCCCGCGCCCATGCGCGCGAACACGTTGAGCACCGCGAGATTGCTGTTCGCCTTGACCGCGACGTGCACCGTCGCTTTTCGGCCGGCGCAGGCATCGGCGTAGGCGTGATAGGCGCGCGTCAGCGCATCGCGCGAATAGACGTAGAGCGGCGTGCCGAACTGCTCCGCGAGCGACACGGCTGAGACGCCTTCGGCGTGCAGCACGCCGTCGACGTAATGGAATGCGGAATCACTCATGTAGGGTTGAGGCTGGAGAATCAATAGGCGGACGACGCGGCTTTCGGCGCCGATGCAGCGTTGGGGCTGGTCTTCAGGTCGGTCTCGGGCGAAAGCGACAACGGCTGGCCCGAGGTGTCCGGCACGCTGCCCGCGCGCGATGCCGTTTCGCTGCTCGGAGTGACATTCGAAGGCGGCGTATTCTGGAGATCGTCGGGACGTTGCGGCAGTGGCGGCACCTTCGGCAGATAAAGCGGACCGCGTTGACCACAACCGCCGAGCGAGAGCGTTGCCGCGGCGCCGATGCTCAGAGCCGCTACAATCGCGCTCATCTTGAAAACGACTCGCATGACCGTCCCTATACGTTTAATCGATGGAGTTTAGCATGACAGACCAGGAATACCTGACGCTGGCGGAGGCCGCGCTGACGGCCATCGAGCGCTCGGTGGACAACGCCGAAGCGGACATCGAATTCGAGCGCAGCGGCAATGTGCTCACGCTGGAATTCGAGAATCGCACGAAGGTGATCGTCAATCTGCAGCCGCCGAAGCACGAGATCTGGCTCGCGGCGAAGGCGGGCGGATTTCACTACAAGTACGTCGACGGCGCATGGCGCGACACGCGCGACAACAGCGAATTCTTCGCCACGTTGAGCAAGTATTCGAGCGAGCAGGCCGGCGAGCCGATCCGCTTCAAGGCATAAAAAAAGCGAGCGGACCGTGTGGTCCGCTCGCTTTGGAGAGCGCGGGGCGAGGTCAGTGGCCCTTGAACAGATTCATGATGTCCTGCTTCTCCTGCTCGCCGACTTCGGGCGCCGGCGCCGTCACGCCGGATACGCCTTCCTGCGGCGGCGCCTGACTCACGCCGATCGTCGCGACGAAGCCGTGGCCCGGGGTCATGTCGTCGTAGTACAACTCGTTGCCGAGCGACGTGATGTCCGGCGGCATCATCGGCTTGTACTCGGGCACGCCCTTCAGCGCGCGGCTCATGTAATCCATCCACACCGGCAGCGCCAGACCGCCGCCCGTTTCCTTGTCGCCGAGGCTGCGCGGACTGTCGTAGCCGATCCACGCGATCGCCACCAGCGTGCGCTGATAGCCGGCGAACCATGCATCGCGCGAATCGTTCGTCGTGCCCGTCTTGCCGGCGAGGTCGCCGCGCTTCAACTGATTCGTCTTCGCGCCCGTGCCGTGCTGCGCGACGCTCTGCAGCAGGCTGTTCATCACGAACGCGTTGCGCGGCGTGATCGCGAGCGGCGCGCTTTGCTGCGCGACGAGCGGCTGCGGATGCGACACGACGCGGCCGTAAGGATCGGTGATATCGGCGATCAGATACGGATTCACGCGATAGCCGCCGTTCGCGAACACCGCGTAGCCCGCGGCCATCTGCAGCGGCGTCACGAGACCAGCGCCGAGCGCCATCGGCAGATAGGCGGGATGACGGTCCGCATCGAAGCCGAAGCGCGTGATGTAGCCCTGCGCGTACTTCGTGCCGATATGACTCAGGATGCGGATCGACACCATGTTCTTCGAGCGCTGCAGCGCTGAGCGCATGGTCATCGGGCCGTCGAAGCCGCCGCCGTAATTCTTCGGCTCCCACGCCTGGCCGCCGGTCTCGGCGGCGCTGAAGAAGAGCGGGCCGTCGTTGATGATCGTCGCGGGGGAAAGACCTTTTTCGAGCGATGCCGAGTAGATGAACGGCTTGAAGCTCGAACCCGGTTGACGCCATGCCTGCGTGACGTGATTGAACTTGTTCTTGTTGAAGTCGAAGCCGCCGACGAGCGCACGGATCGCGCCGTCCTGCGGCACCATCGACACGAGCGCGCCTTCGACTTGCGGCAGTTGCGTGATGATCCAGCTGCCGTCTTCGTCCTTCGTGAGCCGCACGATCGCGCCGGGGCGAATGCGCGCGTTCGGCTGCGCCTTCGAACTGAGCGCGAACTGCACGAAGCGCAGATCGCTGCCGCTGATGGTCGCCGTGTTGCCGTCGATGAAGCTCGCCTTGACTTCCTTCGGATTCGCCGACGTCACGACCGCCGCGACGATCTCGCCGTTGTCGGGATGCTCGGCGAGCGCGTCGTCGATGGCCTGCTCGCGGTCATCGTCATTCGCCGGCAGGTCGATATAACCTTCCGGCCCGCGATAGCCGTGGCGATGCTCATAGTCCATCAAGCCCTTGCGCACCGCGCGATAGGCGGCGTCCTGATCGGCGGAATCGATCGTCGTCACGACGTTCAGGCCGCGCGTATACGCTTCCTCGCGGTATTGCGCGTACATCATCTGACGCACCATTTCCGCCACGTACTCGGCGTGCACGCTGAACTCGCGACCCTGTCCCTTCACGACGAGCGGCTGCTTCAAGGCCTGCTCGTAGTCGGCCTGCGTGATGAAATTCAGCTCGCGCATGCGTTGCAGGATGTACTCCTGCCGCACCTTCGCGCGCTTCGGATTGACGACCGGGTTATATGCCGACGGCGCCTTGGGCAGACCCGCGAGCATCGCGGCTTCGGCGAGCGATACGTCCTTCAGATCCTTGCCGAAGTAGACCCGCGCGGCGCTCGCGAAACCATATGCGCGCTGGCCGAGATAGATCTGATTCATGTAGACCTCAAGAATCTGATCCTTGGTCAACGCGCGCTCGATCTTGTACGCGAGCAGCATCTCGTAGATCTTGCGCGTGTAGGTCTTCTCGCTCGACAGGAAGAAGTTGCGCGCGACCTGCATCGTGATCGTGCTCGCGCCTTGCGACGCGTGGCCGTTGGTCAGCGCGACCGAGCCCGCGCGCAGAATGCCGGTGAGATCGACGCCGCCGTGATCGTAGAAGCGCGCGTCCTCGATCGCGAGCACGGCTTTTTTCAGATGATCGGGCACGTCCTGAATGCGCACGACGCTGCGGCGCTCTTCGCCGAATTCGCCGATCAGAACGTGATCCGCCGTATAGATGCGCAGCGGCACTTTCGGCTTGTAGTCCGTGAGCGCCTCGAGCGAAGGCAGATTCGGCATCGCGACGACGAGCGCGTAGCCGAGCACCAGGCCTGCGCAGACGACGAGCGCAAACAGGCTGACGAATAATCCGAGCATGAGCCTCGCCCACCATGGGCGCTTGGCTTTTTTCGGCCTCTCGGGCGGCGTGGACGGCGGGTTGGACGGGGAAGAGGATTGCATAGCACCACCAAAAACAGTCACGCGATTATAGCTGCCCCGATTTAGGACTTTTCCTGACGCTAAAAGCGCACCCGCCTGTCGAGTGTGCTTTCGCATACGTCTGCCGCTGTCTTCAAGATACGCGCGATCGTGTGCGGAAGCATCTTTCTGTCGCGAGCGTTGGCCATTTGGCCGAGTGTTCGCCGCACCCTCGGCTCGCGACAATCTTTCCAACGTCAAGCGCCCGAACGGTTCGGCGCGCGAGCGAATGGAAGGAGTGGGTCATGAGCAGGGAAAACACGTTGCGCGGCACGATGCTGACGGTCACGCGGCGCTATGCGGCGGGCATCGACGTAGGCGAGGATGCGGTGCGGCTCGCGGTCGTGAGCAGACGATTGCGTGCGAATGCGGCGGTGTGCGTCGAACATCTGGAGTCGGCGGCGTTGCCGTCGGGTGCGGTGATCGATGGCGATTTCGTCGATCGCGCGCCGATCGTCGCCGCGTTGCGCGAGGTGTTCGGGCGTCTGCCGGAAAGCGGCGCGTGGCGGGCGCTGCGCTGTGCAATGGGCCTGCCCGCTTCGGCGACGCTCACGACGCAGATTCCGCTCGCACGGCTGATCGACACCCATGGGCCGCTCGCGGCCGCGAGCGGCGGCGATCCGCGCGGCATGCTCGAACCGGCGGTGCTCGCCGAAGCCGAGCGGGTGGCGGGCATCGAACGCGGCGCGCTGGCGGTCGACTGGTCCGTGCAGGCGCGGGAAGACGGTGAGGCGCTGGTTGCGATCGCGGCAACGGCGCGGCGGCACGTCGAGGCGCGCGTGGAAACGGCGGCGGAGGCGGGCGTCGCGCTATCCGCCATCGACGGTGAGCCGGCCGCCGCGTTGCGCGCGATGCGCCGTACCGGTTCCGCCGAGTTGGGTCCAGACGCGCGCTATCTCGTCTGCTGGCTGGAAAGCACCGCCCTGCACGGCTGGCTCGTTGGCGCGCGCGGCGTCGAAAACGAGGTTCGATATCCCGCGCCGGAGCATCGGAGCATCGCCGACGCATTGCACGAGCTCGCAGGCCAGGACGCGCCGCCCGATTGCATCTACGTGGGCGGGCAGATCGAGCTGATGGCGCACGCGAGCCTTCCGCTTCCCGTGCTGGGCAAGACCTTCGGCTGCCCGGCGCTGCCCTTCGAGGCCGCGCCGTATTGCAACGGAGCGGCCGAGATCCAGGCGGCGCACAAGCATTCACCGCGCTTCGCTGTCGCATTTGGGCTGGCCCTGCGCGAGGTGATGCAATGAATGCCGCCATGCTCGATGGATTCAACCTGCTTCCTTATCGCGCGCGAAAACGACGTGAGTTACGGCGCCAGCGGCTCGCGCTGATCGGCGCGGTGAGTCTGGCAGGCTGCGCGGCCGTCGCCGCCGTGGCCGGCTGGGATTCGTTCGAGCGCGCTCGTCTGGATGAGCGGCGCATGGCGCTCGAAGTGTCGCTGCATGCTTCCAGCGCGCAGATCGATGAACACGCGCGGCTCTTGCGCGCCGAAAGAGATCGGCGGCGCGCGCGTGAGGCCGCGCAGCCACTGGCGTTGCCGCGCGACCGCTTCCTGGCGCTGCTCGAAGCGCTTGCCGATGCGCCCGCCCAGCGCGGCGTCGCGCTTGCCCGCGTCTCGCAGCGCACGAACGAGGTCGAGCTTGCCGCGCTCGCGCCCGATTCGCAGGCGGCCGCGCAATGGCTCAAGCGACTGGAGCGTCTGCGTGGCGTGCAGGCGGTGGAAGTGATCGAAATGAAACGACGTGCCGATGCCGCGCCGTCGGCGAAGCGCGGCCCATCGGCGCCGGTCGCAGGGCGTTCCGCACATTTCGAGTTCGTCGCGCTCGTGCGTTACGCGGCGGATCATTCATACGATGAAGCGGCGTCGCGGCAGCCGCACCCGGTCTCGACGACAGCACAGGGGCAACGCCGATGAGCACGATTCCGATGAATATCGCCGTGAAGACGCGCACGCGCGGTGCGCGGTCCGTCTTTCGCCCGCTCGACGAATGGTCGTGGCGCCGGACGGCCGGTGTCGCGCTTGCGTTGGGGTTGCTCGTCTTCGGCTTCGGCGTGCGAGCGTGGCGGATGTCGGACGCGAGCCAGCTCGAAACGAGCCGCGTGGCGTGGACGGCTACACAAGCGAAAGCGCGGGACGCAACGCGCATCGCCAGCGAATTGCCTGGTCTGCGAGCGCGAGCGTCGTCGGGACGTCTGGACCCGGAGCGCTGGAGCGCTGCCGATGCGTTGCGCGCCGTCGCGGATCTGGCCGCGCAGAGCGGTTTGCGGGTCGCGGGAATCGAGCCTGTCGGCGTTAAGGGCGGTGAGCCGATCCCGGAGCGCGCGCTCAAGGTGCGCGCCGACGGCGCGTTCGCCGAGATGCGACGCTTTCTCGACGCGCTCGCCGGTCTGCCGCGGCTCGTCGTGCCCGAAAACGTGCAGATCAAACGACAGGCGGGCGTGCTCGCCATCGAAGCGACCTTGCGCATCTTCGAAACGTTGCCGGCGGTTTCACCCTCGGCGCCGCTGCGCGCGAACGCGTTCGTCGTCGATCCGTTCGGCAGCGCGGAGGCCGCCGCGCAGGGCGGTGACATGCTGCTCGTGGGCACCTTCGTCGGACGCCGTCGCGCGATGGCGCTTCTGCAGAACGGCCCCGACATCGATGGTTTCGCGCCGGGGCAGACGGTCGGCGACGAACGGATCGGGCGCATCGTGCCGCGCGCAATCGAACTCGCTCGCAAAGACGGCGTTTCGCACACAGTGACATTAGCGGAGGATCGCAAGTGAGCGGGTTCTTGACGTTTTCACGCAAATTCGCGGGAATGGGCGCGGCGCTGTTGTTGTCCGCGCACGCGGTTTTGGCCGCCGACAGCGCCGATACGATCATCGCGCCGCTTCCGCCGCTGCCCGAGTCGTTCGACGCAGAGCCTGTCGATCAGCCCGCGCCCGAAGTGCCCGTCGTCAAGAGCGCGGACGCGGCTCCGCTCGCAAAGCCCGCGGCGGACACGGCGGACGCGCTGGAAGGGCCGCCGGTGCCTCTGCCGCAACCCGAACGGCTGAGCGGGGCATCGCAGACCAGCGACGACGGCAAGCCGATCACGCTCGATCTGAAGAACGCAGACCTCGGCGCCGCGCTGCATGCCTTCGCGCGGTTCACGGGGCTGAACATCGTCGCGAGCGAAAAGGTGCGCGGACAGGTGTCGATGAACCTCGCCGCCGTGCCGTGGCGGCGCGCGTTCGACACGTTCCTCGAAGTCCACGGTCTCGCGATGGAACAGCACGGCAATGTGATCTGGGTCGCGCCGCTGACCGAACTCGCCGCGCGCGAGAAGCTGCGCTACGAAGCCCACGCGCGCGCCGCGGACCTCGAGCCGCTCGCGAGCCGCACGTTCGTGCTGCGCTATGCGCGCGCGGAAGATCTCCGCAAGATGCTGTCCGGCTCGGGCAATCAGCGCGTGCTGTCGAAACGCGGTTCCGCCATCTCCGATGCGCGCACGAACCTGCTCTTCATCACCGATCTCGACGCCCGCGTTCAGCAGATCGCGGAACTCATCGCGCTGATCGACAAGCCGACGCCGCAAGTGATGATCGAGGCGAAGATCGTCGAGGGCGAGGCGGGACTGTCGCGCAATCTTGGCGTCAAGCTGAGCGTGGCGTCGCAGAACGATCCGTCGACCGGGTTCACGGGCGGAAAGGACGGCGTGGTATACGATCTGTCGGCGGGGCCGATCAACGGATTCGACGCGGCGACCGCCGGGCTCACGCTATTCGTCGCGCAGGCGACGCGTCTGCTCAATGTGGAATTGAGCGCGCTGGAGGCCGAGGGGCGCGGACAAATCGTCTCGCGGCCGCGCGTCGTGACGGCGGACCGGGTGAAGTCCGTCGTCGAGCAGGGCATGGAAGTGCCTTATCAGGCGAAGGTCGGCAACGGAATGTCGGGCGTGCAGTTTCGGCGCGCAACGCTCAAACTGGAGGTCGAGCCGCAAATCACGCCGCATGGCCACGTCATTCTCGATCTCGACATCACGAAAGACAGTCTCGGCGAGCAGACGGCGAACGGGCCGGCCATCCATACCAAGCATGTTCAGACGCGCGTGGAAGTGGAAAATGGCGGCACCGTGGCGATCGGCGGCATTTATTCCGATGACGAGCGGGAAGACACGACCGGCGTGCCGGGATTGTCGAAACTGCCGCTGATCGGCTGGCTGTTTCGTCACGACGCGCGGCGCAGCTCGAAGAGCGAGCTTGTCATTTTGATTACGCCGCACGTGATCGCGTCGAGCGGGTAAGCCCGCCACGAGGGCTGCGCGACTCGACAAAGCGGGCGGTTTGCCCTTAAGCTGCCGCACGAACAAATTGCATCGAACTGGAAGGAAACCGAGTTGCAGGAAGGGCACGCGAACGCGAACATTTTTTTCGTCGGACTCATGGGGGCAGGTAAAACCACCGTGGGCCGTGCGGTTGCGCGCCGTCTGCAGCGCTCGTTCATCGATTCGGATCATGAGATCGAGGCGCGCACGGGCGCTCGCATCCCCGTGATCTGGGAACTCGAGGGCGAAGCCGGTTTTCGCCAGCGCGAGGCAAACGTGATCGACGAGCTGTCGCAGCGAAGCGGCATCGTGCTCGCGACCGGCGGCGGCGCAGTGCTGCGCTCCGAGAACCGGGAACATCTGAAGAATCGCGGCATCGTCATCTATCTGCGCGCCAATCCGCACGATCTCTGGCAGCGCACGCGGCGAGACAAGAATCGTCCGCTGCTGCAGACCGAGGATCCGCGCGGCAAGCTCGAAGCACTCTTTCAGGCGCGCGATCCGCTGTATCACGAATGCGCGCATTTCGTCGTGGAAACGGGGCGGCCGACCGTGAACGCGCTCGTCAATATGGTCCTGATGCAACTGGAGGTCGCCGGCGTCGTCAAGCCGGCGTAAGTCAAATGTCCGCCATGATTACCGTCAACGTCGAACTGGGCGAGCGCGCCTATCCCATTCATATCGGTGCGGGCCTGATCGGCCGCACGGAACTCTTCGCGCCGCATATCAAGGGCGCGTCCGTGGCGATCGTCACGAACTCGACCGTCGATCCGCTTTACGGCGACGCGTTGCGCGCGGCGCTCGAACCGCTCGGCAAGAAGGTGACGACCGTCGTCCTGCCGGATGGCGAGGCGCACAAGAACTGGGAAACGCTCAATACGATCTTCGATGCGCTCCTCACCGAACGCGCCGATCGCAAGACGACGCTGATCGCGCTCGGCGGCGGCGTCGTCGGCGACATGACGGGCTTCGCTGCCGCGTGCTACATGCGCGGCGTGCCGTTCATCCAGGTTCCGACCACGCTGCTTTCGCAAGTCGATTCATCGGTCGGCGGCAAGACGGGCATCAATCATCCGCTCGGCAAGAACATGATCGGTGCGTTCTATCAGCCGCAGGCGGTGATCGCGGACATCGGCGCACTGCACTCGCTGCCGGAGCGCGAACTGGCGGCGGGCATCGCGGAAGTCATCAAGACGGCCGCCATCAAGGATGCCGGGTTCTTCGACTGGATCGAAACCAATATCGACGCGCTGAATCGCCGCGACGACGGCGCGCTCGCGCACGCGGTAAAGCGATCGTGCGAGATCAAGGCGTCGGTGGTGGCGTCGGATGAGCGCGAAGGCGGCCAGCGCGCGATTCTCAATTTCGGCCACACCTTCGGCCATGCGATCGAAGCCGGACTCGGTTACGGCGAATGGCTGCACGGCGAGGCCGTCGGTTGCGGCATGGTGATGGCGGCGGATCTGTCCGTGCGCCTCGGCAAGCTCGACGAAGCCGCGCGTCAGCGCCTCGTGCGCGTGATCGAGGCGGCGAAGCTGCCGGTCACGGCGCCGAAGCTCGGCGACGACCGCTATGTCGATCTGATGAAGGTCGACAAAAAGGCCGAAGCCGGCGAGATCAAGTTCATTCTGCTAACCCGCTTCGGCGCGACCGAAATCACGAGCGCGCCCGATCAGGCCGTGCGCGCGACGCTCGCAGCCAGCGTCTGATCCGCGCGAGCGGCGGCTAGAACCACGACGAAGCGGAGCAGCCGGTGAGCGAAAAAGACCAGCAACTTCCGGCGGCCACGCCGTCGACGCTCGCGCTCGAAGCGCATCTCGCGCCGTATGCCGCGCACGCGTCGCAATCGCGCGGACGGCGCTTCGCCGAAACGCCGCCGGCGGCGCGCACCGAGTTTCAGCGCGACCGTGACCGCATCGTGCATTCGACTGCTTTTCGCCGGCTCGAATACAAGACGCAGGTCTTCGTCAATCACGAAGGCGATCTGTTCCGCACGCGCCTCACGCATAGCCTCGAAGTCGCGCAGATCGCGCGTTCCGTCGCGCGCAATCTGCGGCTGAACGAGGATCTCGTCGAGGCCATTTCGCTCGCGCACGATCTCGGTCACACGCCGTTCGGCCACGCCGGACAGGACGCGCTGCACGAATGCATGCGCGATCACGGCGGCTTCGAGCACAATCTGCAAAGCCTCGCGGTGGTCGATCAACTGGAAGAGCACTACGGCGCATTCAACGGCCTGAATCTGTGCTTCGAGACGCGCGAGGGCATTCTCAAGCATTGCTCGCGTGAGAATGCGCGCAAGCTCGGCGATCTCGGCGAGCGCTTTCTCACGGGCAAGCAGCCGTCGCTCGAAGCGCAGATCGCGAATGTCGCCGACGAAATCGCGTACAACAATCACGACGTGGACGACGGATTGCGCTCAGGGCTCATCACGCTCGAACAGCTTTCCGAAGTGAGCCTCTGGCACACGCATTTCGATGCGGCGCGCGCCGACTATCCGGACATCGAAGGGCGCCGGCTGATCCACGAAACCATCCGTCGCATCATCAATACGTTGATCGTCGATCTGATCGAGACGACGAGCCGCAATCTCGAACGCATCGCGCCGCAATCGCTGGACGATGTGCGCAATGCACCGCCGCTCGTCGCGCATAGCGACGAAGTCGCGGCCCAGGCGGCGCAGCTCAAGCGTTTCCTGTTCAAGAACCTGTACCGGCACTATCGCGTGATGCGTATGGCCAACAAGGCGAAGCGCGTCGTGACGGGCCTTTTCGAAGCCTTCACCGACGATCCTCGTCTCTTGCCGCCCGCCTATCAGGCGCGCGGGCCGGTGACGGAGGAATCGGCGAACGACGCGCCGTCATCGAGCCACGACAGTTCGCAGGCGCGGCTGATCGCGCATTACATCGCGGGCATGACCGATCGTTACGCTTTGAAGGAGTATCAACGCCTGTTTGTCATCGACAACAACTAATATCGCGCGTTTCCAAGCGCGAAATTCTCAGAAGGAGACTCATCGATGAGCTGCAAGCCCTTGTTCCGCACGATCTCGGCCGCGGCCGTTCTGGCCTTCGGCGCCAGCACCGCCGCGCAAGCCGCAACGGAAATCCAGTTCTGGCATGCGATGGAAGCCGCGCTCGGCGAGCGCGTGAACGACATCGCCAACGATTTCAACAAGTCACAGAGCGATTACAAGATCGTCCCCGTGTTCAAGGGCACGTACGACCAGGCGCTCGCGGCGGGCATCGCGGCGTATCGCAGCGGCAATGCACCCGCGATCCTGCAGGTCTACGAAGTCGGCACCGCAACGATGATGCAGGCGAAGAAGGCAGTCATCCCGGTCTACGACGTGTTCAAGCAGGCCAGCGTGCCGTTCGATGAAAAGGCCTTCGTGCCGACGATCGCGGGCTACTACAGCGACGCGAAGACCGGCCATCTGATCTCGATGCCGTTCAATAGCTCGACGCCCGTTCTCTATTACAACAAGGACGCGTTCAAGAAGGCCGGCCTCGATCCGAATCAGCCGCCGAAGACCTGGGCCGATGTCGAAGCCGACGCGAAGAAGCTGAAGGCCGCGGGTTACTCGTGCGGCTACTCGTCCGGCTGGCAGAGCTGGATCCAGCTCGAAAACTACAGCGCGTGGCACGCCGCGCCGTTCGCGACGAAGAACAACGGCTTCGACGGCCTCGACGCCAAGCTCGAATTCAACAAGCCGCTTCAGGTCGCGCACATTCAGTTCCTGCAGAACATGGCGAAGGAAGGCACCTTCACGTATGTGGGCCGCAAGGACGAGCCGGTGTCGAAGTTCTATAGCGGCGACTGCGGAATCATCACGAACTCGTCGGGCTCGCGCGCGACCATCGCGAAATTCGCCAAGTTCGATTACGGCGTCGGCATGATGCCGTACGACGCGAGCGTGAAGGGCGCGCCGCAGAACGCGATCATCGGCGGCGCGAGTCTGTGGGTGTTGTCGGGCAAGGACCCGGCCGTCTACAAAGGCGTCGCGAAGTTCCTCGCGTATCTGTCGACGCCGGAAGTCGCGGCGAAGTGGCATCAGGACACGGGCTATCTGCCCGTCACGCAAGCCGCGTATGAGCTCACGCAAAAGCAGGGCTTCTACGACAAGAATCCCGGCGCCGATATTGCGATCAAGCAGATGCTGAACAAGCCGCCGCTGCCCTACACGAAGGGCCTGCGTCTCGGCAACATGCCGCAGATCCGCACGATCGTCGACGAAGAGCTCGAGCAGGTCTGGGCCGACAAGAAGACGCCGCAACAGGCGCTCGATGCGTCGGTGCAACGCGGCGACGAGCTGCTGCGCCGCTTCGAGAAAGCCGGCAACTAAGCTCACGCGCCCGCGTGTAAGAGCGCGGGCGCATCGGGAAATCAAAGCATGGAAAAACGCTCTCGTTTCGATACGAGCGTCCTGCCGTATCTGCTCGTCGCGCCGCAACTCGCGATCACCGCGCTGTTCTTCCTGTGGCCTGCCGGCGAAGCGCTCTGGCAGGCCACGCAAAGTCAGGATGCGTTCGGCACGTCGAGCGAGTTCGTCGGGCTGGCGAACTTCCGGCAGTTGTTCGCGGACCCGCTCTATCTCTCGTCGTTCAACACGACGATGATTTTCTGCGCGCTCGTCACGGTGTCGGGCCTCGTGATCTCGCTGCTGCTCGCCGCATGCGCCGATCGCGTGACGCGCGGCGCGAAGGCGTATCAAACGCTGCTCATCTGGCCGTATGCGGTCGCGCCCGCCATCGCCGCCGTGCTGTGGTCGTTTCTGTTCAATCCGAGCATCGGGCTCGTGACCTACGCGCTCGGCAAGCAGGGCATCGTCTGGAATCACGCGCTCAATGGCACGCAGGCGATGTTCCTCGTCGTGCTCGCGTCGGTGTGGAAGCAGGTCAGCTACAACTTCCTGTTCTTCTACGCGGGACTTCAGGCGATCCCGCAATCGCTGATCGAAGCCGCCGCCATCGACGGCGCCGGGCCCGTGCGACGCTTCTTCGGGATCGCGCTGCCGCTCTTGTCGCCGACGTCGTTCTTCCTGCTGGTCGTGAATCTGGTCTACGCGTTCTTCGATACCTTCCCGGTCATCGATGCCGCCACCGGCGGCGGTCCCGCGCAGTCGACCAAGACGCTCATCTACAAGATCTTCGCGGAAGGCTTCCAGGGACTCGACATCGGCAGCTCCGGCGCGCAGTCGGTCGTGCTGATGGTGATCGTCGTCGTGTTGACGGTGATCCAGTTCCGCTTCGTCGAACGCAGGGTGCAATATTCATGATCGAGAACCGTCGCGGCTTCGATATCTTCTGTCACGCGGTGCTGCTGCTCGGTGTCGCGCTGATCGTGTTTCCGGTGTACGTCGCGTTCTGCGCGGCCACGATGAACGCGAAGGAAGTGTTCAGCGTGCCGCTCTCGCTCGTGCCGAGCACGCATCTCTTCGAGAACATCGCGTATATCTGGACGCACGGCAGCGGCAACGCGGCGGCGCCTTTCGGCCGCATGCTGGCGAACAGCCTCGCGATGGCGCTCGTGATCTCGATCGGCAAGATCGCCGTGTCGATCGTCTCCGCGTATGCGATCGTGTTCTTCCGCTTTCCGATGAAGAACCTCGCGTTCTGGCTCATCTTCATCACGCTGATGCTGCCGGTCGAAGTGCGCATCTTTCCGACGGTGCAGGTCGTGTCGTCGATGCATTTGTCGAATACGTATGCGGGATTGACGCTGCCGCTGATCGCCTCCGCAACGGCGACCTTCCTCTTCCGTCAGTTCTTCATGACGCTGCCCGATGAACTGATGGAAGCCGCGCGCATCGACGGCGCAGGGCCGCTGCGCTTCTTCTGGGACGTCGTGCTGCCGCTTTCGAAGACCAACATCGCGGCGCTCTTCGTCATCACGTTCATCTACGGCTGGAACCAGTATCTCTGGCCGATTCTCATCACCAACGAAGTGTCGCTGCAGACGGCGGTCGTCGGCATCAAGAGCATGATCGCGTCGGGCGATACCGCGACCGAATGGCATTACGTGATGGCGGCGACGCTGCTCGCGATGCTGCCGCCGCTCGCGGTCGTCCTGACCATGCAACGCTGGTTCGTGCGCGGACTCGTGGACTCAGAGAAATAACGGAGAAGGCTGATCGATGGCCGCATTGAATCTCAAAAGCGTCAAGAAAACGTACGACGGCTCGAACTACGTGCTGCATGGCATCGATGTGGCGATCGAGGACGGCGAGTTCGTCGTGATGGTCGGTCCGTCCGGCTGCGGGAAGTCGACGCTGCTGCGCATGGTCGCGGGTCTCGAAAGCGTGTCGGAAGGCGCGATCGAAATCGGTGGCAAGGTGGTGAACAAGCTGGAGCCGAAAGATCGCGATATCGCGATGGTCTTTCAGAACTACGCACTTTATCCGCACATGAGCGTCGCGCAGAATATGGCGTACGCGCTGAAGATCGGCGGCGCGGACAAGAAGACCATCGACTCGCGCGTCGCCAATGCCGCGCGTATCCTCGAACTCGAACATCTGCTTGCGCGCAAGCCGCGCGAACTGTCGGGCGGTCAGAGGCAGCGCGTCGCGATGGGCCGCGCGATCGTGCGCGAACCGGCCGTGTTCTTGTTCGACGAACCTTTGTCGAATCTGGATGCGAAGCTGCGCGTGCAGATGCGGCTCGAAATCCAGCGGCTGCATGCGCGTCTCGCAACCACGAGTCTCTACGTGACACACGATCAGATCGAAGCGATGACGCTCGCGCAGCGCGTCATCGTCATGAACAAAGGCCACGCCGAACAGATCGGCGCGCCGACCGAAGTGTACGAACGTCCGGCGACCGTTTTCGTTGCAAGCTTCATCGGCTCGCCGGCGATGAATCTGCTCGAAGGCCGCCTGTCCGACGACGGATCGAGCTTCGAGGTCGCGGGCGGGGGGCCGAAGCTGCCGGTCGCGGGCGCGAGCGGCGTGACGGGCGCAATGCACGGGCGGGAGTGGATCGTCGGCATCCGTCCGGAACACATGACGCCCGGCGGCGAGAACGCGCCGGGCGCGACGCTCGACGTCGATTCCGCTGAACTGCTCGGCGCGGACAATCTCGCGCATGGCAAGTGGGGCAAGCACGATGTGGCGGCGCGCTTGCCGCACGAGCATCGTCCGCAGCGCGGCGAACGGCTCAGCGTGTCGGTGCCCGCGCGGCATCTGCATTTCTTCGATCCGGCAACGGGGCTGCGCGCCAACTGAATGGAGCATACGCGATGAGAATCTGGCCTTATCCCGCGATCGTCGCGCATCGCGGCGGCGGCAAGCTCGCGCCGGAGAATACGCTCGAGGCGATCGACGTCGGCGCGCGCTTCGGCCACAAGATGATCGAATTCGACGCGAAGCTCTCCGCCGACGATATCGTCTTCCTGCTGCACGACGATGCGGTAGATCGTACGTCGAACGGGCGCGGTGCGGCGAAAGCGATGACCTATGCGCAGTTGCGCGCGCTCGACGCGGGCGCGTGGTTCAGCGCCGAGTTCGTCAACGCGCGCATGCCGACGCTCGTGCAGGTCCACGAGCGATGCATGAAGCACGGGTTGGCGGCGAATGTCGAGATCAAGCCGAGTCAGGGCCGCGACGTGGAAACCGGCGTGCTCGTCGCGCGTGAGGCGGCGCGCTTGTGGGCGGATGCTGAAGTCGCGCCCCTACTGTCATCGTTTTCATACGCGGCGCTGGAGGCGGCGCGCGATGTCGCGCCCAACCTTCCGCGGGGCATGCTGTACGAGCGCGTGCCCGCGGACTGGCGCGCGCAGACTTCGGCGCTCTCGTGTGTATCGTTGCACGCGAACCATCGGACGCTCGACGAAACGCTCGTCGCGCAGATCAAGGATGCGGGTTTGCGCATCCTCGCCTACACGGTGAACGACCCGGCGCGCGCGCTTCTGCTCGCGCAATGGGGCGTCGATGCGATCTGCACGGATCGCATCGACATCATCGGCGCGGATTTTCTGGAAGCGCCGTCCGGCTGAAACGTCAGCGAACGCGAGCGAGCAGGACGCCCGCGACCAGCGCCAGCCCACCGACGAGCGCAATCGTCTGCCAGGGCTTTTCGTGGAGGTAGGCGTCGGCGTCTTCGAATGCGGCGCCGGCGCGCTCGCGTAGCGCAGCGTGGGTGTCGTTCAGACGTGCGCGGGCGCTGTCGATGCGATCGCTGATTTGCGCGCGAAGCGCAGCCGCGTCGGCCGATGTGCCTTCGGATAGCGTGCTTTCGAGTTCGCTCAGAAGCGTGCGGAGTTCGGAGCCGATATCCTCGGCTGCTTCACGGCCATGCCGTGCCATGCGGCGTGCACGGCGGCTCGTCGTGGTCCATGAATCTCCGATGGCGTCTCGCGTATTAGGCAGTGCGTTCATAGATCGCTCCGTCGATGGATGAGTCGTGGATAGCCCGCGTGAATCGGCGGGAAAACCCATCATGCAGCAAATTCAATGCCGGTGCCCCGACCTTGCGCATAGTTTCGGTAAGCGCGACCGCGAATGATTTTTCGCAGCGCGTCGACGCGTAAGAACTGCAAGCAATTCCTTCTTTCGAAGGTCACATTTACAAGCGCGATGAAAAGATAACGCCGGCATGTATGAATCATGCCGGCGTTATCTTTCTTTTTTGCAATGACGCTTTTATCGTCGTTGGATGTCTGTGAGCAGTTTGATTTTAGAAACGATAGCCTACTCGCAAATATGTGACGATCGGGTTGAGCGTGATTTTTGCCTGCGACTGGACATTGAGTGTGCCGACAGGCGTTTGAGCCTGTGTGCTCAGTTTCGCGGTGGCCTTCAAAGGAATGAAGGACACGGAAAATCCGGCGAACCAGTGTTCTGTGAAATTGTACGTCGCGCCGACATTAAACACGGGCGCCCACGAACTATCCGTGTCGACGGTGGTCGGACCATGCAAGACCGAGCCTTCGAATTGCTCATTGGTGATCTTCGCGTCGGTGAACCACGTGCGCGTCACGCCGATGCCCACGAAAGGACGGAACTTCGCCGTGGGCGCGTTGAAGAAGTATTTGAAGAGCAGCGTCGGGCTCCACTGCTTCGCGCTGCCGACCTTGCCGTACTGGGAGAAGGTACCGGTGCCTTCGAGGTCGAACGTGGGGGGAATACCCATTTCGAGTTCGGCGGCAATGTGGTCGGTGGCGAAGTAGCCTACGGTGAAGCCGGCGGTATCAGCGCTCGAGATGCCTGCGCCCGAACCGGGAACATCGATATTGACCGGAGATCCGCCTACACTTGTTTCTTTGAGCGGACCACTGCTGTCTTGCGGGGCGAAGTGAAACCAGCCGGCTGTTGCATAGAAGGACCCGGCAGATTGCGCATGTGCCGCAGTGGACACACACGCTAATGCCGCGATCCCCGTGATGACTTGTTTTATTTTCAATTTGTGCTCCTCCGAAAAAGCACGCTCATTATGAACACAACATTTCACATAAACCATAGCGTCGCCGTAGAGCATTTTCCCTAGGGCAGAGAGCGGCTTAGGGGCCTCGTTGCACGGCAATTGCATGTGTTTGTTCACGCTGCCGCAACGGCTCCGAAAGGCCCCCGATCGGGGTAACACAAACGCGACCAACGGAATATCCAGAATGGCACGGCTTGCACGACTCTACGTTCCCGAACAGCCGCAGCATGTCATCCTGCGTGGTCTCGACCAGCAACCCGCCTTCGTCGACGACCAGGACTACGAGCTCTTCATCGACTGCTTGAGGACTGCTTCACGTGATCATCACCTCTCGATTCACGCTTATGCGCTGATGCCGCAAGCGGTGCATCTGCTCGTCACGCCGCGTGACGAATCCAGCTTGCCCAAGGCGATGCAGGCGGTCGGACGTCGCTACGTAGCGCATTTCAATCGCCGTTACATGCGGCGCGGCACGCTCTGGGAGGGCCGCTATCGCGCGACGGTCATCGAAGGCGAACGCTATTTCTTGCTCGCCACGCGCGTCGTCGAAATGGCGCCTGTGCGCGCGCAACTCGTCGCGGCGCCGCAGGACTACAAGTGGTCCAGTTTCCGTCATCACATCGGGCTCGCGCTCGATGGCCTCATCACCGACCATCCGCTCTTCTGGTCGCTCGGCAACACGCCGTTCGAACGACAGCACGCGTACAAGGAATTGTGCGAACAACCGCTCGACGAGCGCGAGGCCAACCGTCTCCTGCAAGCGACACTCAAAGGCTGGGTGCTGGGCAGCGACGCCTATCGCGAATGGGCGTCGCATGCGGCCAATCGTCGGGTGTCGCCGCTGCCGCGCGGCCGTCCGCGCAAGATCCGCGAAACCCCGCAGCCGCAATAACGGCGTTCGACTGCACTCCCGAAGCACAAAACGAAACGGCGTTTCGATTTTTTCGAATCACGCCGTTTCTTTTTAACACATAATGATGCGACCCCAATATGATGGGGCGTGTTTGCACCATATCGATAATTGGTGCCATATCATCAAGTTTTATTTGCCATCACTTTGATTCGTCGCGTATATTTCGATTTCCGGCGTTTGCCGCGGTGCAGCGTGCCGCGCACGACCGTGCTTCGTGACACATCAGGTTGAAAAAAGTCGTCGCAAGCGACAAGAAAATGGTTCAACGGCCGAGCGAGTCGGCCCCTCACAGTAGAGACGGTGTCCCCATGAACGATCATCAGCAACCGGCAGCCGGTTCGCTTCCCGCCGCGCAGGGCATGTACGACCCTGCGAACGAACACGACGCCTGCGGCGTCGGCTTCGTCGCCCATATCAAAGGGAAAAAGAGCCACGAGATCATTCAGCAGGGTCTCAAGATTCTCGAAAATCTCGATCACCGTGGCGCGGTCGGCGCCGATCCGCTGATGGGCGATGGCGCCGGCATCCTGATTCAGGTGCCGGACGGCTTCTATCGCGAGGAAATGGCCAAGCAGGGCGTGACGTTGCCGCCGGCTGGCGAATACGGCGTCGGCATGATCTTCCTGCCGAAGGAGCACGCATCGCGTCTCGCGTGCGAGCAGGAGCTCGAGCGCACGGTGAAGGCGGAAGGCCAGGTCGTGCTCGGCTGGCGTGACGTGCCCGTCGATTCCAGCATGCCGATTTCGCCCACGGTGAAGGCGAGCGAGCCGCTGATCCGCCAGATCTTCATCGGTCGCGGCAAGGACATCGTCGTGACGGACGCGCTCGAGCGCAAGATGTACATCATCCGCAAGACTGCGAGCCATCGCATCCAGGCGTTGAAGCTCAAGCACGGCAAGGAATACTTCGTGCCGTCCATGTCGTCGCGCACGGTCGTCTACAAGGGCCTGCTGCTGGCCGGTCAGGTCGGCGTGTATTACCGCGATCTGCAGGACGAGCGCGTCGTGTCGGCGCTCGCGCTCGTGCACCAGCGCTTCTCGACCAACACGTTCCCGGCGTGGGAGCTCGCGCACCCGTATCGCATGATCGCGCACAACGGTGAAATCAACACCGTGAAGGGCAACGTCAACTGGCTGAACGCGCGTACCGGCGCGATCGCGTCGTACGTGCTCGGCGACGATCTGCCGAAGCTCTGGCCGCTGATCTATCCGGGCCAGTCGGACACGGCATCGTTCGACAACTGTCTCGAACTGCTCGTGATGGCCGGCTACCCGCTCGTCCACGCAATGATGATGATGATCCCGGAAGCGTGGGAACAGCACACGCTGATGGACGACAACCGCCGCGCCTTCTACGAATACCACGCCGCGATGATGGAGCCGTGGGACGGCCCCGCCGCGATCGCGTTCACGGACGGCCGCCAGATCGGCGCCACGCTGGACCGCAACGGCTTGCGTCCGGCGCGCTATCTCGTCACCGACGACGATCTCGTGATCCTCGCGTCGGAATCGGGCGTGCTGCCGATTCCCGAATCGAAGATCGTCAAGAAGTGGCGCCTGCAGCCGGGCAAGATGTTCCTGATCGACATGGAGCAGGGCCGCATCATCGAGGACAAGGAGCTGAAGGACAACCTGTCCAACGCGAAGCCGTACAAGAGCTGGATCGATGCCGTGCGCATCAAGCTCGACGAAATCGAGCCGAAGGCGGAAGACGTCGAGACGCAACGCCGCGAAGCCGCCGCGCTGCTCGACCGTCAGCAGGCGTTCGGCTACACGCAGGAAGACCTCAAGTTCCTGATGGCGCCGATGGCGCAATCGGGCGAGGAAGCCGTCGGCTCGATGGGCAACGACTCGCCGCTCGCGGTCATGTCCAACAAGAACAAGACGCTCTACAACTACTTCAAGCAGTTGTTCGCGCAAGTGACGAACCCGCCGATCGATCCGATCCGCGAAAACCTCGTCATGTCGCTCGTCTCGTTCATCGGCCCGAAGCCGAACCTGCTCGACACGACCAACATCAACCCGACGATGCGCCTCGAAGTGTCGCAGCCCGTGCTCGACTTCAAGGACATCGCGAAGATCCGCGCGATCGACAAGTACACGGGCGGCAAGTTCAGCTCGTATGAGCTGAACATCTGCTACCCGGCGGCGTGGGGCAAGGAAGGCATCGAGGCGCGCATCGCGTCGCTGTGCGCGGAAGCCGTCGACGCCGTGAAGTCCGGCTACAACATCCTGATCGTGTCCGATCGCAAGATGGACCGCGACAACGTCGCGATCCCGGCGCTGCTCGCCACGTCCGCGATTCACTCGCATCTCGTGCAGCACGGCCTGCGCACGAGCACGGGTCTCGTCGTGGAAACGGGCTCCGCGCGCGAGACGCATCACTTCGCGCTGCTCGCGGGCTACGGCGCGGAAGCCGTTCACCCGTACCTCGCGCTGGAAACGCTCGCCAACATGGCCGAAGGCCTGAAGGGCGATCTGTCGGCGGACAAGGTCATCTACAACTTCACGAAGGCGGTCGGCAAGGGCCTGTTGAAGGTCATGTCGAAGATGGGCATCTCGACGTACATGTCCTACACCGGCGCGCAGATTTTCGAAGGCGTCGGTCTGTCGTCGGAGCTGGTCGAGAAGTACTTCAAGGGTACGGCGACGAAGGTCGGCGGCATCGGCATCTTCGAAGTGGCGGAGGAAGCGATTCATCTGCACCGCGAGGCGTTCGGCGACAACCCGGTCCTCGCGAACATGCTCGACGCGGGCGGCGAATATGCGTACCGCGTGCGCGGCGAAGAACACATGTGGACGCCGGACGCGATCGCCAAGCTGCAGCACTCGGCGCGCAGCAACTCGTATCAGACGTACAAGGAATACGCGCACATCATCAACGACCAGACGAAGCGTCACATGACCTTCCGCGGTCTGTTCGAGTTCAAGGTCGAGCCGACGAAGGCAATTCCGCTCGACGAAGTCGAATCGGCGAAGGAAATCGTCAAGCGCTTCGCCACCGGCGCGATGTCGCTCGGCTCGATCAGCACGGAAGCGCACGCGACGCTGGCTGTCGCGATGAACCGCATCGGCGGAAAGTCGAACACCGGCGAAGGCGGCGAGGACGAAACGCGTTATCGCAACGAGCTGCGCGGCATCCCGATCAAGAACGGCGACACGCTGCAATCGATCATCGGCAAGGAAGTCGTCACCGACATCCCGCTGAAGGAAGGCGATTCGCTGCGCTCGAAGATCAAGCAGGTGGCGTCGGGCCGTTTCGGCGTGACGGCGGAGTATCTGTCGTCGGCGGATCAGATCCAGATCAAGATGGCGCAGGGCGCGAAGCCCGGCGAAGGCGGTCAGTTGCCGGGCCACAAGGTGTCCGATTACATCGGCAAGCTGCGTTATTCGGTGCCGGGCGTCGGCCTGATTTCGCCGCCGCCGCACCACGACATCTATTCGATCGAAGACCTCGCGCAACTGATTCACGATCTGAAGAACGTGAATTCGTCGTCGAGCATTTCGGTGAAGCTGGTGTCGGAAGTCGGCGTCGGCACGGTTGCCGCAGGCGTCGCGAAGGCGAAGGCGGATCACGTCGTGATCGCCGGTCATGACGGCGGCACGGGCGCGTCGCCCTTGTCGTCGCTCAAGCATGCGGGCACGCCGTGGGAACTCGGCCTCGCCGAAACGCAGCAGACGCTGGTGCTCAACCGTCTGCGCGGCCGTATCCGCGTGCAGGCCGACGGTCAGATGAAGACCGGCCGCGACGTCGTCATCGGCGCGCTGCTCGGCGCGGACGAATTCGGCTTCGCGACGGCGCCGCTCGTCGTCGAAGGCTGCATCATGATGCGCAAGTGTCATCTGAATACGTGCCCGGTCGGCGTCGCGACGCAGGATCCGGTGCTGCGCGCCAAGTTCTCCGGCCAGCCGGAGCATGTCGTCAACTTCTTCTTCTTCGTCGCGGAAGAAGTGCGCGAAATCATGGCGCAATTCGGCATCCGCAAGTTCGATGACCTGATCGGCCGCGTCGATCTGCTCGACATGAAGAAGGGCATCGAGCACTGGAAGGCGAAGGGTCTCGACTTCTCGCGCATCTTCTATCAGGTGCCGGTGGGCGAGGACGTCGCGCGCAAGCATGTCGACGTGCAGGATCACGGTCTCGACAAGGCGCTCGATCACACGCTGATCGAGAAGTCGAAGGCGGCGATCGAAAAGGGCGAGCACGTGTCGTTCATCCAGCCGGTGCGCAACGTGAACCGCACGGTGGGCGCGATGCTGTCCGGTCTGATTGCGAAGACGCATGGCCACGACGGCCTGCCCGACGACTCGATTCACATCCAGTTGAAGGGCACGGCGGGCCAGAGCTTCGGCGCGTTCCTCGCGAAGGGCGTGACGCTGGATCTCGTCGGCGACGGCAACGACTACGTCGGCAAGGGCTTGTCGGGCGGGCGCATCATCATTCGCCCGACCAACGACTTCCGCGGCAAGTCCGAGGAAAACATCATTTGCGGCAACACGGTGATGTACGGCGCGATCGAAGGAGAATCGTATTTCCGCGGCGTCGCGGGCGAGCGCTTCTGCGTGCGTAACTCGGGCGCGACGGCGGTCGTCGAAGGCACGGGCGATCACGGCTGCGAATACATGACCGGCGGCACGGTGGTCGTGCTCGGCGAGACGGGCCGCAACTTCGCGGCGGGCATGTCGGGCGGCATCGCGTTCGTGTACGACCCCGAAGGCGCGTTCGCGGGCAAGTGCAACAAGTCGATGGTCGCGCTCGATCCGGTGCTGCAGCAGGCCGAACAGGAGCGCACGGTGGATCGCACGCTGTGGCACACCGGCAAGACCGACGAAGCGCTGTTGAAGGGCCTGATCGAGCGTCACTTCCAGTTCACCGGCTCGCCGCGTGCGAAGTCGCTGCTCGAGAACTGGGACTCGGCTCGCCGTCAGTTCGTCAAGGTGTTCCCGACCGAGTACAAGCGCGCGCTCACCGAGCTCGGCGCGAAGAAGGGCAAGGAAGCGGTCGCGGCGTAAAGCCCGGTCTCACAAGTCATAGAAAGGCTCTCCGGTGCGCGTGCATCGGAGAGCGCGATCCTCACCAAATACAGAGAAAGAAATGGGCAAGGCAACCGGTTTTCTCGAGTTCGAACGCCGCCACGAGGCGTACGAAGCACCGCTGACCCGCGTCAAGCATTACAAGGAATTCGTCGCCGCGCTGACCGATGAAGACGCGAAGATTCAAGGCGCGCGCTGCATGGACTGCGGCATTCCGTTCTGCAACAACGGCTGCCCGGTCAACAACATCATTCCGGACTTCAACGATCTCGTGTTCCAGCAAGACTGGAAGAGCGCGATCAACGTGCTGCACTCGACCAACAACTTCCCGGAATTCACGGGCCGCATCTGCCCGGCGCCGTGCGAGGCGGCGTGCACGCTCGGCATCAACGACGATCCGGTCGGCATCAAGTCGATCGAGCACGCGATCATCGACAAGGCTTTCACGGAAGGCTGGGTCGTGCCGCAGCCGCCGAAGCACAAGACGGGCAAGAAGGTCGCCGTCGTCGGTTCGGGCCCTGCCGGTCTCGCGGCCGCGCAGCAGCTGGCGCGCGCGGGTCATGAAGTCGTCGTCTTCGAGAAGAACGATCGCATCGGCGGTCTGCTGCGCTACGGCATCCCCGACTTCAAGCTGGAGAAATGGCTGATCGACCGCCGCATGCGTCAGATGGAAGCGGAAGGCGTGTCGTTCCGCACCAACGTGTTCATTGGCAAGGATGCGCTGCCGGACTACATCGCGAATACGGCGAAGGAAACGATCACGCCGGACGAGCTGAAGGAACAGTTCGATGCGGTCGTGATCGCGGGCGGTTCGGAAACGCCGCGCGACCTGCCGGTGCCGGGCCGCGAGCTCGAAGGCATCTATTACGCGATGGAATTCCTGCCGCAGCAGAACAAGGTCAACGCGGGCGACAAGCTCTCGTACCAGTTGCTCGCGAAGGGCAAGCATGTCGTCGTGATCGGCGGCGGCGATACGGGTTCGGATTGCGTGGGCACGTCGAACCGTCATGGCGCGAAGGACGTGACGCAGTTCGAGTTGCTCGCGCAACCGCCCGAGGAAGAGAACAAGCCGCTCGTGTGGCCGTACTGGCCGATCAAGCTGCGCACGTCGTCGTCGCATGAAGAAGGTTGCGAGCGCGACTGGTCGGTCGCGACGAAGCGCTTCGAAGGCAAGAACGGCAAGGTCGAGAAGCTGATCGCGGTGCGCGTCGAGTGGAAGGGCGGCAAGATGCAGGAAGTGCCGAACTCCGAATTCGAACTGAAGGCGGATCTCGTGCTGCTCGCGATGGGCTTCACGCAACCGGTTTCGCCGGTGCTGGATGCGTTCGGCGTCGAGAAGGATGCGCGCGGCAACGTGCGCGCCGCGACCGAGGGCGACAAGGCGTATTACACGTCGGTGGACAAGGTGTTCACGGCGGGCGACATGCGGCGCGGTCAGTCGCTGGTCGTCTGGGCGATTCGGGAAGGACGCCAGTGCGCGCGGTCGGTGGATGCGTATCTGATGGGATCGAGCGAGTTGCCGCGGTAACGGTCCGGCGCGTCATGAAAGCGAAAAGGCCACGCGAATTGCGTGGCCTTTTTGTTTCGGACTCAGGCGACGCGCATCCGGTGGCGAATCTTCTTTTCGAGCGCGATTTTTGCATCGATCGAGTCGACCATGTCGTTCGCGGCATTCATGAGTCGGCGCAGGTCGACACTAGGAATTGCGCTGGCATCTTGAAAGACCACGATCGAGTCGAAGCGCTCGATGTACTGGTCTATGTGTTGCAGCACGATGGTCGCGGTGCGCGCGCGTTCCTGATTCGGAACGCCGAATACGAATAGCGGCGTTTGCGAGCCTTTCAGAAAAAAGTCGATTGGATAATCGGCCGCATGGGGGACTTCCGGCGCCCGGTAGTTTTCGATGACACTTTCGGCGCCGACGATTTCCGTGAGATTCAGCTTGAGATCGTCGAAGAAGGTCGATGCAACGCGTGCTTTGCTCCAGCTTCTGAGATCGTTGACCCGGAGCAGCGCTTGTCCATAACGCAAAAGCGAAATGCCGAGAAGCGGCTCATCCGTTTCCGACACTATCTGGCCGTCGTCGGCGAGCCGTGCGCCATACTCGGACAGCATCTTGTCGAGCAGTACGCGCCTCGGACCGCGCATCAAGGCAGAAGTATCCGAATCGTATGAGATGCGCATCAACGTAGCGCCGGCGTCTTCGAGACGCCAGCCGCCCATTGTCTGCCGCAGCCACACGGTCACGTAATCGCCGTCGGGCTCGAGCAATGGCATGGAAAGCCGCAGGGCGTCGCCGTCTCGCGCGACTTCGAGTTCGGAACACCACGATTCGCACAGCAGCCGCTTCACCGCCTCGGGTGTGTCGTGCACCATGTCAGAACTCGAGCTCGGGTTGAAATGGGTTGAATGCGTGCGGTGCGATTTCGAAATCCCTGCAGAGCGAATCGAACGCGCTTTCAACGGAATTGTAGTGTGAGACGGGCTCGGCGTATCCGTCCGCATCGAGTCCGGCTTCGATATAGCGATGTGTGGCGAGATGCCTGTGACAGCCAGCCGGAACCTTCGTACGCTCGACGATGTTTCTATGCGGATGATACGGGCCGTTATAACGGACCAGGACGAGTGTCGCTTCGGGCGACCAGACCCGCGCGAGTCCCACCGAGTACACGGTTTCGTTGGTTTCTGAAATGCGCACGAAGAGTCGATATGCCTGCGTGGCATCGCGAGCGTCGTGAAGCGTGAAATTCTTCTCCCGATGTCCGCCCTTGCGCACCCATCGCGCGCGCGGGTTGACGATCACCTTCGGCGCACGACGCATTGCATCGAGATCGTCGTCGGTCAAGAGTTCGAGGTCCATCTGCAGTCTAGAGTGACGAAGATCCGACAGTCTAGGACGCGACAAGTCGATCAGATCAACCGCAACGACAAATAGGAAAAACCGCACCGATGATTGCTCAGGGGTGCGGTTTATCGATCGAATCACGGAGCGAAAAAAGCTTCAAACCTCGGCCATCGCCCTCTCGATCTCGATCTTGTAATCGTGGAACATCGCCACCGACTCGCGATGCGCCACGCTCAGGATCGCCGCCTTCGGCAGCCGCTCGACGAGCGTGTTGTAGATATGCAGCTCGTTCTCGGCATCGAGCGCGCTGGTGGCTTCATCGAGGAACGCGAAGTCCGGCTTGTGCAGCAGCACGCGCGCCGCAGCGAGCCGCTGCTGTTCGCCCGGCGACAGGCTCCGCGCCCAATGCGCGCTTTCCTCCAGCCGATCCACATAAGCTTCGAGATTGCACAGACGCAGCACTTCACGCGATTCGTCGTCGCCGAACGTGCCGCCAGGCGAGGGATACGCAAGCGCCGCGCGCAGCGTGCCGATCGGCAGATAGCTCATCTGCGGGATGAACATCATCTTCGCGTCGACGGGGGCGTCGATCGTGCCGTCGCCGAACGGCCACAAGCCCGCGAGCGCGCGCATCAGCGTGCTCTTGCCCGATCCCGAAGGACCGACGACCAGCCAGCGCGATCCCGGTTCGATCGACACATTCGCCACGCGCGAAAGCGGCGTGCCGTTGGGCAGCGCGAGCATGAGGCCTTTTGTGGTGAGCGACGGCGTGCTCGTGAAATGCAGGTTGATGCCGCCGTGCTCCGTCGCCGGCGACGTTTCCTCGCGGATGTGCGTCGAGCGCATCACGCGCTTGAATTCGCGAAGACGATTGACGGTGGCGCGCCATTCGACCAACGTCGAATAACTGTTGATGAACCAGGAAAACGAATCGCTGACAGTGCCGAACGCCGATGAAATCTGCATCAGCACGCCGAACGAAAACGCGCCCGCGAAGTAGCGCGGCGCGGCGACCATGATCGGAAAGATGATCGCGATCTGTCCGTAGAAGGAAAGCACGAAGGTCATGCGCTTCGTGTACTTCATGATCATCCACCAGTTGTCGCGGATGCGCTGGAAGATGGTCTTCGCGTTCGCGGTTTCGGTGGCGATGCCGTCGTAGAACGCGATCTGCTCGGCGTTCTCGCGCACGCGGATCAGGCCGAAACGGAAATCCGCCTCGACCTTCTGCTGCTGATAGTTGATCGACACGAGCGGATGGCCGACCTTCTGGATGATCAGCGAGCCGAGAATCGCATAGAGCGCGGCGGCCCACACCATGTAGCCCGGAATCGTGATCGGCGTGCCGCCGAGCGAGAAGGTCAGCGCGCCCGCGATGGTCCAGAGAATCGTGATGAAGGTGACGAGCGTGACGAGCGTCGAAAGCAGGTCGAGGGACAGCGAAAGCGTCGTGGTGGCGAAAGACTGCAGGTCGTCGGAAATACGCTGGTCGGGGTTGTCGGCCAGGCGGTCGCGCTCGATGCGGTAAAACGCCTTGTCCCCGAGCCATTGCTCGAGAAACCTGTTGGTGAGCCATTGCCGCCAGCGGAACGCGAGCATCTGCCGCAGATATCGCCCGTACACAGCGAGCAGGATGTACGCGAACGCGAGGCCCGTGAAGATCAGCAGCAGATGCGGAAAGTCCTTGACGTTCTTGTTCTGCAGCGCGTTGTAGAAATCCGCGTTCCAGCTGTTGAGCCGGACGTTGATCCACACGACCGTCATGTTGATCGCGATGATCGCCACGAGCAGGCCCCAGGCGATTCCGCGCTCCTCCGACACCCAGTAGGGCTTGATGAGGCTCCAGGCCGAGACTTCGTCGGCTTTCTGCTGCGTGCTTTCGGTACGAGTGTTGATCATGAGTTTCCTGCTGATGCGTCTTCGAGGCGCCCGATTGTTCCGTCCGCGGCCGGGCCGCGCGCGGCCTTGTCCGGCCCGGCAAATTGTTCCGGGGTTCTCTTAACGCTCACTTAATTTCGCGCAATCGTTCGGAGAACCATGTTCGCGGCATTGTGCCAGAGTGCCGCCGCGCACGATAAAAGGCGGGCAATCCCGGTTTGCAGCCGCTTCGCCTTTCATGTTTTAATGGTCCTCGACGAAACAGGGGTGCTTCGCGTGCATCGGCGGCCGGAACGGTCGGCAGCGCGGCGAGGCTGAGAGAGACCCTTTGCACCCGATCCGGGTAATACCGGCGAGGGAAGTTTCCGGAGAACGCGCGATCCTCGCGCCATTCCTCCAGTCTCTTCCAGTACTTTCTTTCCGCCCGGCGCGTTTCATTCGATGTCGGGGCCGGTCTCTCCGCTGATTTCGTCCTTGTGATGTGGCGCCGCGCCAGCACGGTCGAGATCGCGTACTTCGTCTCCTTCGTGCGGTGCAGCGCCACGCGTACGGAGACATCGAATTGATCAAGAGAATCGAACAGGGCGCCGTGCGCGGGCCGGATTTCGCAGTCATCGGCGGCGGGCTCGTCGGGCGGCTCGTCGCCTGGCAACTCGCGGGCACGGGCCACGACGTCGCGCTCTACGAACGCGGCGACGCGGCCGGCACGCAATCGGCCGCTTGGGTCGCCGCCGCCATGCTCGCGCCGCTCGCGGAAGCCGCGAGCGCGGAGCCGCTCGTCGTCGGGCTCGGAGCGGCGTCGCTGGAGCGCTGGCCGCGCATCGTCGGGCAATTGCCCGAACCGGTCTTCTTTCAGCGCAACGGCACGCTCGTCGTCTGGCACGGCGCCGATCGCGCGGAAGCGCCGCTCTTTGAGCGCCGTCTGAAGGCCAACTCCCCCGCCGATCTGCTCGATGGCGGGTTCGTCAAGCTCGCGGGCGCGCAGGTCGCGCAAGCCGAACCGGCGCTCGGGACGCGCTTCGCACAGGGCTGGCTGCTGCCGAACGAAGGGCAACTGGATAACCGCCAGGCCCTGAGCGCGCTCGCAGCCGGACTTGCGGCGCGGGGCGTGCGCACGCACTGGAATACCGCCGTCGACGCGATGCCCGATGCCCGCTGGATCATCGATTGCCGCGGTCTGGGCGGCAAGCCCGCGTGGCCCGCGCTGCGCGGCATTCGCGGCGAGGTCGCGCGCGTGCATGCGCCGGGCATCGGTCTGACGCGGCCCGTGCGGCTGCTGCATCCGCGCTACCCGCTCTATATCGCGCCGAAGCAAGACGATCTGTACGTGATCGGCGCGACGGAGGTGGAGGGCGAGGACATGTCGCCGGTGAGCGTGCGCTCGGCGCTCGAACTTCTCAGCGCCGCGTTCGCGGTGCATCCGGGCTTCGGCGAGGCGCGCATCCTGGAGTTGAACGCGCATTGCCGGCCGACCTTGCCGGATCATCGGCCGGCCATCGTCTGGGACGGAGCGCGAACCTTGCGCGTGAACGGACTGTACCGGCACGGCTTCATGATCGCGCCGGAAGTGGCGGATGCCGCGTGCCGTCTGGCCGACGCGCTCGTTTCCGGCGACGTTGCCGATGCCGACACTTTTTCCGATTTCCGCGGCGCCGCGCGCTGGCCAGAACTGCTGCACGGCGAGTTCGCCGTCGCGCCCGCGCTTTCGCAATGAGCAAGAGACAACAGACATGAACATCCACATCAATCAGCGCGCGTTCGATTTGCCCGACGCCGCCACGGTCACCGAAGCGCTCACCGCGTTCGGCGCGAAGCCGCCGTTCGCGGTCGCGTTGAACGGGCAGTTCGTCGCGCGCGGCGAGCACGCCACGAAAACGCTCGCCGCCGGCGACAAGCTCGACGTCGTGTCGCCCGTCGCGGGCGGCTGAATTCAGAACCGAAGGATCCCACCATGACCATCTCCACCGCTGACGTTCTCACGCTCTACGGCGAGACGTTTCCGAGCCGCGTGCTGCTCGGAACCTCGCGTTATCCATCGCTGCAATCGCTTTCCGACTCCATCGACGCCGCGCGGCCAGGCATGGTCACCGTCGCGCTACGGCGCCAGTCGGAGACCGGCGAGGCCGGTTTCTTCGATGTGTTGAAGCGCCACGGCGTCGCGCTCCTGCCGAACACGGCGGGCTGCCAGAGTGTCGACGAAGTGCTGACGACCGCGCACATGGCGCGCGAAGTCTTCGAGACGCCGTGGATCAAACTGGAGCTGATCGGCGACGACTACACGCTGCAGCCCGATCCGATCGGCCTCGTCGAAGCCGCGGCGAAGCTGATTCGCGAAGGTTTCAAGGTGCTGCCGTATTGCACGGAGGATCTGGTCATCGGCCGGCGCCTGCTCGATGCCGGCTGCGAGGCGCTGATGCCGTGGGGCGCGCCGATCGGCACCGGCAAGGGCGTGACCAACCCGTACGGATTGCGCACGTTGCGAGAGCGTCTGCCGGATGTGCCGCTGATCGTCGATGCCGGTCTCGGCGTTCCGTCGCATGCGTGTCAGGTCATGGAGTGGGGCTTCGACGGCGTGCTGCTCAACACGGCCGTATCGCAGGCGACTTTTCCGCCGCAGATGGCGCGCGCCTTCGCGCTCGGCGTCGAGGCGGGGCGCACCGCGTTCCTCGCCGGCCCGATGGCCGAGCGCGACAGCGCGCAGGCGAGCACGCCGGTCGTCGGCATGCCGTTCTGGCACCAGGACGGAGGCGCGGCATGAGCTTGCTGAATCGCGAAGTTTTCTGGCCGCCCGCCGATGAACTGATCGAAGTCGCCGAGCGGATTCGCGCGCGTCTGGGCGAATGGCCCGCGGCCGAAACGCGCTGGCGCATCTGCCTGACCGCGCCGGAATCGCCCAAAGCGGACGATCTGATCGTGTTCACCGAGCCGCATGACGCGGATACCGAGCGGCTCGCGAAAAGCGGCGCGGCGGCGCTCGAAGCGCGCGACGGCCGCGTCACGCTGCGTCGCGGCGACGAGCGTTTCGCGCTGGAAGGCGAATGGTCGGACGATTGGCTCTCGGCGCTCGCCGCCTTTCTCGATTGCAACTTCGAGCCACACGACGCGCTCACGCTCGCGCTCGCCTGGCGCGCGGGCGACGAGAACAAGGTCGACGCCTGGCCGGTCGATTTCGCGACGTTCCCGCGCGTCGCCGATTTGCCGGCGGCGCCCAAAAACGGCTTCCCGGCGTGTCCCGACCGGCTCGGCCTGTACCCCGTGCTGCCGAGCGCCGACTGGGTCGAGCGCGTTCTGGATGTGGGCGTGGGCACGACGCAACTGCGGCGCAAAACGACCGACACGACCGATTTGCAACGCGAGATCGCACGCTCGGTCGAAGCGGGAAGCCGGCACGGCGCGCGGGTTTTCATCAACGATCACTGGCGCGAGGCGGTCGCGGCAGGCGCGTACGGGGTGCATCTGGGCCAGGAGGACGTGCAGACGGCCGACCTGAACGCGATCGCGAAAGCAGGCGTGCGGCTTGGTTTGTCGACGCACGGCTATTACGAAATGTTGCGCGCGCTGCATTTCAGGCCGAGCTATCTCGCGCTGGGCGCCGTCTTTCCGACCACGACGAAAGTCATGCCGACGAAGCCGCAAGGCCTCGCGCGCCTCACGCGCTACGTGCAGTTGCTGTCCGGCCGCGTGCCGCTCGTCGCGATAGGCGGAATCGATGCGAACGTCATGCCCGACGTGCTGGCGACGGGTGTCGGCAGCGCGGCGGTGGTGCGTGCGGTCACCGAAGCGCCGGACACCGCCGCGGCGGTCTTTTCGCTGCAACAGATGTTTGCAAGTCAACGGTGAATATTCCCAAAAACAAGGAGAGGCAGGACTAGGCAAAGCACCGATTGCGCGCAGGCCCTATAATTCGGCGTTTTGCGTCAACCGAATCTCTCACCCAGTGCCTGCTTCCTCCGAGACTCTGCTAGAGCTGCGCGACGTCGATTTCGGCTACGGCGACCGGCTTGTTCTGTCGAACCTGAACATGCGTTTCACGCGTGGGCAGGTTGTCGCGGTCATGGGCGGCTCAGGCTGCGGCAAAACCACGACCTTGCGTTTGATCGGTGGCCTCGTGAAGGCGAGCCGCGGCCGGGTCATGTTCGGCGATCAGGACGTCGGCGCGCAGACACGCGACGGCCTGTACGCGCTGCGCCGAAAAATGGGCATGCTGTTCCAGTTCGGCGCGCTGTTCACGGACCAGACCGTGTTCGAGAACGTGGCGTTTCCGCTGCGCGAGCACACCGACTTGCCCGAAGCCTTGCTTCGCGACCTCGTGCTGATGAAGCTGAATGCGGTCGGCCTGCGCGGCGCGCGCGATCTCGCGCCGTCGGAGATTTCGGGCGGCATGGCGCGCCGTGTGGCGCTCGCTCGCGCAATCGCGCTCGATCCCCAACTGATGATGTACGACGAGCCTTTCGCCGGTCTCGATCCCATCTCGCTCGGCATCACCGCGCAACTCATCCGCACGATCAACGACGCGCTCGGCGCTACTTCCATTCTCGTCACGCATGACGTGCCGGAGTCTTTCGCGATTGCGGACTACGTATATTTCATCGCGAACGGCGGGATTCATGCCGAGGGCACGCCGGCGCAACTGCGCGCATCGCAGGATCCGACCGTGCGCCAGTTCATCGACGGCACGCCGGACGGCCCGTTCAAGTTCCACTACGCGAGCACGCCGCTCGCCGCGGATTTCGGCATCGGAGGGCAGGCATGATCAGCGCGCTCGGACGCTGGGTGCTCGACGGTTTCGGCACCGCAGGCTACGCGACGCGCATGTTCCTGCGCCTCGTGCTCGAATTTTTCCCGCTGCTGCGTCGCCCGCGCCTCGTCACGAAACAGATCCACTTCGTCGGCAATTATTCGCTCGTCATCATCGCGGTGTCGGGGCTGTTCGTCGGTTTCGTGCTCGGCTTGCAGGGCTATTACACATTGAGCCGCTACGGTTCGGAACAGGCGCTCGGCCTGCTCGTCGCGCTGTCGCTCGTGCGCGAGCTCGGGCCGGTCGTCACGGCGCTGCTGTTCGCGGGGCGCGCGGGCACGTCGCTCACGGCCGAGATCGGCTTGATGAAGGCGGGCGAGCAACTCACGGCGATGGAAATGATGGCGGTCGACCCGCTCAAGGTGGTCGTCGCGCCGCGCATGTGGGCGGGCATCATCGCCATGCCGGTGCTGGCGGCGATTTTCAGCGCGGTCGGCATCATCGGCGGCTATATCGTCGGCGTGATGCTGATCGGCGTCGATCCTGGCGCGTTCTGGTCGCAAATGCAGGGTGGCGTGGATGTGTGGCGCGACGTCGGCAACGGCGTCATCAAGAGCATCGTGTTCGGCTTCGCGGTGACGTTCATCGCGTTGTTCCAGGGCTACGAGGCGAGACCGACGCCGGAAGGCGTGTCACGCGCAACGACGAAAACCGTCGTGTACGCGTCGCTCGCCGTGCTCGGGCTCGATTTCCTGCTGACCGCACTGATGTTCAGCTAATGGACCAAGCGCAGGCGCCGCGCAAGGCGCGTGCGTTGTGAAAGGCACAGACCCTCACACGCCATCTGCGAAAAGATTCTCTTTGGGAAGACGATGAAAAAGACTGCTCTCGACTTTTGGGTCGGCCTCTTCGTGGTGCTCGGTTTCGTGGCGCTGCTCTTTCTCGCGCTGAAGGCGGGCAACATGAGCTCCCTTTCGTTTCAGCAAACCTACGCGGTGAAACTCAAGTTCGACAACATCGGCGGATTGAAGGCGCGCGCGCCCGTGAAAAGCGCGGGCGTGACGGTCGGTCGGGTCGGCGACATCGGCTTCGACGCGAATACGTACCAGGCCGTCGTCACGATCGATATCGACAAGCAGTACCAGTTCCCGAAGGACTCGTCCGCGAAGATCCTCACATCGGGCCTGCTCGGGGAGCAGTACATCGGCCTCGAGCCGGGCGGTGACGACCAGATGCTGAAGAACGGCGACACCATCACGATGACGCAATCGGCCGTGGTGCTCGAAAACCTGATCGGCCAGTTCCTCTACAACAAGGCTGCGGATTCCGGCGCGTCGAAATCATCGGCGGCACCGGCCGCGCCCGCGCCGGCGTTCCCGGGAGCGGCGAGCGCGATGGGCGCCTCGGGTGCGGCGGGCGCGAACGCCGCCTCGAGCACGGCTCAATAAGGAGAAGAAGATGCAGGCCAAGGGGATTCGGCGTGCAATCATCGTGGCGGGCGTCATGACGCTCGCCGGTTGCGCGACCGTGACGACGCCGACGAAAGGAGACCCCTTCGAGAGCTACAACCGGACCATGTTCACGATCAACGACACCGTCGATCAATACGCGGTAAAGCCGGTGGCGAAGGGTTACGTGTGGGCCGTGCCGGAGCCGGTGCGCAACAGCGTGACCAACTTCTTCTCGAATATCGGCGACGTGTACATCGCCGCGAACAATCTGCTGCAATTGAAGATTGCGGACGGCGTGTCGGACATCATGCGCGTCGCGATCAATACGGTGTTCGGCGTCGGCGGCCTGTTCGACGTCGCGACCATCGCGAAGCTGCCGAAGCACGCCGGCGATTTCGGCCTGACGCTCGGCCACTACGGCGTGCCGTCCGGTCCGTATGTCGTGTTGCCGCTGCTCGGCCCGAGCACGGTGCGGGATTCCGCGGGCCTCGTCGTCGACTATTTCGGCAACCCGCTGACCTACGTGAGCCCGGATTCCGTGAGCTGGGCGCTCTACGGCGTGAATCTCATCAACACGCGTGCCAATCTGCTGGGCGCGACCGACGTGCTTGCCGACGCCGCGCTCGACAAGTACTCGTTCGTGCGTAACGCCTACCTGCAACGTCGTCAGTTCCTGATCTCGGGCGGCGAAGGCAACATGCCGGACTACGGCGACGCGCCTCTGCCGAACTACGGCGATGAAGGTGTGACTCCGGCTGAAGGCGCGTCGGCAGCGGCGGCGCCTGTCGCGCCCGCATCCACGGCTCAAGGTGCGGCGCCTGCTTCGGGCACGGCGGCTGAGCCCACTCCGGCCAGTGGCACCGGCAACACGGTCCCGGGCAACCAGTATGTTCCCCCGCGCGCACCGCCTGGTTTCCCTTCATTCCGCTTGCGTTGAGCGAGCGGTTACTAACGCGCGGTAACATATCTAACGACATTTCTTACGCTTTGGATGCTGTGCCGCCTGAACTCGATTCGGGCGGCGCGCTCAAACCGAAGCCTCTACTTTTGCAGGGTCAGTGATGAAAAAACTTTTGCTTCTTCCCATCTTCGCGATGTTCATGGCGATCTGTGGCGCGGCGTCGGCGCAGAGCGTCGATGCGAGCTCGCCCGACGTATTGATCAAGACCGTGACGCAGCAGGTTCTCGACGAGATCAAGTCAGACTCGAAGATCCAGTCGGGCGACATCAACAAGATCACCGAGCTCGTCAACCAGAAGATCCTGCCGTACACCGATTTCACGCGCACGACGCGTCTCGTGATGGGCCGGAACTGGAACTCGGCGACGCCGGAGCAACAAAAGCAGATCGTCGAGCAATTCAAGATGCTCCTGATCCGCACGTACTCCGGCGCGCTCGCGCAAGTGCGCAACCAGACGGTCCAGTACAAGCCGTTCCGCGCGAATCCGGACGACACCGACGTCGTGGTGCGCTCGGTCGTGATGAACAACGGCTCGCCGGTCGAACTCGACTATCGTCTGTACAAGACGGCGCAAGGCTGGCGCGTGTACGACATCAACGTGCTCGGCGCCTGGCTGATTCAGGCGTATCAGCAGCAATTCAACGAGCAGATCTCGCAAAACGGCGTGGGTGGTCTGCTGCAGTTCCTGACCCAGCGTAACCAGCAACTGGCTTCCGGCAAGGCATCGTGAGCACGCCGGCCACGGGCGGCCGCTTTCAGACGGCCGCAACGCTGACCCACGAGAGCGCGAAGGCCGCGCTCGACGCGGGTCTGTCGCGCATCGCGGCTGGCGCGACCGAAGTCGACTGCGCGCCGCTCACGCAATTCGATTCCTCCGCGCTCGCCGTGCTGCTCGCATGGCAGCGCGCGGCATCCGCGCGCGGCGCCGCTCTGGGCGTCGTCAACCTTCCTTCCGGGCTCGTCAGTCTCGCTCGAGCCTACGGCGTCGATACGCTCATCTCGTTCCGACATTGATCCTGTTCTGACTCCCCGCAGAACGCGGCGGCGTGATTCGCTGCCGCAATCAGGATCGCTCCGAAGTCGGCCTCAGCCGCTTTGCCCTATAATCAAACGTTTTTTTCGGGCCCGAACCCGGCCCTTTTTGTCTGAGCCCGGGTCCGTCAAGCGAAACTCCGCACATTCGAGGCGCGGCCGCGCGAGGCGCGCGCACTGTCTACATGTCAGCCATAGAAATCCGAAACGTCCGGAAGCGCTACAAGGATCTGCAGGCGCTCAAAGGCGTGAGCCTCACCGTGGAAGAGGGCGAGTTTTTCGGCTTGCTCGGCCCCAACGGTGCGGGCAAGACCACGTTGATCAGCATTCTGGCCGGTCTGGCGCGCGCCGATAGCGGCACGATCACTGTGCGCGGCCACGATGTCGTCAGCGACTTCCGGGCGGCGCGGCGCGCGCTCGGCGTCGTGCCGCAGGAACTGGTGTTCGATCCGTTCTTCACGGTGCGCGAGTCGTTGCGGATCCAGTCGGGCTACTTCGGCTTGCGCAACAACGACGACTGGATCGACGAGGTCATGGCCAATCTCGATCTCACTGAGAAAGCCGACGTCAACACGCGCGCGCTCTCCGGCGGGATGAAGCGCCGTGTGCTCGTTGCTCAGGCGTTGGTGCATCGGCCGCCCGTGATCGTGCTCGACGAGCCCACCGCCGGCGTCGATGTCGAACTTCGCCAGACGCTGTGGAAATTCATTTCGCGCCTGAATCGCGAGGGCCACACGATCGTGCTGACCACGCACTATCTCGAAGAAGCCGAATCGTTGTGTCATCGGCTCGCGATGCTTCGTCGCGGTGAAGTCGTCGCGCTCGAGCGCACGAGCACGCTGCTGCAGCGCTTCTCGGGCATGCAACTGTATTTGCGTTTGTCGAACGGCGCGTTGCCGGCGGACTTGCGCGCGCTCGAAGTCGATCCTCACGCGGTGTCGGGCACGCAGCATCTGCTGCGCCTCGCGAGCTACGACGAAATCGAACCGATTCTCGCGAAATGTCGCGCGGCCGGCTGCACGTTCGATGAAATCGAAGTGCGCAAGGCGGATCTGGAAGACGTGTTCGTGCAGGTGATGAACGAGCCGGAAGTGGTCGAGGGACTTTCATGAGCGGTTTCCAGACGTTGTTCTACAAGGAGCTGCTGCGCTTCTGGAAGGTCTCGTTTCAGACCGTGCTCGCGCCGGTCGTCACGGCGCTGCTGTATCTGACCATCTTCGGCCACGCGCTGTCGGGCCACGTGCAGGTGTATCCAGGCGTCGGCTACACGAGCTTTCTCGTGCCCGGCCTCGTGATGATGAGCGTGCTGCAGAACGCGTTCGCGAACAGTTCGTCGTCGCTGATCCAGTCCAAGATCACCGGCAATCTGGTATTCGTGCTGCTGCCGCCGATCGCGCATTGGGAAATGTTCTTCGCGTATGTGCTGGCCTCGGTCGTGCGCGGCCTGTGCGTCGGCCTGGGCGTGTTCATCGTGACGATATGGTTCATCCCGATGTCTTTTTCCGCGCCGTTCTACATCATTGCGTTCGCCATCCTCGGATCGGGCATTCTCGGCACGCTGGGCCTGATCGCGGGCATCTGGGCCGACAAGTTCGATCAACTGGCCGCGTTCCAGAACTTCCTGATCATGCCGCTCACGTTCCTTTCCGGCGTGTTCTACTCGACCCATACGCTGCCGCCCGTGTGGCGCGCGGTGTCGCATCTGAATCCGTTCTTCTACATGATCGACGGCTTTCGTTACGGCTTCTTCGGCCTGTCCGACGTCGACCCGCTGATGAGCCTCGGCATCGTCGGGGGATTCCTGGCCGTGCTGGCGCTGATCGCCGTGCGACTGCTCGCGAGCGGCTACAAGCTGCGTCACTAATTCTCAAGGAGACTTCCACCATGTTGCCGACTCCGGAGCAGGTGAAGGATTACATCGCCAAAGGCCTCGCTTGCCAGCATCTCGAAGTGGAAGGCGACGGCCAGCATTTTTTCGCGACCATCGTGAGCGACGCGTTCGTCGGCAAGCGGCTGATCGCGCGTCATCAACTGGTTTATGCGGCGCTCGGCGAGCGCATGCGCGAGGAGATTCATGCGCTCAGCATGAAGACCCTCACCCCCGACGAGTGGAAATCGGCCTGAGTCCACCCGGCGAAGCCAATCAGGTCATACGACTCAACCAAGTAACACCGGCATCACCGGCAGACAAAGGCAGTAAAGAGTGCGATTCATTCAAGACAACCGCGGCGCTGAAAACGGCTCCGCAGCAGGAAGCTCGGTCGAAGGACAAGCAATGGATAAACTGGTCATCACGGGAGGCGCGAAGCTCTCCGGCGAAATCACTGTATCGGGCGCGAAGAATGCGGCATTGCCCATTCTTTGCTCGAGCCTTCTCACCGCAGACGACGTCCATCTGTCGAACGTGCCGAATCTTCAGGACGTGCGCACGATGGTCAAGCTGTTGCGCCAGATGGGCGTGCAGTCCGAAGTGTCCGGCGACGGGCGCGTGAGCCTCAATGCATCGAAGGTCGACAAGCTGGTCGCGCCGTACGAAATGGTCAAGACCATGCGCGCGTCGATTCTCGTGCTCGGTCCGCTCGTCGCGCGTTTCGGCGAGGCGAAGGTGTCGCTGCCCGGCGGCTGCGCGATCGGCGCGCGTCCGGTCGATCAGCACATCAAGGGCCTGCAGGCGATGGGCGCCGAGATCAACATCGAGCACGGCTTCATCGAAGCGCGCGCGAAGCGTCTGAAGGGCGCGCGCATCATCACCGACATGATCACCGTCACCGGCACCGAAAACCTGCTGATGGCGGCGGTGCTGGCCGAAGGCGAAACGGTTATCGAGAACGCGGCGCGCGAGCCGGAAGTGAGCGATCTCGCGCATCTGCTGGTGAAGATGGGCGCGAAGATCGACGGCATCGGCACGGACCGGCTCGTGATTCAAGGCGTCGACAAGCTGCACGGCGCGAAGCACGACGTCGTGCCGGACCGTATCGAGGCGGGCACGTTCCTGTGCGCGGTCGCGGCGGCCGGCGGCGATGTCACGCTGCGCCGCGTGAGTTCGCATCTGCTGGATGCAGTGACCGCGAAGCTGCGCGAAGCGGGCGTGACCATCGAGGAAGGCGATGACTGGATGCGCGTGCGCATGGACAAGCGCGCCGATGCGGTGAGCATTCGCACGTCCGAATATCCCGCGTTCCCAACGGACATGCAGGCGCAGTTCATGGCGCTGAACTCGATCGCGAACGGCACGTCGCAAGTCGTCGAGACGATCTTCGAAAACCGCTTCATGCACGTGCAGGAACTGAATCGTCTGGGTGCGCGCATCACTATCGACGGCAACACGGCGCTCGTCGCCGGCGTCGAAAAACTGTCCGGTGCGAAGGTCATGGCGACCGACCTGCGCGCGTCGGCGAGCCTCGTGATCGCGGCGATGTGCGCGGACGGCGAGACCCTGATCGACCGCATCTACCATCTGGATCGCGGCTACGACCGCATGGAGTCGAAGCTGACGGCTGTCGGCGCGAACGTACGCCGCATCAAGGGCAGCGGGAGCGAGCAATGAGTTCGCTGCCGCAGACCTCGTCGTCGGTGGAGCCGAGCGCGCCCCTCACGCTCGCGCTGTCGAAAGGGCGTATCTTCGAGGAAACGCTGCCGTTGCTCGCAGCCGCCGGCGTGCAGGTGGCCGAAGATCCGGAGAGTTCGCGCAAGCTGATTCTTCCGACCACGAACCCGAATCTGCGCGTGATCATCGTGCGCGCGACCGATGTGCCGACCTACGTCGAATACGGCGCGGCGGATTTCGGCGTCGCGGGCAAGGACGTGCTGATCGAGCACGGCGGCAGCGGTTTGTATCAGCCGATCGATCTCGACATCGCGCGTTGCCGGATGTCGGTCGCGGTGAAGAACGGTTTCGATTACGCGAGCGCGGTGCGCCAGGGCGCGCGCCTGCGCGTCGCGACGAAATACACCGAGACCGCGCGTGAGCATTTCGCCGCGAAGGGCGTGCACGTCGACCTGATCAAGCTGTATGGTTCGATGGAACTCGCACCGCTCGTCGGTCTAGCGGATGCGATCGTCGATCTGGTCAGCTCGGGCGGCACGTTGCGGGCGAACGATCTCGTCGAAGTCGAAGAGATCATGCAGATTTCATCGCGCCTCGTCGTGAATCAGGCGGCGCTCAAGCTCAAGCGCGCGGCGCTCAAGCCGTTCCTCGACGCCTTCGAGCGCGCCACGGCCGCAACCGGAAATTAGGCGAGCCGCAGCCGCGGCGCGCCATCAGCAAAACGGAAAACCAGCATGTCTATCAAGATTCGCAAACTCGATTCCAGCACCGATGGTTTTCAAAAGGCGCTGCGTGCGGTCCTCGCGTTCGAAGCGAGCGAGGATGAGGCGATCGAGCGCTCGGTCGCGCAGATTCTCGCGGATGTGAAGGCGCGCGGCGACGAAGCCGTGCTCGAATACACCAACAAGTTCGATCGGCTGAAGGCGAACAGCGTCGCGGCGCTCGAACTGCCGTTCTCGGAGATGGAAGCCGCGCTCGAGGGACTGGAGCCGAAGCGCCGCGCAGCGCTCGAAGCGGCCGCGGCGCGCGTGCGCGGTTATCACGAGAAGCAGCGCATCGAATGCGGCAGCCATAGCTGGCACTACACCGAAGCCGACGGCACCGTGCTCGGCCAGAAAGTGACGCCGCTCGATCGGGCCGGCATCTACGTGCCGGGCGGCAAGGCGGCGTATCCGTCGTCGGTGCTGATGAACGCGATTCCGGCGCGCGTCGCGGGCGTGAAGGAAATCGTGATGGTCGTGCCGACGCCCGACGGCGTGAAGAATCCGCTCGTGCTCGCGGCGGCGCTGCTGGGCGGCGTGGATCGCGTATTCACGATCGGCGGCGCGCAGGCGGTCGGCGCGCTCGCGTACGGCACGCAAAGCGTGCCCGCCGTCGACAAGATATGCGGCCCGGGCAACGCGTATGTCGCATCGGCGAAGCGTCGCGTGTTCGGCATCGTGGGCATCGACATGATCGCGGGGCCGTCGGAGATTCTCGTGATCTGCGACGCCACCACCGATCCGCGCTGGGTCGCGATGGACCTCTTCTCGCAGGCCGAGCACGACGAACTCGCGCAATCCATTCTGCTGTGCCCGGACGACAACTTCATCCAGCGCGTGGAAGACGCGATCGTCGAGCTGCTCCCGTCGATGCCGCGTCGCGACGTCATCCAGCGTTCGCTCGAAGATCGCGGCGCGCTCATCAAGGTGAAGGACATGGCCGAAGCGTGCGCGATCGCGAACGATATCGCGCCGGAGCATCTCGAGATTTCGGCGCTCGATCCGCATCAGTGGGCCGCGCAGATTCATAACGCAGGCGCGATGTTCCTCGGCCGCTACACGAGCGAAAGCCTCGGCGATTATTGCGCGGGCCCGAATCACGTGCTGCCGACCTCGCGCACGGCGCGCTTCTCGTCGCCGCTCGGCGTGTACGATTTCATGAAGCGCTCCAGCGTGATCGAAGTCAGCGCGGACGGCGCGCAGACGCTCGGCGAGATCGCGGCGGAACTGGCGTACGGCGAAGGTTTGCCGGCGCACGCACGCAGCGCCGAGTATCGGATGAAAAACATCGGCTGAGCCGGAAACGAACGAGGCGGCCTCAGAGCCGCCATCTAGAACCGGCGAGAGAGACGCCGGGAAAACATGACGACATCACAAGACATCATCCGTCCCGACGTGCTCGCGATGACGAGCTATCCCGTGCCTGACTCGACGGGCCTGATCAAGCTCGACGCGATGGAAAATCCCTACAGCTTGCCCGACGATCTCGCCAGGGCGTTGGGCGCGCATCTCGCCGGCGTTGCGCTGAACCGCTATCCCGCGCCGCGGCCGGCCGAGCTGCTCGCGAAGATCAAGCGCGCGATGAACGTTCCCGAGGCCTGCGACGTGTTGCTCGGCAACGGCTCGGACGAGCTGATCAGCATGATGTCGGTCGCGTGCTCGAAGCCGGGCGCGAAGGTCGTGGCGCCCGTGCCGGGCTTCGTGATGTACGAAATGTCGGCGAAGTTCGCGCATCTGGAATTCATCGGCGTGCCGCTGAAGGCGGACTTCACGCTCGACGCCGACGCGCTGATTCGCGCCATCGATGAACACGCGCCCGCGCTCGTCTATCTCGCGTATCCGAACAACCCGACCGGCACGCTGTACGACGACGCCGACATCGAACGCGTGATCGCGGCGGCATCGAAGAGTCTCGTCGTGATCGACGAGGCGTATCAGCCGTTCGCCGAAAAAAGCTGGATGGCGCGCGCGGCTCAGTTCGACAACGTCGTCGTGATGCGCACGGTCTCGAAACTCGGGCTCGCCGGCATCCGGCTCGGTTACATGGCGGGCCGGCCTTCGTGGATCACGCAATTCGACAAGGTTCGCCCGCCGTACAACATCAACGTGCTGACGCAGGCGACCGCCGATTTCCTGCTCGATCACCTCGACGTGCTCGACGCCCAGGCCGCCGAACTGCGCGCGCAACGCGCGAATCTCGCACGCGAAGTGGCCGCGTTGCCCGGCATGACGGTTTTTCCGAGCGCGGGCAATTTCCTGCTCGTGCGGGTGCCGGACGCCGCCATCGCTTTCGAAACCCTTCTGACTTCGCGGGTTTTGATAAAAAACGTGGGTAAAATGCACCCATTGCTGGCTAATTGCGTGCGGTTGACTGTCGGATCGGCCGAGGAAAACGCGCACATGGTCGCGGCGCTGAAAAAGCTCGCGCCGAACTGAACCCCACTTTTCGAAAGTCTCAAGGAATCACCATGCGCATTGCGGAAGTCGTTCGCAACACCAGCGAAACGCAGATCCGTGTGAAGCTCGATCTGGACGGCACCGGCAAGCAGAAGCTCGCCACAGGCGTCCCGTTTCTCGATCACATGCTCGACCAGATCGCCCGTCACGGGCTCATCGATCTCGACATCGAAGCGCATGGCGACCTCCATATCGACGACCACCATACCGTCGAAGACACCGGCATCACGCTCGGAATGGCGATTGCAAAGGCCATCGGCGACCGCAAGGGCATTCGCCGCTACGGGCACTCGTACGTTCCGCTCGACGAAGCGCTGTCGCGCGTCGTGATCGATTTTTCGGGCCGGCCGGGTCTCGAGTTTCATGTGCCGTTCACGCGCGCGCGTATCGGCACGTTCGACGTCGACCTCACCATTGAGTTCTTCCGCGGATTCGTGAATCACGCGGGCGTGACGCTGCATATCGACAACCTGCGCGGCATCAACGCGCACCATCAGGTCGAAACCGTGTTCAAGGCGTTCGGCCGCGCGCTGCGCATGGCGTGCGAAGTCGACGAACGCGCCGGCGGGCAGATTCCTTCCACCAAAGGCAGTCTCTGACCGGCACACCGCGCTTCGACGCTCGCGCGCCGGGAACACGATGGATTTGTTCAAGTCGTTCATATCGCTGCTCGCGCTGATCAATCCGATCGGCGCGATACCGTTTTTTCTCAGCCTGACCTCGCAGCAATCGGACATCGAACGACGCAACACGATTCGCGTCGCTTCGATCTCGGTTTTCTGCGTGATCGCGGTGACGGCGCTGCTCGGGCAGCAGATCATCGCGTTCTTCGGAATTTCGGTCGGGTCGTTCGAAGTGGGCGGCGGCATCATCATGCTGCTCATGGCGATCAGCATGTTGAACGCGCAGGTCGGCAATGCGCGCTCGACGCCGGAAGAACGCATGGAAGCCGAGGAACGCAACAGCATCGCGGTCGTGCCGCTCGCGATTCCGCTGCTCACTGGCCCGGGCTCCATCAGCACGGTGATCGTTTATGCTGCCAATGCGCAGCACTGGTACGACCGCTTCGGGCTCGTCGTTCTGGGCGCGATCATCGCGGGCTTGTGCTTCGGCGCGCTGAATCTGGCCGAGCCGATCGCGCGTGTGGTCGGCAGAACGGGAATCAATATCGGCACGCGTCTCATGGGTTTGATGTTGTCCGCGTTGGCGGTGGAGTTCATCGTCAACGGGTTGAAGGCCTTGATGCCATCTTTGAAATGAATACTTCGATTGCGATTGTTGATTACGGAATGGGCAACCTGCGCTCGGTCTACCAGGCGCTCAAAAAGGCTGCGCCAGAGGCGAACGTGGCGATCGTCGATCAGCCAGAAGGCATCCACGCGGCGGATCGCGTCGTGCTGCCGGGTCAGGGAGCGATGCGCGACTGCATGGGCCATCTGGCCGAATCCGGCCTGCAGGAAGCGGTGATGCAAGCGGCGCGCGAAAAGCCGATGCTCGGCGTGTGTGTCGGCGAGCAGATGCTCTTCGACTGGAGCGAAGAGGGCGATACCAAGGGCCTCGGTCTTTTGCCCGGTAAAGTGGTGCGGTTCCAGCTCGACGGTCTCCTGCAGGACGACGGCTCGCGCTTCAAAGTGCCGCAAATGGGCTGGAACCGCGTTCGTCAGACGCAAGCTCACCCGATCTGGGACGGCGTCGCGGACGGTGCGTTCTTCTATTTCGTGCACAGCTACTACGTGGTGCCGGAGAATCCGGCGCACACTTCGGGCGAAACCGTGTACGGCAGCGCATTTACGTCGGCGGTGGCGCGGGACAATATCTTCGCGACCCAATTTCATCCGGAAAAGAGCGCGGACGCCGGTTTGCGCCTCTACCGGAATTTCGTGCACTGGAACCCGTGACATGGCGCGCGCGCTAGCGTTTTCGCTGATTACTACGGGCGCGTGACCGTTGCAAGACTTGTACTACACTAGCGAGACGGCCCGCGATACAGGCACGAAAGACCGCACGTGCGCCGTTTTGATCAACTTCACCCAGAAACTACGCGATACCTATGCTGCTCATTCCGGCCATCGATCTTAAGGACGGTCAGTGCGTGCGCCTCAAGCAGGGCGATATGGACCAGGCGACCATTTTCTCAGAGGAACCGGCGGCAATGGCCCGACATTGGGTCGATCGCGGCGCGCGACGGCTGCATCTGGTCGATCTGAACGGCGCATTCGCCGGCAAGCCGCGCAACGGCGACGCGATCCGCGCGATCCTCGACGAGGTGGGCAGCGAGATCCCCGTGCAACTCGGCGGCGGCATCCGCGATCTGGAAACCATCGAGCGCTATCTGGACGACGGCCTGTCGTACATCATCATCGGCACGGCCGCGGTGAAGAATCCGGGCTTCCTGCAGGACGCGTGCAGCGCGTTCGGGGGGCACATCATCGTCGGGCTGGACGCGAAGGACGGCAAGGTCGCGACCGACGGCTGGAGCAAGCTCACGGGGCACGAAGTCGTCGACCTCGCGCGCAAGTTCGAGGACTACGGCTGCGAATCGATCATCTACACCGACATCGGCCGCGACGGGATGCTCCAGGGCATCAACATCGACGCGACCGTGCGCCTCGCGCAGGCGGTGAAGATCCCGGTGATCGCGAGCGGCGGGCTGTCGAGCATCGCGGACATCGAGTCGCTCTGCGAAGTCGAGGACGAAGGCATCGAAGGCGTGATCTGCGGCCGCGCGATCTACTCCGGCGATCTCGATTTCAAGGCCGCCCAGACGCGTGCCGACGCGCTGCGCGAGGCCGACGGCGCCTGAAGCGCCTGAGCGCGAGCACATCTGAGCAGCACTCCGGGCGGCCGCGATGCCGCCCTTCCTCCGTAAGTGGCAAGAACATGGCTCTCGCAAAACGCATCATTCCCTGCCTCGACGTGACCGCCGGCCGCGTCGTGAAAGGCGTCAACTTCGTCGAACTGCGCGACGCGGGCGATCCGGTCGAAATCGCGCGTCGATACGACGACCAGGGCGCCGACGAACTCACGTTCCTCGACATTACCGCGACCTCCGATCAACGCGATCTGATTCTGCCGATCATCGAGTCGGTGGCGTCGCAAGTGTTCATTCCGCTGACCGTCGGCGGCGGCGTGCGCGCGGTCGAGGACGTGCGGCGTTTGCTCAACGCCGGCGCGGACAAGATCAGCATGAATTCATCGGCGGTCGCGAATCCGCAGCTTGTGCGCGATGCGTCGGACAAGCATGGGTCGCAATGCATCGTCGTCGCGATCGACGCCAAGCGCGTGTCGGCCGAGGGTGAAACGCCGCGCTGGGAAGTCTTCACGCACGGCGGCCGCAAGGCGACGGGCATCGACGCGATCGAATGGGCGCGCAAGATGGCCGAGTACGGCGCGGGCGAAATCCTGCTCACCAGCATGGATCGCGACGGCACCAAGGCTGGCTTCGATCTCGCGTTGACGCGCGCCGTGTCGGACGCGGTGCCGGTTCCGGTGATCGCGTCGGGCGGAGTCGGGTCGCTGCAGCATCTGGCGGATGGAATCGTCGAAGGGCACGCGGACGCGGTGCTCGCCGCGAGCATCTTCCACTACGGCGAGCACACGGTCGGCGAGGCCAAGCGCTTCATGGCCGACCAGGGCATTTCGGTGAGGAACTGAGTCATGACCGATCAAGCCGCCTGGCTCGACAAGGTGAAGTGGGATGCCAACGGCCTCGTGCCGGTCATCGCGCAGGAACACACCACCAACGACGTGCTCATGTTCGCGTGGATGAATCGCGAGGCGCTCGCGAAGACCATCGAGTTGAAGCGCGCGGTGTACTTCTCGCGCTCGCGGCAGCGCCTGTGGTTCAAGGGCGAGGAATCGGGCCACGTGCAGCACGTTCACGACGTGCGCCTCGATTGCGATGAAGACGTCGTGCTGCTCAAGGTCGAGCAAGTCTCGGGCATCGCGTGTCATACCGGCCGCCATTCCTGTTTTTTCCAGAAATTCGAGGGCACGGCGGAGCATGGCGAGTGGGTCGCCGTCGAGCCGGTCCTGAAAGACCCAGAAAGCATCTACAAATGACGCAAGCCAATACGCTGGACACGCTGCTGCGCCTCGCCTCCGTCATCGACAGCCGCAAGGGCGGCGATCCGGAACAATCCTACGTTTCCCGACTCTTTCACAAAGGTGACGATGCGATCCTGAAGAAAATCGGCGAGGAAGCGACGGAAGTCGTGCTCGCCGCGAAGGACGCGCGTCACGGCGGCGCACCGAAAGCGCTCGTCGGCGAAGTCGCCGACCTGTGGTTTCATTGCCTCGTAATGCTGTCGCATTTCGATCTGAGCCCCGCCGACGTCGTCGCGGAACTGGAACGTCGGGAAGGTCTGTCAGGGATCGAGGAGAAGGCACTGCGCAAGTCGCGTGAGCGCGAGCAGAACGGCGGCTGACGAGCCGTCTTGCATGTGAAGGAGAACAAGCATGAACCGGCAGTACGAACCTTATCCGCCGCCTGTCGTTCAGAATTCGAACGACCCTGAGCGTCTGCGCAGCATGCGCACGTTCACGCACGTCCTGTACGCGTTGTATGCGGTCTACTGGCTGACCGGCGGGTTGACCGGGCTGGTCGCCATCATCCTCGACTACATCAAGCGCGGCGATGCCGCCGGCACGCCGTACGAGGATCACTTCACCTGGCAGATCCGCACGTTCTGGTGGGCGCTGCTGGGTCATGTGATCGGTTTCGCGACGATCTGGATCGGCATCGGCTTCCTGATTCTCGGGGCGGTCAGCATCTGGACGCTGTATCGCATCATCAAGGGCTGGCTGTATCTCTACGAGAACAAGACGATCGAGCCGCGCGCGTGGTTCTGATCCAGCTGTGATCAATCGGGCCCGGCAACAGGAGACACGGGACATACATGAGTCAAGACAACTGCATTTTCTGCAAGATCGCTTCCGGGCAACTGCCGAGCACGAAGGTCTACGAGGACGATGAGTTCGTCGCCTTTAACGACATCAATCCCGCGGCGCCGGTGCACGTGCTGGTGATCCCGCGCAAGCATATTGAAACACTTTCCCATTGCACGGAAAGTGACAGTCCGCTACTTGGTAGAATGGTGAGTCTCGTCGGACGTTTGGCGAAAGATCTGGGTGTCTCTTACACGGGAGGCGACACCGGTTTTCGCACGGTAATAAATACCGGGCCGGGCGGCGGGCAGGAGGTGTATCACATCCACGCGCATTTGTTGGCCGGCGAGCGCCCGTGGCGCCGAATGGGGTAATGCTGCAATCTTTCTCGGCATTCTCCTTTCCAATGAAATATTGGGCGAGCAAAATCGATAGTTGACGCCGAGGCGGCATGCCTCGGCTGAGGCCGCAGGGCCGATCTTTCGTCCCCGGTACCCAAATCGGGGCGGAATCACGGAGAGTTTTCATTCATGGGTTCGTTAAGCATTTGGCATTGGTTGATCGTTCTGCTGATCGTGGCGCTCGTTTTCGGCACGAAGAAACTGCGCAATATCGGCGGGGACCTGGGCGGCGCGGTGAAGGGTTTCAAGGAAGGCATGCGCGAAGGCGACGGGCCGGCAAATTCGACCGATCAGCGCGAACTGCCGCGTAACGGCGCGGTGGACGTCGAGGCGAAGGACAAGTCCCGCTCGGGCGACTATCGCTGATCCGTCCGCGGACGATAACCTCCACTTCTCGTTCAATGCTCGATCTCGGTCTGACCAAAATGGCGGTCATTGGCGTCGTTGCGCTGGTGGTCCTCGGGCCGGAGCGCCTGCCCGGCGTCGCTCGCACGGCGGGTGCGCTCTTCGGGCGCGCGCAGCGCTACATCAACGACGTCAAATCGGAAGTCGCGCGCGAGATGGAACTCGATGAGCTGAAGAAAATGCGCACCGAGTTCGAAAACGCGGCGTCGAACGTCGAATCGACGATTCACGACACGCTCAAGCGCCACGAATCCGAACTGAACGACGCCTGGAAAGAGGGCACTTCGATTACGCCGAGCATTGCGGGCGGGGCGGCGGAATCGGCGGAAAGCGCTGCGTCGGACAAGCCTTGGGTCAGCACGTCTTCATCGACGTCGACCCGGCGCAAGAACTGGCGCGTGAAGCAGGCCGCGATTCCCAACTGGTACAAGCGCACGACCTCGCGTCGCACACGGGTTCAATCGGGCGCGGCGCGCGTCGCGCGCCATACACCCGCCACCCTGCGCCGGCAGACGAAGTTCTTCTGAGCGAGCCGCGATTCCTTCATCGATGATTTCTACCGAGGGCCGGCGTGAGCGACCCGCAACACACTAAAGAAGAGCCCGTCGAAGAGACGTTCATTTCGCATCTGGTCGAATTGCGCGACCGCATCATCCGCGCGGGTGCTTCGGTCATCGTCGTGTTCATCGGACTGGTTTATTGGGCGCCGGACATCTTCAAGCTGCTGGCGCGTCCGCTGATGCAGAACCTGCCCGCCGACGGCAAGATGATCGTCACCGACGTCACCGGCTCGTTCTTCGTGCCGATGAAGGTGACGATGCTCGTCGCCTTCGTGATCGCGCTGCCGTTGGTGCTGTATCAGGTCTGGGCGTTCGTCGCGCCGGGTTTGTATCAGCATGAGAAGAAACTCGTCGGACCGCTCGTCTTCAGCAGCTATACGCTTTTCCTTTGCGGCATGGCGTTCGCGTACTTTGTCGTATTCCCGACGATCTTTCGCGTCATGGCCCACTACAACGCGCCGCTAGGCGCGGAGATGACGACGGATATCGACAATTACCTGAGCTTCGTGCTGACGATGTTCATCGCGTTCGGCGTGACGTTCGAAGTGCCGATCGTCGTCGTGCTGCTGGCACGCATGGGCGTCGTGTCGATTCAGAAGCTCAAACAGATTCGTCCTTATGTGATCGTCGGCGCGTTCATCATCTCGGCGGTCGTTACGCCCCCCGACGTTTTCTCGCAGTTGATCCTTGCGATTCCGCTCGTCGTGCTCTACGAAGCGGGCATCATCGCGGCACGGCTTGTCGTCGGCAAGGAGCCGATCAAGAACGAGGAGCCGGCGGCGGAATAGGTGCGGCGAATTGTCGCGCCGAAAATCGGCTTGCTGAATACAAAAAAGGCAGCTTCGAGTGAATCGAAGCTGCCTTTTTCTTCTGCGGATGCCGCGTCTTATTCGTCGCCCTGGTCACCCTGATCGCCCTGGTCTTCGTCAGGCATCTGCGGTGCGCGCGGCGGTGCGGGACGTTTGCCGATCATTACGTTGACGTCCAGTTCCTTGTTCTTGCGCATCAGGTGAACCTTCACCGCCGTGCCCGGCTTGATCTGCGCGACCACGTTGAGCAGGCGCGTCGTGTCGGTGATGGTGTCGTCGTTGATGGACACGAGGATATCGCCCGGCTTGATGCCCGCCTTGTCCGCCGGACCGCCTTGCAGCACACCCGCGACGATCGCGCCGGACTTCTGGTCGAGCCCGAACGATTCGGCGATCTCGGGCGTCACGTCCTGCGGTTCGACGCCGATCCAGCCGCGCGTCACCGTGCCGGTGGTGATGATGCTCTCGAGCACGCTGCGGGCTGTCGACACGGGAATCGCAAAGCCGATGCCGAGCGATCCGCCACTGCGCGAATAGATCGCGGTGTTGATGCCGAGCAGATTGCCGTTCACGTCCACCAGCGCACCGCCCGAATTGCCGGGGTTGATGGCCGCGTCGGTCTGGATGAAGTTCTCGAACGTGTTGATGCCGAGGTGATTGCGCCCGAGCGCGCTGACGATGCCCATCGTGACCGTCTGGCCTACACCGAACGGATTACCGATCGCCAGCACGACGTCGCCGACGCGCGTCTGATCCATCCGTCCGAGCGTGATGGTCGGCAGATTGGTCATGTTGATCTTCAGCACGGCGAGATCGGTTTCCGGATCGACGCCGATCACCTTCGCGCTCGATGTGCGACCATCGGCGAGCGCGACTTCGATTTGATCCGCCCCGTCGACGACGTGCTGGTTCGTTAGAATGTAACCTTCCGAGCTGACGATGACACCGGAGCCGAGATTCGACGCTGGCGGCTCGTCGCTCTTGCGCTTGTTCTTGTCACCGAAGAAGTAGCGGAACAGCGGGTCTTTCGCGCGCGGGTCGGGCGGCAGGTTGCCGTCCTTGCTGGAGAACACGTTCACGACGGCCGGCATCGCCTTCTGCGCGCCTTCCGAGTAGGACGATTGAACCGGGCGCGAGCCGATGCTCGGCGCCACTTCCCGCAACGCGACGATCGGCTCGGCAAGCTGCTTGCCGAATTGGCCTTGACGTTGAAGCCACTGCGGTTTCAAGGTCGCGATGATGAACATCAGGGCCAAAAGCACGGTGACCGCTTGGGCAAAAAATAGCCAGAAGCGTCTAAGCATTTGAAGGGATAGAGGATTTCATGGATCGGATCGAACTCGAATTGTATCTGAACAATCTGCTGGAAATCGGCCGCTTCAAGGACTATTGCCCGAACGGCCTGCAGGTTGAAGGCGCGCGCCGCGTGCAGAAGATCGCGACCGGCGTGACGGCCTCACAGGCCTTTCTGGAGGCTGCGTTGGAGTGGGGCGCGGACACCGTGCTCGTGCATCACGGCTACTTCTGGCGCAACGAGGCGCCGCAGATCACCGGGCGCAAGCACCGAAGGCTGCGCACGCTGATCGCGAACGACATCAATCTCTTCGCTTACCATCTTCCGCTCGACTCGCATCCGGAGTTCGGCAACAACGCGCAAATCGGCGCACGGCTCGGTCTGATCTCGGACAGCCGGTTCGCTGATCAGGATCTCGGCTGGGTCGCGACGCTCGCCATGCCGCTGTCGCTCGAACACTTCAGCGCGATGGTGGAGAATGTGCTCGGCAGAAAGCCGCTCGTCTTCGGCGATACAGACAAGGAACTGCGGCGCGTGGCATGGTGCACGGGCGGCGCGCAAGGGTATTTCGAAGACGCCATCGCGGCGGGCGCGGACGTGTATCTGAGCGGCGAAGTCTCGGAGCAAACCATGCATATCGCGGCCGAATCGGGCGTGGCGTACATCGCGGCCGGCCACCATGCAACGGAGCGCTACGGCGTGCAGGCTGTGGGCGCGCACCTGTCCGAGCAATTTGATATCGAACATCTTTTTATCGATATCGATAATCCGGTTTAATACGCCATTAAGCCGTTGCGCGCATTATCGGCGCTTGCACTTGCCTTAAACGAACGCTTCACGAAGTTGCGCGAAAAACGTGGGGAAAACCCTGAAGCATCAATCACTTCGAGTGATTTTTGCTAGTCAGCCCTTGTAAATGCTAACTCCATTCGCGCACACTAACGGCGGAACAACTGATGTGACGGTATAAATCCAACTCAGAAGTGGGGCGTGTGATGCGAGACAAGGATGAAAAACGCGTCGACGGCGGCCGCCGTACCTGGCTGATTGCGACGACCGCAGCAGGTGGTTTCGGAGCAGTGGCAACCGTGGTTCCTTTTGTAGGTTCGTTTGCTCCATCGGAGAAGGCCAAGGCGGCGGGCGCGCCCGTCGAGGTCGATATCAGCGGACTCAAGCCGGGCGAGATGATGACCGTCGCCTGGCGTGGCAAGCCGGTGTGGATCGTAAACCGCACCGATGAAATGCTCGCCGACGTCAAGAAGGCCGACAACGAAGTTGCCGACCCGAAGTCCAAGATGGAATTCTCGATGCCGTTGCCGGAGTACTGCAACAACGAGTATCGATCGCGCGCCGATCACAAGAACATTCTCGTGGCGGTTGCCGTGTGCACGCATCTGGGTTGCACGCCGACGCCTCGTTTCCAGGAGGGTCCCCAAGCCAATCTCCCCGATAACTGGCCGGGCGGTTTCCTTTGCCCGTGCCACGGCTCGACCTACGACATGGCGGGCCGCGTCTTCAAGAACAAGCCCGCGCCGCAGAACCTGGACATTCCGCCTTTCATGTTCACATCCGCGACGCAACTCGTGATCGGCAAGGACGAAAAGGGAGAGGCGTAAATGGCAACCGCAGACAAGGAAGTAGAGACAACGGGCTTGACCGGTTGGATCGACCGCCGGTTTCCGCTGACCTCGACCTGGAAGAAGCACGTATCCGAGTATTACGCGCCGAAGAACTTCAATTTCTGGTACTTCTTCGGCTCGCTTGCGTTGCTGGTGCTCGTGAACCAGATCGTCACCGGCATTTTCCTCACGATGAACTACAAGCCCGATGCGACGCTCGCGTTCGCGTCGGTCGAGTACATCATGCGCGAGGTGCCGTGGGGCTGGCTCATTCGATATATGCATTCGACGGGCGCGTCGATGTTCTTCGTCGTCGTGTATCTGCACATGTTCCGCGGGCTGATGTACGGGTCGTATCGAAAGCCGCGCGAGCTCGTGTGGATCTTCGGCTGCGCGATCTTCCTGTGCCTCATGGCCGAAGCGTTCTTCGGCTATCTGCTGCCTTGGGGGCAGATGTCGTTCTGGGGCGCTCAGGTGATCGTGAACCTGTTCTCTGCGATTCCGTTCATCGGCCCGGATCTGTCGCTGTGGATTCGCGGCGATTACGTGGTGTCCGATGTCACGCTGAACCGGTTCTTCGCGTTCCACGTCATCGCGATTCCGCTCGTGCTGATCGGGCTCGTGGTCGCGCATCTGGTCGCGCTGCACGAAGTGGGCTCGAACAATCCTGATGGCGTCGAGATCAAGGCGAAGAAGGACGCGAACGGTATCCCGCTCGACGGCATCCCTTTCCATCCGTACTACTCGGTGCACGACTTCATGGGCGTGTGCGTGTTCCTGCTGATCTTCGCGGCGATCATCTTTTTCGCACCGGAAATGGGCGGCTACTTCCTCGAAGCCAACAACTTCGTGCCGGCCAACCCATTGCAAACGCCGCCGGAGATCGCGCCGGTGTGGTATTTCACCGCGTTCTACGCGATGCTTCGCGCCACCACGGACCCGTTCAAGATCGTGCTGATGATCGTGATCGCGCTGCTCGGCCTGCTGGCGCTGTTGAAGGCGCGCGGCAAATGGCGTCTCGGGCTGCCGGTGCTCGCGGTTCTCGTGCTCATCTTCATGGCGCTGACGGAATCGAAGTTCTGGGGCGTGGTGGTGATGGGCACGGCTGTCGTATCGCTGTTCTTCCTGCCGTGGCTTGACCGCAGTCCTGTGAAATCAATCCGCTATCGGCCGCTTTTCCACAAGGTCTTCTACGCGATTTTCGTTTTCGCGTTCCTGATGCTCGGCTTCCTGGGCACGCGACCGCCATCGCCAGCCGCGACGCTGATCGCGCAGATCTGCGCGCTGATCTACTTCGCGTTTTTCCTCGGCATGCCTTTCTGGACACCGCGCGGCAAATTCAGGACGCCGCCTGAGCGCGTGCACTACAAACCTCACTGAGCGCACGTCCGGAGACGAATACGATGAAAAAATGGCTCTCTACAATGGCGATGATCGGTGCGGCGCTGCTTGCGTTCGGTGCGGCGCCGGCGTTCGCGCAGGAAGAAGCGGTGCTCGATCGAGCGCCCGACAGTTCGGACAATCTCGCGTCTCTGCAGCACGGCGCCCAAGTTTTTGTAAACTACTGCCTGAATTGCCATAGCGCGACGCTGATGCGGTACAACCGGCTGACCGATCTCGGCATCAGTGAGAAGCAGATTCAGGAGAATCTGCTCTTCACGACCGACAAAGTCGGCAACACGATGTCCATCGCGATGCGCCCGGAAGACGCGAAAGCGTGGTTCGGCGCGTCGCCGCCGGATTTATCGGTCGAGGCGCGGGCGCGCGGCAAGGACTGGCTCTATACGTACTTGCGGAGTTTCTATCGTGATCCGACACGGCCGACCGGCTGGAACAACCGTGTCTACGAGAATGTTGGCATGCCGCACGTGCTGTGGACGCTGCAGGGCATCCGCGATGCGAAATTCGAGACCGATACGGACGAAAAGAGCGGCGAAAAGGTAAGAAGATTCATCGGTTACACTCAGGTTACGCCTGGTGCGATGTCGTCCGTGGATTATGATTCAACTGTGGCCGATCTCGTTTCGTACATGTCGTGGATGGCGGAGCCGGCGCAGCAGACGCGCAAACGGCTCGGCGTCTGGGTTTTGCTGTTCCTGGCGTTCTTGAGTTTCCTCGCGTGGCGCCTGAACGCGGCATACTGGAAAGATATCAAATAGCGCGCCTTCGAAGGCGTGGGTCGGCGCGACGGCGTTTTCCGCGAGGAAAACGTCGCGGCCGGCCCTTCGAGTTTACTGAAGGAACTTTAAAAACATGATGGTTCTGTATTCCGGCACTACTTGCCCGTTCTCCCAGCGCTGCCGGCTGGTGTTGTTCGAAAAGGGCATGGACTTCGAGATTCGCGACGTTGACCTGTTCAACAAGCCGGAAGACATCGCGGTGATGAACCCGTACGGTCAGGTGCCGATCCTCGTCGAGCGCGACCTGATCCTGTATGAGTCGAACATCATCAACGAATATATCGACGAGCGCTTCCCGCACCCGCAGCTCATGCCGGCAGATCCGGTGCAGCGCGCCCGCGCGCGCCTGTTCCTGCTGAATTTCGAGAAGGAATTGTTCGTCCATGTCGGCACGCTCGAGAACGAAAAGGGCAAGGCCGCCGAGAAGAACCACGAAAAGGCACGCAGCGCGATCCGCGATCGCCTCACGCAACTCGCCCCGATCTTCCTGAAGAACAAGTACATGCTGGGCGAAGAGTTTTCGATGCTCGACGTCGCGATCGCGCCGCTGCTGTGGCGTCTGGATCACTATGGCATCGAACTGTCGAAGAACGCAGCACCGTTGATGAAGTACGCCGAGCGGATCTTCAGCCGCCCGGCCTATATTGAAGCGCTGACGCCTTCCGAAAAGGTGATGCGTCGATAGTTTGAGTCGTTGGGACGCGGCGGCGCGGGTTTCGCGTGACCGCATTCCGGCAGAGGAAAGTTGATGCAAGAGATTTCCACCAAGCCGTATTTGTTGCGCGCACTGTATGAGTGGTGCACGGACAATGGTTTCACGCCCCACATCGCGGTTCGGGTCGATGCGGCCACGCGCGTGCCGCGTCAGTTCGTCCGCAACGACGAGATCGTGTTGAACATCAGCTTCGAGGCGACGAGCCAACTGCAGATGGGCAACGAGTGGATCGAGTTCAGCGCTCGGTTTTCGGGCAAATCGCACAAGATCGAAGTGCAGGTTGCGAATGTGCTCGCCATCTATGCGCGTGAGAACGGGCAAGGGATGGCGTTCCCGGTCGAGCAGTCGCATTCCGGCTCCGATTTGACGAGTGCGCCCGCCGCTTCGCGGCCGGCTGAGCGTGAGACCCGGCAGATCGAGGAGCCTGTTGGCGAGCGTATGGATTCCGCGTCGAAAGACGAGTCGCAAGCAGCAGAAGATGAAGCTTCGAAATCAGCCGCGAGGACTCACCTCAAAGTCGTTAAATGAAGTAGAATCTCGAGCTTCGCCGGCTTAGCTCATCTGGTAGAGCAGTTGATTTGTAATCATCAGGTGGCGGGTTCGAGTCCTGCAGCCGGCACCAAGACGCATGTCGACGGGTCGTGCGATGTCCGCACGACCCGTTTGCTTTGAGTCAGTTGGATGAGTAAGTCGAGTCAATAAGAAATGTTCTGAAAA
>NZ_CAJMZL010000029.1:0-104841 GCF_905220305.1 Caballeronia sp. J97 | reverse complement strand
ACGTGGTCGCGTCGTGGGTCTGGTCGATCTCGATGGGCGCGGCCGTCTCGGGCATCGCACTGAGCTGGTGGCTCAGGCAGCCGATCATCACCGCGTGGTCCGCGCCCGGCACGGCCTTGCTCGTCACGCTGTTTCCCGCCATGCCGGTGAGCGAGGCGCTCGGCGCCTATATCGTCGCGGGCGTGTGCATCTTCGCGCTCGGCATGTCGGGATGGTTCGACCAGATCGTCAAGCGCATACCGAAAGGCATTGCCTGTGCGATGATGGCCGGCATCCTCTTTCAGTTCGGCACCAACGTATTCAAGTCGGTCGCCGTCACGCCGTGGCTCGCGTTGGGCATGCTCGCGAGCTTTCTCGTGTTCCGCCGATGGGCGCCGCGCTACTGTCTCATTCTGGTTCTGGCGTTCGGTTGCGCGCTCGCCGTGGGACTCGGCCTGACGCACTTCGACACGGTCAGCTTTCATCTCACGCGCCCCGTGTTCACGATGCCGACCTGGTCCTGGCAATCGACCGTGAGCCTCGCGGTGCCGCTCGTGATCGTCAGTCTGACGGGCCAGTTCCTGCCGGGCTTCGCGATCCTGCGGGCCTCCGGCTATGAGACGCCGACGCGTCCCGTTCTCGTGACGACGAGCCTCGCGTCGATGCTCGTCGCGTTCTCGGGCGGCATCACCATCGTCATCGCGGCGATCACGGCGGCGCTGTGCACCGGCCCCGACGCGCATCGCGACCCGGCGCGCCGCTATGTGGCGGGCATCGCGAACGGGCTCTTCTATCTGATCGGCGGATGCTTCGCCGGAACCGTCGTGATGCTGTTCGCGGCGCTGCCCAGCGGCTTCGTTGCCGTGCTCGCCGGTCTCGCGCTGCTCGGCGCGATCGCGGCGAACGTCGTCGGGCTGGTGCAGGATGAAGCGCATCGAGAAGCGTCGTTCATCACGTTCATCGCCACTGCGTCGAATATGAGTTTTCTCGGGCTCGGGTCGGCGTTCTGGGGCATCGTGCTCGGCACGCTCGCGCATCTGGTGCTCGGGCGCGCCAGGCACAAGGGCTGAGCGCGTTCACTCGCGGCCGCCCGGCCGGAATCATTGGCGACGAAACGCGGCCGCATCATGCCGGAGCCTCCGAAGGCGCGCACAGGCGCACGTTCCTGACCGCGCCTTCGACGCCGCGCCTCGATGCATCGCGACACCAGAACGCGATCGCGGCGCGATTCACCTTGCCCTGCTCGGTGAGCGGCACGCGTTGCACGGAGGCCATGCGAACGGCCTTCGCAACCGATGCGCCGCACGCCGATTCGAGCGCGCGCATGCATCGCGCGACATCGACACGCCTGCCCGTCCACGGCACGACGACGACATCCCACACATAGCCGCGCGCGGCATCGCCCGATGCGACGGCGCGCGCATAGCGGACATCGGGCAATGCGCACAGCGGCGTTTCGATATGCGCCGGACCGATGACGACGCCATCGATCTCGGCGACATCGCTGCCGCGTCCGAGCACATGCAGATAGCCCTTTGCGTCGATGAAGCCGATATCGCCCGTGAGACACCAGCCGTCGCGAAACTTCTGCGCCGCCTCGATCGGCTGCCGGTAGTAGCCTTGCGCGACCGCTTTCGATTTCACTTCGATCGCGCCTGGCTGTCCCCGCCGCGCGAACGTGCCGTCCTTGCGGCGCAGGCGCACGTCGACACCCGGCCGGATGCGCCCCGCGCTGTCGAGCAGGCTCGCATCGACGAGATAGTCCGACGGCGTCAGCACGCTCACGAGCCCCGCCTCGCTCGCGCCGTACATGTGCGTGAGCACCGGGCCGAGCCGCGCGATCGCGCGCCGCCGCAGGATCGCGGGCGCCGATCCGCCGATATGCGCGATCGAGCGCAACGAAGACAGATTGCGCCGATGAACGTCCGGATGATCCATCGTCTCGAAGAGTTGCGGCTCGACGAGCAGCACATCCGTGATGCGGTCGGCTTCGATCGTCGCGAGTGTGTCGGCGGGATCGTAGCCGGGCTTCAGCACGACCACGCCGCCGCCCGTCAACGTGTTGTCGACGAGCACCTGCGACAGATACGCCAGCGCGCCGTTGACGAGCTGACGGCGGTCCTCGGGGCTCGGCGCGCTCACGAGCGCCGAATACGCGGCGAAGCTGCGTCGGCTCGCTTTCGGCGCGCCGGTCGAGCCGCCCGACGAAACGATCACGGCGAGATCGTCGGGTCGCGCGCAACTTTGCACCGGCAGATCGTGCTGCACGCGCGCGCGGATATCCAGACGCAAGCGCGCCGGACCCGTGCCGACATAAGCGAGGCGCGCCCCGCTGTGCGCGGGCACGAGATGCTTCGTCTCTTCGAAGGCGACGAGCAGCGTCGGCTGCATGCGGATCACGAACGCCGCGCGATGCTCCGCCGATGCGATCGCGGGCAGGAACATCGTCGCCGCGCCGAGCAGATTCGTCGCGTAACGGATGGCGAGCGCGTCGGGGCAATTCGGCGCGAACATCGCGACGAGCGCGCCGCGCGTGACGCCGAACGACGCGAGCGCCCGCGCATAGCGATACACCGATGCGGCGAACGCGCCGCCCGTCACGTCCTCATCGAGATAGCGCAGCGCCGTGCGATCGGCGTGCGCGTCGAGACGATCGAGCAGGACATCGACATAAGACCGAAAGGCCGCTTTTTCACACGTTTCCATGACTGCATCCCTCCTTCATCAGCGATGGATGCAGTGTGCTCGCGCACAATGAGGCGAAAATGAGCGGCTATGCGAGCGCTTTCGACAGCACTTCGCCGATCGCGTTTGCGGTTGCCTCGACGTTGCGTTCGTTCAACGCCGCGACGCACATGCGGCCCGAGCGGATCAGATAGACGCCGTGCTTTTCGCGCAGCACATCGACCTGTGCGGCGGAAAGCCCCGTGTAGGTGAACATGCCGCGCTGCGCCAGATAACGCGCGAGCATCGCGTCGGGCACGTTGCCGGAAAGTCGCGCGTGAATCTCGCCGCGCATGCGTGCGATGCGCGTGCACATCGACGCCAATTCGTCTTCCCACGCTTGCCGCAGCGCCGGCGTCGCGAGCACGCGCGCGACGATCTTCGCGCCGTGCGTCGGCGGATTGCTGTAGTTCGCGCGCACCGCGCCCGTCAGTTGACCGAGCACGCGCGCCGCCGTATCCGCCGATTCGCAGAGCACCGAGAGCGCGCCGCAACGCTCGCCGTACAGCGAGAAGTTCTTCGAGAACGAATTGGCGACGAACGCGGGCACGTTCTGGCGAACCAGCTCGCGAATCGCGAACGCGTCCGCATCGAGGCCCGCGCCGAACCCCTGATACGCCATATCGATGAACGGCAGCAAGTCGCGCTGCTTGATCGCGCCGATCAGCTTCACCCATTGCGCATCGTTCAGATCGACGCCCGTCGGATTGTGACAGCACGCGTGCAGCAGCACGATGCTCTTCGCGGGCAGATCGCGGATGGCCGAGAGCATCGCGTCGAATTTCAGGCCGCCGGTCGCTTCGTCGTAGTACGGATACGTGCCGACAGTGAAACCCGCGCGCTCGAAGATGAAGCGATGGTTGTCCCACGTCGGATCGCTGACCCACACTTGCGAGCCGGGGAAATAGCGCTTGATGAAATCCGCGCCGACCTTGAGCGCGCCGGAGCCGCCGAGCGTCTGCACGGTCGCGATGCGGCCTTCGGCGCGCGCGGAGCAGTCGTCGCCGAACACGAGCGACTGCACGGCATCGCGATAAGCGGCGAAGCCCGCCATCGGCAGATACGGTTTTGCGGCGGGTTCCGCGAGCAGTTGTGCTTCGGCTTCGCGCACGGCGCGCATCACGGGCAGACGGCCTTCGTCGTCGTAGTAGATGCCGATGCTGAGATTGACCTTGTTCGTGCGCGGGTCCTTCGCGAAGTCTTCGTTCAGCGAGAGGATCGGATCGCCGGGATAGGCATCGATGTGTTCGAACATGACTGTCTCCTTCAGACGCGCGAGAGCGCCGCGCTCGCGCGACGACGGTTGCGAATGGCATAACCCACGCCGAGCACCGCGAGCCACACGGGAATCAGATAGACCGAGATGCGCAGATCGGGAATCAGGCACATCACCACCAGAATGCCGGCGAGGAACGCGAGGCACAGATAGTTGGTGAGCGGATAGCCGAGGCTCCTGAACACGGTCGTCTCGCCGGCGCGCGCTTTCACGCGGCGGAACTGCAGATGGATGAGGCTGATCATCGCCCAGTTGATGATGAGCGCCGACACGACGAGGCCCATCAGCAACTCGAACGCCTTGCCCGGCATCAGATAGTTGATGAGCACGCACGCGGCCGTCGCGAGCGCGGAGACGCCGAGCGCCATGAGCGGAATGCCGCGCTTGTTCACCTTGAGCAGCGCGCGCGGCGCGTTGCCCTGTTGCGCGAGACCGTAGAGCATGCGGCTGTTGCAGTACACGCCGCTGTTATAGACCGAGAGCGCCGCCGTGAGCACCACCGCGTTGAGGACATGCGCGACGAAGTTGCTGTTCATCGCGTGAAAGATCAGCACGAACGGGCTGCCGCCGGTGACGACCTTCTGCCACGGATACAGCGACAGCAGCACGCCGAGCGCGCCCACGTAGAAAATCAGAATGCGATAGATCACCTGATTGGTCGCGCGCGGAATCGTGTGCGAAGGATCGTCCGCTTCGGCGGCCGTGATGCCGACGAGCTCCAGCCCGCCGAACGAGAACATGATGACCGCCATCGCCATCACGAGACCGGAGATGCCGTTCGGAAAGAAGCCGCCGTGACGCCAGAGATTCGTCACGCTCGCTTCCGGCCCGGCGCTGCCCGAGAAGAGCAGCCAGCCGCCGAAGCCGATCATGCCGACGATCGCGACCACCTTCACGATCGCGAACCAGAACTCCAGCTCGCCGTACGACTTCACGCTGGTGAGGTTGATCGCGTTGATCACGCAGAAGCAGACGAGCGCGGAAATCCACGTCGGAACGTCCGGCCACCAGTACTGCACGTAGATGCCCACGGCCGACAGCTCGGCCATCGACACGAGAATGTAGAGCACCCAGTAGTTCCAGCCCGACAGGAAGCCCGCGTACTGCCCGCAGTACTTGTCTGCGAAGTGGCTGAACGAACCCGCGACCGGCTCGTCGACGACCATCTCGCCCAGTTGCCGCATGATGAAGAATGCGACGATGCCCGCGATCGCATAGCCGAGCAGCACCGACGGTCCCGCCGATTTGATCGTCTGTGCGATGCCGAGAAACAGCCCTGTGCCGATTGCGCCGCCGAGCGCGATCAGTTGAATGTGACGGTTCTTCAGGCCGCGCTTGAGCGTGCCCTGTCCCTCATGTGCCACGTGTCTCTCTCCTTGTGTAATGCGCTGGATTCCGGACGCTTCGGACCTCGGGCGTCCCCGCTCGATTTAGGGGAATCAGTGTAAATTTGTTACGGCACAATATGATTTCCTAACGCGCGCTGACAAACCCTAGTTTGCGCGTTCGGATTTCATCGATTGGCTCATGGGAGAAATAAAATTGCAGACTATCGAGATCGATCGTATCGACCTGCGTTTGCTCGGGATTCTGCAGTCCCGCGGACGCATCAGCAACCTCGAACTGGCGGAGGCCATCAATCTGTCGCCCGCGCAGACATTGCGGCGGCATCGGCGGCTGGAGGAGATGAGCGTGATCAGGGGCTACGAGACGCGGCTCGATGCGCAGATGCTCGGCTTCGGCGTGGTGGCTTTCATCCAGGTGACGATGGAGCGCGGCCACGTGCGCGACCTGGCGAAGTTCAAGGGCGTCGTCGGCAAGCTGGCGGAGATTCAGGAATGCTTCGCCGTGACCGGCGATATCGATTACATGCTGAAGGTGATCGCGCGGGATCTCAAAGGCCTGTCGGAGTTTTTGCTCGATACGCTGATGCGCATTCCCGGCGTGAGCGGCGTGAAATCGAGCGTGTGTCTCGACGAATTGAAGTGTGTGAGCGCGGTGCCGCTCGAATCGTAGCGTCGGCGGCGCTCGGGCGAAACGCCCTCAAATCGCCATTCCGCCCGACACCTCGATGCGCTGCGCATTGACCCAGCGATTGTCCTCGGACAGCAGCGACGCGATCATCGGTCCGATGTCATCGGGCAGTCCCGCGCGGCCGAGCGCGGTCATGTCGGCGATGCGTTTGTTCAGCTCCGGATTGTCGCGCACGATGCCGCCGCTGAAATCGGTCTGTATCGCGCCCGGCGCGACCACGTTGACGGCGATCCTGCGCGGCGCGAGTTCCTTCGCCAGATATTTCGTCAGCACTTCGACCGCGCCCTTCATCGAACCGTAAGGCGCGCTCTCCGGCACGATGATGCGTGTCAGCCCCGACGAAACATTCACGATCCGGCCGCCGTCGCGAATCAGCGGCAGCAGCTTTTGCGTGAGGAAGAACACGCCCTTGAAGTGGACGTTGTAGAGCGCGTCGAGCTCCGCTTCCGTCGTCTTCTCGATGCTGTTGTGATGCGACGTCCCCGCGTTGTTGACGAGAAAGTCGAAGCGCTCAACGCCCCAGTCGGCGAGCGTCGCGCGCACATCGCTTACGAAGGCATCGAACGCGCGCGTGTCGCCGGTATCGAGTTTCAGCGCCTTCGCTTGCTGGCCGCTCTCGACGACGAGCGCCGCGACCTTCTCCGCTTCCACCTGGTTGCTGTGATATGTGAAGATGCTGTCGACACCGCGCCGCGCCAGACTGAGCATCGTGTTTCGACCGAGTCCGCGGCTGCCGCCGGTGACGATCGCGATCTTTCTCGTGGACATGGTTCAACGCTCCTTCGTTCGCCTGTATGCATCCGTAGTCAGACGACAGGATAACGAGCGCAGCGTTGGTCGATAATCCGCTTCAATCCGCACGGGTCGTGCGAAAAGCAGAACAGTCAGGCACGCTGAAGCACACGCGAGAGCACCTGTTCTTCCAGTTCGGCGAAGCCTGCCGCCGTGCGCGCACGCGGCCTTTGCAGCGGCACCGCGGTATCGAGCGTGATGCGCCCCGCATCGATCAGCACGATGCGGTCGCCGAGCGACACCGCTTCCTGCACGTCATGCGTGACGAGCAAGGCCGTGAAGCGGTGCTCGCGCCACAGGCGCTCGATCAAACCCTGCATTTCGATGCGCGTGAGCGCATCGAGCGCGCCGAGCGGCTCATCGAGCAGAAGCAGATCCGGCCGATGCACGAGCGCGCGCGCCAGCGAAACACGCTGACGCTGCCCGCCCGACAAGCGCGATGGCCAGTCCTTCTCGCGTTCGGCGAGGCCCACTTCGGCGAGCGTCGCGCGGGCTTCGTCGCGTCTCTCGCGCGGCAGGCCGATCATCACGTTGTCGAGCACGCTCTTCCACGGCAACAGGCGCGCGTCCTGAAACATAATGCGCACCTGCAGCTCGCCCGACCGAGCGGCGGCATTGCGCTGCACGACGCCGCCCGACGGCTCGTCGAGACCGGCGACGAGTCGCAGCAAGGTCGACTTGCCGCAGCCGCTGCGTCCGACGATCGACACGAAACTGCCGCGCTCGATCGAGAAGTCCAGCCGGTCCAGCACCGTGCGCTCGCCGAAGCGCTTCTCCACGCCGCGCAGCGACACAGCGAAATCCCGCCCGGCGAGCGGCGCGCGCGCCTGCGTTTCGACGCGCCTGAATGCGGGCGTCAACGTGTCGATATCGATCAGATTCATGATTGCGTCTTCGTTTGATAGGCCGGATGCCAGCGCAAGGTCACGCGTTCGATCGCGCGCGCGGCCATATCGGCGAGCTTGCCGAGCAGCGCATACAGCAGGATGCCGACCACCACGACATCGGTTTGCAGGAACTCGCGCGCGTTCATCGTCATGTAGCCGATGCCCGATTGCGCGGAGATCGTCTCGGCGACGATCAGCATCACCCACATCAGCCCGAACGCGAACCGCACGCCGACGAGGATCGACGGCAGCGCGCCCGGCAGGATCACATGCCGATACAGCGCGAAGCCGGACAGGCCGTAGCTTTTCGCCATCTCGATCAGATCGCGGTCCACCGCGCGGATGCCGTGATACGTGTTGACATACACCGGAAAGAACACGCCCAGCGCCACGAGCACGAGCTTCGCTTCCTCGCCGATGCCGAACCACAGGATCAAGAGCGGAATCATCGCGAGCGCTGGAATGTTGCGGATCATCTGCACGGTCGAGTCGAGCGCGACTTCGGCGGGCTTGAAAAGACCCGTCGCGAGACCGAGCACGAAGCCGACGCCGCCGCCCATCGCAAAGCCCGCGAGCGCGCGTCCCGCGCTGACCTTGACGTTGGCCCAAAGATCACCGGACTCGATCAGCGACCACGCCGCCTTCACGACCGCGAGCGGTTCGGGCAACACGCGCGATGAAAGCCCGCCGGTTCGCGTTGCGCTTTCCCATGCGATCAGGATCAGGACCGGCACCAGCCACGGCAGCGCGCGGCGAGCAATGATATGTACCTTCATGATGCCGATGCGCGCGGCAGTTCCGACGTGCCGATGACTTCCCCGAACGGCCCCGAAAGCGGCCCGCTCGCCTGCTCGCGCTGCTGACGCGGCAAGAGCGGAAACACCAGTTCGGCAAAGCGATACGACTCTTCCAGATGCGGATAACCCGACAGGATGAACGTCTCGATGCCGAGTTCCGCATACTGCTTCATCAATCCGGCCACCTGCTCCGGATTGCCGACGAGCGCCGTGCCCGCGCCGCCGCGCACGAGCCCGACGCCCGCCCACAGATGCGGATACACCTCCAGCTTGTCGCGCCTGCCGCCGTGCAGTGCCGCCATGCGTCGCTGGCCTTCCGAATCCATCTTCGCGAACGAGGCCTGCGCGCGGCGAATGGTTTCATCGTCGAGCTTGCCGATGAGCTTCTCCGCGTCCGCCCATGCTTCCTGCTCGGTCTCGCGCACGATCACATGCAGGCGAATGCCGAATTTGATCTTGCGCCCTTCCGCTTGCGCGCGACGGCGGATGTCGGCGATTTTCTTCTCGACGTCTTCGGGCGGCTCGCCCCACGTGAGATACGTGTCGATATGCCTGGCCGCGATATCGTGCGCCGCCGCCGACGAGCCGCCGAACCACAACGGAGGATGCTTCTTCTGCACCGGCGGATACAGCACCCTGCCGCCCTGCGATTGCAGATGCCTGCCATCGAAATCGAAGCTGCCGTTTTCGTGCGACTGTTCGAGCAGGCCGCGCCAGATGGTGAGGAACTCGTCGGTGATTTCGTAACGCGTGTCGTGATCGTGGAAGACGCCATCGCCGGCGAGCTCGTTCGGATCGCCGCCCGTCACGACGTTGATGAGTAGACGCCCGTTCGAGAGCCGGTCGAATGTCGATGCCATGCGCGCCGACAATCCGGGCGAGCTCAGACCGGGCCGGATCGCGACGAGAAACTTGAGGCGCCTCGTCGCGGGAATGAGGCTCGACGCGACCACCCACGCGTCCTCGCAGGAACGGCCGGTGGGCAGCAGCACGCCTTCATAGCCGAGCGTGTCGGCGGCTACCGCGATCTGGCGGAAGTAATCGTAATTCGCGGCGCGTGCGCCTTGCGATGTGCCGAGGTAACGGCTGTCGCCGTGCGTGGGAATGAACCAGAAGACATTCATGTTCGTCGTGTATTGAATGAGTGCTTGCCGCGCGCAAATGCAGCAGCGCCCGGACGAGTCTAACGACGCGTCGCGCGCAACCGAACCATCGATTCGCGCTAAGGATCTGCGTGATCGTGCTAACGCGGAACGCGGCGTCAGGCGACGTTCCAGCGCGCCTCGGTCACGTCGAGTTTCTTCGGAATCAGCTTGAGGCCGGTGAAGGTGTCGGCGATCTGTTGCTGATACGCGAGCGTGGCCGGATCGATCGATTGCACGCCGTAAGACGAGCGCCTCAACGCGGTTTCGAGGATGCCGGTATCGAGCCCGACGAGCGGCGACAATTGCGCGGCCACCGCGGGCACGTTGTCGCGCGCCCATCGGTCGACCTGATCGAGTTCTTCCAGCACCGTACGCACGAGTTGCGGCTGCGCCGTCGCGAGCTTGCGTGTCGCGAGGTAGTACTGCACGTTGCGCACGATGCCGCTCGCGTCGGTGAGCTGACGCGCGTTCGCCTGCTTTTCCGCGGCGGCGAGATACGGGTCCCAGATCGCCCATGCATCGATGCTGCCTTGCACGAAGGCGGCGCGCGCATCGGCGGGGGCGAGGTACACGGGCTGAATGTCGGACCAGGCGAGGTTCGCCTTCTTGAGCGCCTCGACAAGCAGATAGTGGACGTTCGACCCTCTGTTCAGCGCCACTTTCTTGCCGCGCAATTCCGCGACCGAATGGATGCCCGAATCCTTCGGCACGACAATCGCCTCGGCGTGCGGCGCGGGCGGCTCATGGCCGATATAGACGAAGTCGACGCCCGCGGCCTGCGCGAAGATCGGCGGCGTCTCGCCGACCGTGCCGATATCGACCGCGCCGGCGTTGAGTCCTTCGAGCAGTTGCGGCCCGGCGGGGAATTCGAGCCATTGCACGGTGACGCCTTGCGCGGCGAGGCGCTTGTCGAGCGATCCGCGCGCCTTGAGCACCACGAAATTGCCGTACTTCTGATAGCCGATGCGCAAGGTCTTCGGCGCATCGGCGGCGCGCGCGATCTGCGCGGCGAGCCCGCCCGACAGCCCCGCTCCCAGCGCGGCGAGTGTGGCGAGCGCGCGGCGGCGCGCCGGCATGAAGGGCGGGTTCTTGCGGTCGGACATGCGTGTTTCCTCGGTGAGCGAAGGCATCCATATGCCATTGCCGACGATCCTAACAACGCGCGCCGCGCGGGCTAAACGAGAAATGGTGATATCGATAGTGCGCCGACTGAACCTTCCTCATTCCGCATATCGATAACGCAGCGTCACGCTTCCTGGATCAGCATGCGTGACACGGCATGACATGAATCCTCGCCTTTCGCCCTTCCGGTTTCGCCTATTCTTCGTTTGTCGTTTGACACGGCCCCTTCGCGAACGATCGTGAAGGGGGAGACTGATCCAATCAATACAGACCGGCCCGAACCGGTGAATCAATTTAGATCCCCAAAACTTTATTTAGGATGTCTGATCATGGACAGGCGAGATTTCATCAAGAAGACTTCGGCCGTCGGCGCGGCCATCGCAACGACGAATGTGGCTGCCCAAAGCGCCGCCGGCAAGCAAGGCGGCAATGCGTCGGGCAACAAGCCCAATATCTTGTTCATCCTGCTCGACGAAATGCGCTTTCCACGCGTATTCCCCGACGGCATCACCGATGCACGCGGCTTCCTCAAAACCTATATGCCCAAGACATTCGATCTCTGGCGCAAGGGCGTGAAGTTCTCCTCGCATTACACCGCGGCATCGGCATGCAGTCCGGCACGCGCGGCGCTGGTCACAGGCCTCTATACCCAGCAAAACTGGCTGCTCACGACCATTCTCGATTCGCCGGACACTCGACTATCGATACAACCCGTTCTGAACCGTCATTTCCCGACCTACGGCAAGGTCCTGCAGTCGCTCGGCTATTCCACGCCCTACGTCGGCAAATGGCATTTGTCGATCGTGCATCAAGGGCAGCGGCCGTTGTCGCTCTATGGTTTCGACGGCATGACCTATCCCGACCCAACGGGCAGCAATCTGCAAGGCACGGTGGGCGATCCGGGAGACGGCTATCTGAGCGACGCGAATATCGCCGATCAGGCCACGCAATGGCTTCAGCGCCGCAAGCCGAGCGATGCGCCGTGGTGCCTCACCGTCGGCTTCGTCAATCCGCATGACAAGGAGTTCTTTCCGGCGGGCACGGAATTCAAGCGCTTCACCGCGCTGTTCAAATCGAATCGCTATAACCCGAACGGTTATACGCAATGGATCGACTACACCGCGGGACCGCCCGCTTACGACTGGGAAACGAATCCGCTGCGCGATCCGCCTCCGCTCGGCTACCCGTCGACCGCGCCGAACTGGGAATCCGCGGACCAGCTTTCGGCGAACAAGCCGCCGATGCAAACCTTCAACCGCACCATTCAGGAAGCGGTCTGGGGCGGCGTGCAGGATAGCCGCGACGCGGGCTTCGAAATCACCGCGTATCCGACGAACCCGAACACGCCGCCGCCCGCCGAAATCAAGGGCATCGCCAAGGCGCCCTTTCATTACTGGAGACGCGGCCTCGACTCCTACACGCAGATCATGTCGATCGTGGATGCGAAGATCGGTGCGGTGGTCGATTCTCTGCCGGACGCCGTCGCGAAGAACACGATCATCATCCTGACATCGGATCATGGCGACTATGCGGGCGCGCATGGCCTGATCTCCGGCAAGACCGGCACGTGCTATGAAGAGGCGTTCAACGTCCCGCTCATCGTGGTCGATCCGACCGGACAGTACAACGGCGATATAGACACCGTGCGCGCCGGCCTGACCTCGTCCGTCGACATTCTTCCGATGCTCGCGACCATCGCCGACGGCGGTCGGCGAAGCTGGCTGACCGGAGACTACGCGCAGTTATACGGCAAGCGCCACGACCTCATGCCGATGCTGAAGAGCGCGACCGCGCCCGGACGCCCGTATGTGGTCTTCTCCTCCGATGAAACCGTGCCGGAAACCTTCAACTTCAATCAGTCCGCGACGCATATCATCGGCGTGCGAACCGATGAGGGCAAGCTCGGCACGTATTCGAACTGGGCGCCGTCGACCACGACGATCACCGGTTCGATCGATCTTGAGTACTACGACTATTCGACCGAATCGGGCAGGCTGGAGCTGGATAACCGTTATCGATCTCCGGCGGCGCATGCGCTTTATCGGCAACTGATGTCGGACATTCTGCCGAACGAGTTGCAGGCGCCCTTGCCAGGCAATCTCGTCGCGGCGCAAAACACTGCGCAGGCGCGATATCTCGAGTACAAGGCGTTGATCAATAGCGGAGGCAACGTCGAACTGCCGTTCAAGATCGGCGATATTTAAGGACGCGTGTGACGGGCGTGCCGACGCACGCTCTTCGCCTTACTCGCTCGTCAGGGCGCGACCGTCCCGCGCGACGATTCAATGAACGCGTCGCACCGCGCGCAGCAGCAAATCGCCGTCTTCCGTGATGCGAGGCAGCCGGGCGCCGCTCACGAGCTGCTCCATCGCGACGAGTTGGCGCTCGAGAAGCGTATCGAGTTCGTGCCGGTCGACGATCTGGTCGGCCGCATCTTTGACCAGCATGAGTGTCGCGAATTCGTGGGCGCTGAGCATACCTGTCTCCCGATCGTTTGAGTAACTGATGTAGGTGTGCTTCGGCTGCGGTCGAAGCGGCGCCATGTATTCAGCGCACGCTTCAGGAAGCACGACCCCGGGGTACCTCTGGCCGCGATGGCAGCGGGACTTGATAGTAGGACGCCGCACTCGTTCAGGGCAATCCGGGTCGTCCCGTATATTGGGAGCTCGACTGTGATCACGGATCGCGGCTTTCGAGAACGTAGCGATCTCCGGCGGTTCGCCATTGCGGTGAACTGCCATGACACGCGAAGACGCCTGCTTCGTTCAGAGACCCGGCATGATCGGATAGGGAATCGTGTGATCCTCCACCCGCTTCACGCCCGGAATGCTCTCCGACGCAATGCGCATCGCATCGAGCTGATCGCTCGACCACACCGTGCCCCACAGATGCACGACGCCGTCGCGCACGACGATATTGCGTCCGGGGAACGCCCAGCCGCGCCCCGTGAGGTCGCCCATCAGCATCGCGCGGATCTCCGCATCGCTTGCCAGCGCCTCCGGTGCGGCTTCCAATGCGAGCGTCGAAGCCAGCGCCTGCACCAGATTCGAGCGGCTGACGATGCCCACGAGAAGGCGATCGCGCAGCACGGGCACGCGCTTGATGTGATGGCTTTCGAGCACCGCGGCGATATCGGCGAGCGAGGTGTCCTCCTGCACGCAGACGACCTCGCGGGTCATGATCTCGCCGACCGTCGGCGCATGCGACTTGATGTAGTCGGCCGCGCCGCGATCGGAGCCGAGCATGTCGAGCCACCATGAGCGGCCGTTGCGCTTCTCGGTGCCGATCTCCTCACGATGGAGCAAGTCGCCTTCGCTGATCATGCCGATGACACGCCCTTCCTGATCGACGACGGGCGCGGCGCTGATACGGTTCTGCACCAGCAGACGCGCCAGTTCATGCACCTTCGTTTCGGGCGTGACGGAAACGACAGGGGAAGTCATTACATCGCGTGCTTGCATCATGTACTCCGGAAGTCGATTGATGGCCGTGTGAGCGTGTGAACTCTGGCTTGCCTGCGCAAGCTCTGAGTCACTTTAAAGACCGCTGCGCTCAGTACCGTTGACCTGCATCAATCGTTTCGCTGGTGTACACGTGCGGCGTCCGGCCGCGCCCTGCTCAATGCACGTCGATGAACGCGACGACGTCGGCGAGAACCGGCGAGTTCTTGCGCCGCGCCGCCGAAAACGACTTGATTATCGTATCGTGGCCGTATCCCTGATATTTCTTCAGTTCGACGGTGTCGTGATGTGCGCGCAATGCGTCCGCGAAACGATCGCTGTTGCGCGGATCGACATCGGTGTCCGCGGTGCCGGCGGCGAGCAGCATCGGCGGCTCGCGCCCGGAAACGGACGCGATCGGCAGCGCTCTGTCGCGCAGCGCCGCCGGAAAAATCTCGTCCATGTGCGGGTCGCTCGTCGGGACGGCGGCGTACGGGCCCGCGAGCCCGATCATCCCGGCAAGCGACGTGTTCGCGATACCCTGTGCGGCCAGATAGCGTGGATCGGTCGCGAGCATCGCGGCCATGTGCGCGCCGGACGAATGCCCCATCACGAAGATGCGCCCGGGATCGCCGCCGAATTCGCGGGCGTGATCGCGGGTCCAGCGCACGGCGAGCGCGGCGTCATCGAGAAAGCCCGGAAAGACCGCCTCCGGATAGATTCGGTAATCCGGCGCGACCGTCACGATGCCGTGCTCGGCAAGCGCTTCTGCGATGTCGCGCGAATCCGTGCGATGGCCGCTTTGCCAGCCGCCGCCGTAGAAATACACGACGACGGGCCGGTTCGCGCCCACGCCAGATCGGGGCGCATAGACATCGAGCCGTTCGCGCGGCGCCTTGCCGTAGGCGATCCCGTCGGCGCGCTCATTGCCGCGCTCGAGCGCGCGAGTCGCCAGCAGGCCGCCCGCGCATGCGGCCAGGGCCAGCGAAATAAATCTTCTTCTTGCCGGTAGATGCATGTTGCGATCGGACTCCTTCATTGCAGCAGGCATTACATGATGCACGGTCCCGATTGTCCGTGCGGAAGATATCGTTGCGAGCAGTCGATTCGGCGTCGTCAAAGAGCTGTCTTTCATGCTGCACGCTTACTTCGACCTGACAGGTGCCATCAAGAAAGCTTGCATTAACATTTTTTGCGTAGGACTGCAGATCATCAATGAAGCACGACATCTCCGGCGAGACGCTTGCCGGATGAGCGAGAGCGCGCGATCCGAACACGTATCGGGGCATCGCGACAACGTTTGCGCGGTAATCTTTCCTCGAATCCCGTCTCACGCCGTAATCGAAGGAAATTTGTTCGTCGTACAACAGAGCACATTCTTTTGGCTGATGAATATCGGTTCGCGGGGTGAGTGATCCGCAAAGACGGGGAAAGGAACCAGCCGGATCACTCGGACAAAAACCAATAACCGAAGACCACAATGACTAAAACATTGATCAGCAATACGAACAAACGTCCGGTTGTCATGGTAACGGGCGGTTCGGGATTTCTCGGCAGTCACGTCTGCGACCGGCTCGTGCGGGAAGGCAAGCATGTCGTATGCGTCGACAATTTCATGACGGGCCGTCGCGCCAACGTCGCGCATCTGCGCTCATCGCCCCATTTCACGCTGATCGAAGCGGATATCTCCGTGTCGCTGCCGCAGATCGACGTGACGGAGATCTGGAATCTCGCCTGCCCCGCGTCGCCGCCGACCTATCAGGTCGATCCCGTGCATACGATGCTCACCAACGTGATCGGCATGAAGCACTGCCTCGATCTCGCTTATGACACCGGCGCGCGTGTTTTTCAGGCATCGACGAGCGAAGTCTACGGCGACCCCGAAGTGCATCCGCAAACGGAATCGTATCGCGGCAAGGTGAATCCTATCGGCCCGCGCGCGTGTTACGACGAAGGCAAGCGCGCCGCCGAAACACTGTGCTTCGACTATCGCCGCATGTACGGCACCGATGTGCGCGTCGCGCGCATCTTCAATACCTACGGTCCGCGGATGGATCCGCAGGACGGGCGCGTCGTGTCGAACTTCATCGTGCAGGCGTTGCGCGGCGATCCGCTCGAAATCTATGGCGACGGCTCGCAGACGCGCTCGTTCTGCTATGTCGACGACCTCGTCGAAGGCTTCTTTCGCATCATGCGTGCGAGCGCCGCGCCGGAAGGCCCGGTCAATCTCGGCAATCCGGGCGAATTCACGATGCGCGAGCTCGCGGAACTGGTGATCGGCATCACGGGCACGTCGTCGTCGCTCACGAACAAGCCGCTGCCCGTCGACGATCCGAAGCAGCGCCGCCCCGATATCAGCAACGCGCAAGCGCTGCTCGGCTGGAAGCCGCAGATTCCTCTGCGCGAGGGGCTATCGTCGACCATCGCATACTTCAGCGCTGAGCTCTGGCTCACGCCGCTCGCGGAGGAGTGCTGATCATGAAAGCGCTCGTTACCGGAGGCGCCGGTTATATCGGCAGCCATGCATGCAAGCTGCTGGCGCGTGCGGGGCACACGCCGATCGTGTTCGACAACCTCTCGACGGGACATGCGGATGCGGTCAAATGGGGCCCGCTCTGCATCGGCGATCTCCTCGACGCCGCTGCGCTCGACGACGCCTTCGCTACGCATCGTCCCGACATCGTGATTCACTTCGCCGCGCTCGCCTACGTGGGCGTGTCGATGCAGGACCCGGCCAGCTATTACCGCGTGAATGTCGGCGGAACGCAATCGCTGCTGGACGCGATGCGCCGTCACGATGTGCCGCGCATCGTGCTGTCGTCGAGCTGCGCGACCTACGGTATTCCCGCCGCGTTGCCCATCAGCGAGGACACGCCGCAGCAGCCTGTGAATCCCTATGGCTTCACGAAGCTCGTCACCGAACGCATGGCCGCCGACTATGAGCGCGCGTACGGGCTGCGCTGGATCGCGCTGCGCTACTTCAACGCGGCGGGCGCCGATCCGGAAGGCGAGCTCGGCGAACGTCACGAGCCGGAAACGCATGCAATTCCGCTCGCCATCGGCGCTGCGCTCGGCACGGGTCCGGCCTTCAGCGTGATGGGCACGGACTACCCGACGCCGGACGGCTCCGCGGTGCGCGACTACGTGCATGTGAACGATCTCGCCGATGCGCATCTGCGCGCGATGGATCATCTCCTGCGAGGCGGCGAAAGCGGCGCGTTCAATCTCGCGACCGGACGCGGCACCTCGGTGCTCGAACTGCTCGATGCCGTGCAGGCCGCAACGGGCAGGCAGGTGAATGCGAAGCATGCACCGCGCCGTCCCGGCGACCCGCCCGCGCTTTACGCGCAGGCGGAGAAAGCGGCGCGCGTGCTCGGATGGAAGCCGCGATACACCGACATCGGACCGATGGTCGAAACGGCGGCGAAATGGTTCATCGACATCGACAGCCCGGTCGACGCCGAATCGCTGTAACGGGCGGCAAGCACAAAAAAATATCGACAAGACCAGACTGAATCAAATCAATCAAACTCGGGGAGCAACAAAATGACCGTACGTATCGCAATCGTGGGGACCGGTTATGTCGGTCTCGTGAGTGGCGCGTGCCTGGCCGATCTCGGACATGACGTCGTCTGCATCGACAACGATCCCGCCAAGATCGATGCATTGAATCACGGGCGCATGCCGATCTATGAACCGGGCCTCGACGAGCTCGTCAGCCGCAACGTGCAACGCGGTACGCTGCGCTTCAGCCTCGATCTGCCGGCGAGCGTGAAGGGACGCGAAGCGGTGTTCATCGCGGTCGGCACGCCGTCGCATCCGGGCACGGACCGCGCGGACCTGCGCTATGTGATGGCAGTCGCGGAACAGGTCGCGCCGAATCTCGATCAGTTCGCGGTGATCGTCACGAAGTCCACGGTGCCGGTCGGCACGAATCGCGAGGTCCAGCGCGTGGCGCAGCGTTGCCTTGCGCCGGGCCAGTCGTTCGCGGTCGCATCGAACCCCGAGTTCCTGCGCGAAGGCTCAGCGATTCAGGACTTCATGCATCCGGACCGCGTCGTGTTCGGCACCGACAGCGAAGCCGCCGCCGCGATCATGCGCCGCATCTACGCGCCGCTCGCGCAAAACGGCTATGAAGTGCTCGCGACCGAAATCGAAACGGCCGAAGTCATCAAGTACGCCGCCAATGCGTTTCTCGCCGTCAAGATCAGCTACATCAACGAGATCGCGGATCTGTGCGAAGTCGTCGGCGCGGACGTGGATCGCGTGGCGGCGGGCATCGGTCTCGATCGCCGTATCGGCGCGGCCTTCCTGAAGGCCGGTCCCGGCTGGGGCGGCTCGTGCTTCCCGAAAGACACGCGCGCGCTGAAGGCGACGGCCTCCGAGCATGTCGTGCCGATGCGCATCGTCGAAGCGGCAATCGAAGCGAACACGCGCCGCAAGACGGTGATGTTCGAGAAGATCGAAGCGGCGTGCGGCGGTTCGGTCGCGGGCAAGCGCCTCGCCGTGTTCGGCCTCACGTTCAAGGGACAAACCGACGACATGCGCGAAAGCCCGAGCGTCGGGCTCATCCAGATGCTCGAGGAACACGGCGCGAAGATTCGCGCGTACGATCCGTCGCGCCCGGCCGAGGCCGCGCGCATGCTGCCGAACGTCGGCGTCGCGGCCACGCCGGTCGGCGCGGCGCGCAGCGCGGATGCGCTCGTGATCCTCACCGACTGGAAGGACTTCACCGAATGCGATCTCGGCGAGCTGGCCGCCTATATGGCCGATACGGTGATGATCGACCTGCGCAATCTGTTCGACGAGGATACGGTGCGCGACAGCGGCTTCCGCCAATATGTGCGGATCGGGCGCCAGACGTCGGCGGAGCATCGCGCGCCGGCTGTCGAACGCCGTGAACGCCGTCCGCGCGCCGGTTTGCGCAGCCCGCGCGCCGTCCATCCGGACACGGCGCGGCAGGAAACCGTCGCGGATCTCGCCGCGACGATCGAAGCGAGCGAGGCCGTATGAGCTCGCCGGCCGCTCGTCCCGAAGAACTGGAGCGAGCCGGCCGCGACGCGGAGCATGCGCGCGCGGCCGGCGAAGCGGACTCGTCCGCGCCGTTCCTCGTTCCGTTGCTGTCCGCACGGCAACGGGTCTCCTTCACGCTGCTCGCATCGTGCTGGCTCTTGAGCCTCGTCGCATTCTGGACGTGGTGGCTGCGGCCGGAACACGATGTCGATGCATTCCGTTACGCGGTGAACTGCGCAGTGCTCTTCTGGACCACGGTCATTCCCGGCTACTTCGTGCTGGTGTTCTCTCGCGCGCGCGTGCCGAATCGCGCGCGCGCGATTCCCGCCGGGCTGCGCGTGGCGATGGTGGTCACGAAAGCGCCGTCGGAACCGTTCTCCATCGTGCGCAAGACGCTGCTCGCGATGCTCGCGCAGTCCTATCCGCACGACACCTGGCTCGCCGACGAAGATCCTTCCGACGAGACTGTCGAATGGTGCGTGCGTCACGGCGTGCATCTCTCGACGCGCAAGGGCGTGGCCGACTATCACAACGCGTCGTGGCCGCGACGGACGCGTTGCAAGGAGGGCAACCTCGCGTACTTCTACGATCAGTTCGGCTACGCGAACTACGACTTCGTCGCGCAACTCGACGCGGACCACGTCCCGCAGCCGGGATATCTCGAAGCGATGCTGCGGCCCTTCGCCGATCCGGACGTGGGCTACGTGTCGGCGCCGAGCATCTGCAACAGCAACGCGGCCGAAAGCTGGGCCGCGCGCGGACGGCTGCATGCGGAAGCGGCGTTGCACGGCGCGCTGCAGGCGGGACATAACGGCGGCATGGCGCCGCTTTGCATCGGCTCTCACTACGCGGTGCGCACGAAAGCCTTGCGTGACATCGGCGGTCTCGGGCCGGAACTCGCCGAAGACCACTCGACCACGCTCATGATGAACGCGCATGGATGGCGCGGCATTCATGCGCTCGATGCGATCGCGAGCGGCGAAGGCCCGCGCACGTTCGCGGACATGGTCACGCAGGAATTTCAGTGGTCGAAGAGCCTCGCGGTAATTCTGCTCCGCTATACGTCGTCTTATTTCGGCCGTCTGCCGTTACGTCTGAAGGCGCAGTTTCTGTTCGCGCAACTATGGTATCCGCTCTTCTCGCTGACCATGGCGGCAAGCGTCGCGATGCCGGCGATCGCGCTCCTCACGCACCGGGTCTGGGCCGACGTGCCCTATACGGCTTATCTGCTGCATGCGGCTCCGGTGACGGCGAGTATCCTGCTGCTGATGGCCTGGGTGAAAACCACGGGCTGTCTGCGGCCGCACGACGCGAACGTCGTGTCGTGGGAAGGGCTCGCGTTCCTGTTCGCGCGCTGGCCGTGGTCGCTTCTGGGCGTCGCATCGGCTGCGCTCGACTGCGTGCGCGGACGCGAGTTTGCGTTTCGCGTGACGCCGAAGACGGCCGGCGCGGACCCGGTCGCACCGATGCGCGTCGTCGCGCCGTACTTGTGGCTCGCGCTCCTGTGCGGCCTGCCCGTTCTGCTCGTCGGCGACGCGGACAATGCCCGCGGCTTCTACGTGATTTCGATGTTCAATGCCGTCGTGTACCTGGCCATCGCAATGCTGATCGTCGTCGCGCATGCGCGCGAGAACGGGCATCGCCAGTCGATGTTCGCGCCTCTCTTCGCGCAAGGGCCGCTCGCGAGGCGCGCCCTCATCGTCGCCACGGTACTCGTGTTGCTGGCGGGCGGCTATCTCCGGCTCGGCCAGGGCATCGAGGCGCTAATGTGGCGCGGCGGCGCGATCACGCCCGCCGTGGCCGCCGAGCCGCCGAAGCTCGGCGCCTATGATCCGGACCACGCGTACGCGCTCGCCGACACGCTCGACTACGAGCACATCTTCGTGTCGTGGGCGGACCCCGCCGCCGCCAGCGCGATCCACGATGCAGGCAACTATGCGAGCCTGCGCAAACGAAGCCTCATGGTCACCGTGGAACCGTGGACGGCGACATCGCGCAATCCGCATACGCTGCTGCGCGACGTGAAGCTCGGCGCGTACGATGCCGAGATCGACGGTGTGTGCATTGCGCTGCGCGGGCTCGGCACGCATGTGAAAGTGCGTTGGGCGCAGGAGATGGAAACGGCGACCGGCCGCTATCCGTGGGCCGCGAACGATCCCTCGGGCTATATCGACGCTTACCGGCATTTCGTCGATCGATGCCGCGCGGGTTCGAAGCTGCTGAGCTTCGTCTGGTCGCCGCGCGGCGACACGCCGCTCGCCGCGTATTTTCCCGGGCGCGGTTACGTCGACGAGATCGGCCTGTCCGTCTTCGATTGCCCGACGTGCGCCATGGGTTCGAAGGAAGGCGCGCCATCGGCGACTAAGCTGCTGCGCGACAAGTACGCGCGGGTTCAGCAATACGGTCTGCCGGTGATGGTCGCGGAGCTGGGCGTGGAAGGCTCGCCGGAACGCCAGCGCAATGCATTGTCGGCATTGCGCGACGTGCTGCCGGGCATGCCCTTGCTCACGGCGGTCGTCTACTTCAATTCGCCGGATTCGCCGGGCGCATGGCCGCTCATGCACACGCCCGACTGGCGACTCGATCCGACCTTGCTGGGCTTGCTCGAACCTGCGCGATAGCAGTGCGCGGCGTGCGGCTTGTGTCGCACGCCGCGCCGCTTGGCGCACTCGCAACACGCCCGGAACCGCGCGTGCATTCCACCGGATTGCATCGCTCTGAAAGCGGTGCTTACTTCACGCAACTGGATACGTTGTCTGCAACACAAGGGCCAGTCCGCGACGAAACAGCAATGCGACCGATCGGTCATCTTCGATGGCCGACGTCATTCGTACCGAATCCCTTCAAGCCTCTCCAATCAGCAGACGACTTTTGTTCCTCTCCGCACATTGCGGAGCGATCTGGCTGGATACGCTTCATCGTCGAAGACAAACGGTCCGCCCGGAATCGGACCTCGACAGACAGAGAGCGTCCCCAAGACGCCACGCACAACTCAAAGATTCAAAAATAAAAAGGCAAACCAACGGGACCAGGTATTGCCATCACAGCTGAGGGAGCATCTTCATGGATCGTTCGAAATCGCCTGGCGAGGCGAAGTCGCGCCTGCCGATCTTCAACCAGAACCCCGAGCGCGCTGCGCAGTCGCAGATGGCCGCGTTCACCAGGGCCTTGCAGGCAGACACGGGGCAGCCGTTCACGCGCTACAGCGAGTTGCACGACTTCTCGATCCGGGAATACCGGCTCTTCTGGAAACATTTCTTGCAATGGACGCCGGGACTGCAATGGTCCGGCCAAGCCGAGCCCGTGTGCGCCGGCGAGGTGTGCGAACACGCGCGCTTCTTTCCCGAGGTCACGCTGAACTATGCGGACAACCTGCTCGGGTTTTCCATCGCCCCCGCCGATGCGCCCGCGCTCACCGCATGTCACGCCGATGGACGCCGCGTGCGTCTCACGCGCGGCGAGTTGCGCACGCGCGTCGCGCGCCTCGCCGACGCGCTCACGCAACTGGGCTTGCGCGAAGGCGACCGGGTCGCGGGCGTGATGCGCAACGATGCCGATGCGATCGTCACCGCGCTCGCCGTGACCGCGATCGGCGCGACGCTATCCACCGCCGCGCCCGAGATGGGCATCGAGACGCTGCTCGACCGCTTCACGCAACTCGAGCCGCGCTTCCTGTTCGCGCACACCGCCGCACAGCCGTTCGACACAGGCACGCCGCTCGCGCGGAAGATTGCCTTGCTCGCCGACGCGCTGCCTTCGCTCACGAGCGTCGTGAGCCTCGACGGCGATCCATCGGCCGTGCGCGCCGCGCCGCCCGTCAATTCGCTCGACGCGTTGCTGGCGGCCGGCGATCCGGCGCGCGTCGAATGGAAGCGCTTCGGCTTCAATCATCCGCTGTTCGTGATGTTCTCCTCGGGCACCACCGGCAAGCCCAAATGCATCGTGCATGGCACGGGCGGGAGCCTCGTCGAGCATCTGAAAGAGCATCGGCTGCATTGCGAACTGCGCCCCGGCGATCGCATGTACTTCCACACGAGTTGCGCATGGATGATGTGGAACTGGCAGTTGTCGGCGCTCGCGTCGGGCGTCGAAGTCGTGACCTACGACGGACCGATCGGCTCGGTCGATACGCTGTGGCGGCTCGTCGCCGAAGAGCGCGTCAACGTGTTCGGCACGAGCCCGGCCTATCTGAAGATGTGCGAAGACGCCGGGCTCGTGCCATCGCGTGAGTTCGATCTGCGCGCCCTTCGCTCGATGATGTCGACCGGCGCGATCCTCTTCGACGCGCAGTTCGAATGGGTCCGCGACAACGTGAAGCCGTTGCAGTTGCAGTCGATTTCCGGCGGCACCGACATTCTCGGCTGTTTCGTGCTCGGCCATCCCGGCCTTCCCGTGTACGCGGGCGAAGCCCAGTGCAAGAGTCTCGGGCTCGATGTCCAGGCGTGGCGCGACGGCGCGCGTGCGCAAGGCGTCGGCGAGCTGGTGTGCGTGAATCCGTTTCCGTCACGCCCGCTCGGATTCCTGAACGATCCGGACGGCGAGCGCTTTCATAAAGCCTATTTCAGCGCCAACCCCGGCGTTTGGACGCATGGCGACCAGATCGAGTTTCCGCCGGAAGGCACCGCGCGCCTGCACGGACGCAGCGATGGCGTGCTCGTCGTGCGGGGCATCAATGTAGGGCCCGGTGAAATCTACCGCGTGCTCAACGATATTCCCGAGATTCGCGAGGGCATCGTCGTGCAGCAGCGCATGCGCGACACGACCGCCGATGCGCCCGGCAAGCTCATCGGCGAGCGGCTCGTGCTGCTCGTCACGCTGAAACCGGGTGCGCGGCTCTGCGGCGCGCTGATCGCGCGGATACGCCGCGATCTCGTGCGCCGCACGTCCGCCGCCCATGTCCCCGATGTGATCGCGGCCGTCGACGATCTGCCGGTCACGCATAGCGGCAAGCTCACCGAAGCCGCGGTGCGCAACGCGGTCAACGGACTCGACGTGACCAACGCCGCCGCGTTGCGCAATCCCGCATCGCTCGATGCGATCCGCCGGCATCCGGCCTTGCAGCACCGGTCCGAAGACTTGCCGCAGACCTACGCCACGCGCGAGGAACTGGAACGGCTGCTGCAAACTAAATGGGAGCAGTTGTTCGCGTTCGCGCCGATCGGGCGCGACGACAATTTCTTCGAGCTCGGCGGGCACTCGCTGCTCGCGGCGCGTCTGCTCGCGGAACTGCAACCGGTCACCGGACGGACGATCCCGCTCGCGACCATGTTGCGCGCGCCGACCATCGCGAAGCTCGCCGACGTGATCGACAACGGCGCGCTGCCGCAGACCTCCGAAGTGCTCGTGCCGATGCGCGAAGGCGAAGGCGCGCCGCTCTTCCTCGTGCACAGCGTGACCGGGTCCGTGCTCGAATGCACGCGTCTCATCGGCAGCATGCGCAAACAGCGCCCGGTCTACGGCCTGCAGGCGCTCGGCCTCGATGGCGAGACGCCGCCGCAACGCCGCGTCGAGGACATGGCGAAGACTTACGTCGAGCAGATACGCAAGGTTCAGCCGAACGGACCGTACGCGCTCGCGGGCTTCTCGTTCGGCGGGCTGGTCGCGCTCGAAATCGCCCAGCAGTTGTTCGGCGCGGGCGAGCAGACGGAATTCGTGTGTCTGCTCGACACCTACGTGCAGGAACGCTGGCTGCCGTGGTTCGCGTTACTCCAGTTCCGGCGCGACTACGCGAGCCGGCTGTGGAAGACGCTCGCGAGCATGTCGCCGCGGGAACGCACGGGTTTCGCGCTCGCCAAGTTCTTCGCCGCGACGAACAAGGTGGCGATGCGCCTCGGCCGCGTGCCGCGAGCGCCGTCGAAACCGGCCGCCGCCGGCGATCCGATGCCGCCCGTGCTGAGGCGCATGCGCGACACGTTCCGCACCGCGATGAACAACTACCGGCCGAGGCCGTACGAAGGCGGCCGCATCGTCTACGTGCGCGCCGCTTCGCGCGAGGAAGACCGGGGCGACCCGCTGCCGCTATGGCGCAAGATCGCGCGCAGCGGTCTTACGGTCGCGGAAGTGCCGGGCAATCATGCGGGCGTCATCGAAGAGCCGGGCGTCTACGCCGCCGCGGCGGCGCTCGACCGGGACTACGGTGTCGAGAACGAGTCGGAAGTGAAGCGGCGCGCTCACCGCGTGATGGTGCGGGGCGCGTAGCGCGTTGCAGGATCGTCGGCCGTTGCCCGAAAGGGAGCGGCTGACGATCGAATGGCGCGATTAGTGACTATCCTTCCCTTGCTCGCCGGCATAGAGCGGCGCGAAACGCGTCCAGAAGAAATAGCAGAGGAACACGCTCGCCGCACCGACCCCGGTGCCGAGCGGCACGCCCAGCGGGCCATAGAAGCGAATCAGCACGGCATTGGCCGCCAGCTTGGTCGCGAAGCCCAGAACCGATATGACCGTGATGGCCTTGTAGCGCGCTTCGCTCGCGAACAACTGGATGAGCACGCACATCCCGAAAGAGAACGGAATCTGCGAAAGCCCGAAGCGGAACAGGCTCGTCACCGCGACGGTGTCCTCGCTCGTGAACGCGCCCTTCTGGAAAAACAGCTTGATCGCGTACGGCGCGAGCGCATAGGCGACGACCGAGCCCGCCAGTCCCACGGCGAGCATCACGAACGACCATTTGCGCGCCGTGCTGCGCGCCCGCGCGTGATCGCCGCGATGCAGGATTTCCGAGAGGATCGGCAAGGTCGCGCGGCTGATCGCGATCGCGCCCATGCTCACGAGCAACGAGAGCAGCCGGTTCGCGTAGCCGAGCGTCGCGATCGCGCCATCGCCCATGCGCGCCATGAAATACTGATCGACGGGAAGCCACAGGTTCGCCACCACCGAGCCGATCAAGAGCATGCCCATCGACCGCGTCATGCCCGGCCACTGCGGCGCGCGCAGCGAGAGGCGCGGACGCGCGGGCACGCCGTCGGCGCGTCGTGCGAGTATCCGCAGCCAGACCGCCTGAATCACGATGCCGATCGTCGTGCCCACGATGAGCGGCATGATCGACGTGTTCTCGCGCGCGCTCAGCACGAACACCAGCAGCGCAATGGCCGGCACGCATTCCAGCAGCGTGTTGATATGCCTTTCCGACGCCTGCAGCCGCGCCGCCGAGATGCAGATCGTGAACGCCAGCACGCCGACCGGCGTCATCCCGACGACCATTTGCCGGCACATCTCGCGCGTCGATTCGGCGAGGCTGCCCGAGAAGAAGCCCACCATGTGAGGCCAGAAGAAATAGAGCAGCAGGGAAAACACGACGCCGATGGCAAGCCCCGCGCCTTCGACTTCGCTCAAAAGCTGGTTCTGCTGGGCCTTGTCGTTTCTGAGCGCGACGAGCGCGGGAACGAGCAGCACGCTCAACTGATTCGTGATCGTCGCGGGCAGCCAGGTGACCATCGTGAGCGCGAGCTGATACGCGTCGACGGTGCCGCTGATCCCGTATCGATACGCGATCGCCATTTCCTTCGACGCGCCGATGAATTTCCCGGCGAGAACGAACAACAACAGGACGAACGCGCTCCTCGCGATGCGCTTGTGATCCTGATGAACGCCAAGCAGACGCTCTCTTAACGATTGCACCGTTGCGGTCAGCACTCTCCCTCCGGCAATTTGACCTCGATTGGCGCCGGACCGGCTGGCCGCTCGCGCACCGGGGGAGAGTGCATCAAACGCGACGGGCGGACTGTTCGCCACGCCACCGGCGCGCGATGATGCAAATTTGCACCAGTCGTCCGCGTTCCCGGCTGGTGCGCTACCGTGCAGAAGTTCGCGGCCGTACCGTGCGACAGTTGCGGCTGCCCGCCTGATGACCGGGGCTTCGTCGTCGTGAAAACCGCAGCGCGCCTGGAAGGTAAATGAAGAAATCCATTGTGGTTTTCGTAATAGTGATCGTCGTTTCCGTGCTCGCGATCAACACGCCCGGCGTGACACGGCATGCCCAGATGGTTTCCGCCGCATGGGACGACGGCCGCCTTCTGAACCGGCTGACCTGGCACAACCTCAAGCACTGGTGGCACCGCCTGAGAGGCGAAAGCGATGACGACGGCGGCCATCGCGCCGGCCTCACGAGTTCGCCCGTCCCTGCGACGGCGAATTGTCCCGAGACATCCTTCACGCCGCCGAAGCTGGTCGATCCGCGCAGCCCGAAGGCGTTCGGCGCCGCCGGCAACGGCAAGACCGACGACACCAAGGCGTTTCAGGCCGCCGTCGATGCCGGCGACGTGCTGGTGCCTGCCGGAACGTATCTGCTCAATCACACGGTCGTCATCACGGCCAGCAACCGGCATATCCAGTGCGAGCCGGGCGTGACGCTCAGGAAGACCGTCCGCGGGAACAGCAACATGTTCAACTTCGAGGGTCCGTCGACGGGGAACAGCGTGGTCGGCTGCAATTTCGTGGGCGCCAATCCGACGCGCATCCGCGAATGGGACCGCCCCGGCGAATACGATATTCCGGTCCAGACCAACGGCGCGGTGGACAACTTCGTCCTCGCGGGCAACAGCTTCCGCGATTTCTTCGGCCAGTCGATGTTCCAGACCGAAGGCCAGGGCGGTGGCACCGGGGCCGTTCTGGTGTTCAACTCGTTCGCCAACTGCCCGCTCTACGGCATCGCGCTGGTGGGATCGGTCAACGGACGCGTTGCCTACAATCTCGCCGACAACTGCCGCATGGGCCCCGAAAACAACGACGCCACGCAGGACACCGGCGGCAATGTCCTCGAATGCAACCGCATGGTCAACGGCGGCAACATCACCGGCGGGGCGAATGGCGAGGGCGGCGTCGACTATAGCGGCAACGTCGTCCGTCATAACATCCTCGACGGCGGCTATATGCAGATCAGCCCGCCGGAACATGGCAAGCCGGCCCGGTACATCGACAATACCTGCAACGACTGCGGAACCGAATAAGGGCATCGCGCCGCCATCCTCATTCTTCGCTCACTATCGATGTCCAGAATCCTTCTCAACCGATGCGTGCCCACGCCGCACCGCGTTTCCAGGAGAAGGATCATGAACAAGATCGGATCTGTCGCCGTCGCTACGGTGTTCGGAATCGGACTGGTGAGCAGCGCCCAGGCGCATGTGTTCGTCGGCATGGGCGTCGGGATGCCGGTGGTGCCCGTCTATGCACCGCCTGTCGTGGCGGTTGCGCCCTTCGCGCCCGCGGTTCCGCTCGCACCGGTTGCGCCGGTGCCCGTCTATGCACCGCCCGTCGCCTATTACGCGCCGTCCGTCGCCGTCGGCTACTGGGGCGGACATCCGGGCTGGGGTTATCGCCACTACGCGGCCGGCTACTGGCGCTAGAGGGCGCTGACTTTCGTTGGTGCGCGCCGCGCGCCGCTTCGCTTTCACGCGCGGCGCATCTTTCTTGCTTGCGATCCCGTGGATAGACAAGTTCGCGGCTCCATCCTCGCCTGACGACGCGCCGTCGCCAGGCGCCAAGCCGCACGGCCGACCACGGGACGGGAGGAACGATGCGCCACGAAGGAATCACAGCCGGCATACGCCGCGCAATTTCTGCCTTGCTGATTGCACTCCTTACCTCATGCGGCGGCGGCAGCGGTGGCGGAGGCGACTCGGGCAGCAACACGGTATCGGTGCCGGCGGGCGGCGTGAAGCTGCAGGTGGTGGCGTTCGGAGACAGCCTGTCGGACGTCGGGACCTATGCGCCGCTCGCGAGCACGGTCGGCGGCGGGCGCTTCACGACGAACCCGGGACAGGTGTGGACGCAGGACGTCGCGCAATATTACGGCGACACGCTCACGACGGCGTTCACGATCGACCTCGGGCACGAGCTGAAGCCGCAAAGCGGGCTGGGCTACGCGCAAGGCGGCTCCACGGTCGCGACGCCGGCCGATCAGAACCAGTTCCTCACCGACGTGATCGGCGATATCGAGATGCCGGTCAACCAGCAGATTTCGAGCTATCTTTCCGCGCACGGCAGTTTCAATTCGGGCCAGCTCGTGCTCGTCTGGGCCGGCGCGAACGACGTGCTCCGCGCGGGCACGCCGCCCGCCGCCAACACGACCGTACAGACCGCGGCCAACACGCTCGGGCAACTCGTTGCGAAGATCGTGCAAAGCGGGGCCACGCATGTCGTGGTGGTGAACGTGCCGAACATCGGTCTGTCGCCCGATGGCATCAAGTCATCCGATGGCGGCGGGAACCTCACGCAACTGTCGCAGCTTTTCAATGCGACCCTGACCTCGGCATTGCAGGCCAACGGTCTGCAGGGCAAGGTCATCGTGGTCGACTCCTACGCGTGGACGACGCAGACCATCGGGAACTATCGGGCCAACGGATTCACCGTGTCCAACACGGCCCAGGCGTGCGACCCGTCGAAGACGCCCCACGACACGTCGCTGCTCTGCTCGCCCGCCACTTACGTTTCGTCGAACGCGGACCAGACCTACATGTTCGCCGACGACCTGCACCCGACGACACGCATGCACGCGCTCTTCGCGCAATTCGTCGAGCAGCGGATCGCGGCGAGCGGACTGGGGCACTGAGCGGATCGGAGGCCCGCGCGGTTCGAGTGGTTCCGGCGGCGGGCTGACGCGATCCGCGACGCCTGCCGCAACGCCTCGACGTGCCTGCGCGCCGCTGTCGATTTTCCGCCGGATCGTTCGTCGTATGTACGGACCGATCGGGTCCACAGACCTGGAGAACGTACATGCGCAAGCTCATCGTTTCGACTTTCATCAGTCTGGATGGCGTGATTCAGGCGCCGGGCGGCCCCAATGAAGATACCAGCGGCGAATTCCGCTTCGGCGGCTGGATCGTTCCCTATGCCGACGAAGCCATCGGCCAGCACGTGCAGAGCCTGCTTGCGCAGCCGTTCGAACTGCTGCTCGGGCGTCGCACGTACGACATCTTCGCGTCGCACTGGCCGCACGTTTCGGCGGATTCGAAGAGCCGCGCCATCGCCGACGTGTTCAACCGCGTGCCCAAGCATGTGGCCACGCATCGATCCGGCGATCTCGGCTGGCAGAACAGCCATGCGCTCGCGGGCGGCCTCGCCGACGCGGTGCGCGCGCTCAAGGCTCAGGACGGCGCGAATCTGCTGACCTTCGGAAGCGGCGAGATGGTGCGCCAACTGCTCGCGGCCGGTCTCGTGGATGAACTCTGCCTTCTGGTTTACCCCGTCATGCTGGGACGCGGCAAACGCATGTTCGGCGACGACGCGCTGCCGTCCGCTTTCACGCTCGCGCACTCGGCGCAGACGCCCGGCGGCGCGCTCGTCACGCGCTACCTGCGCGGCGGCGACGTGCGCACCGGCGCGTTCGAATGACGATCGACGATTCGATCGACGGCGGCGCCTGTGATTAAATGGGCTCTCCGTTCCGCCGGTGCACCTCCCGATGACGAGTACCTGGCTGCACAACCTCCCGTTATGGCAGATGACGCTCGTGGTATTCGGCGCAACCGGTATCGTGGGGGCGGGGATTTACTTCGTGGCGGGCCGGCTTGCGGCCAGTGCACACCGGCGGTCGTTCACGGCGCTTTCGCCCGGCCTGCTCTCGCCGATCGGCGTGATCTTCGGATTGCTCATCGCCTTCACGGCCGCGCAGGTCTGGAACGATACGGAGCGCGCCAACGCCGCGGTCGACGCGGAAGCCGGCGCGCTGCGATCCATCGTCGTGCTGTCCGCGGTGTTCCCGCCAGATGCGCAGATGCAATTGCGAAAGCTGGTGCGGGAATACATCGGATACACCGTCGACACCGAGTGGCCGATGATGGCGCAAGGCGCCGTCACGCTGAAAATCAGCCCGCCCAAGCTGAACGAGGCGCTGCGCTTCGCGCTCGCGTTGCCGGCGAACACGCCCGGACAACAGACCGCGCAGCGCCAGATGGCGGTGTCGCTGGAGCAGGCCCTCGAAGCTCGCCGGCAGCGCATTCTGGTGAGCCGGTCTGAAGTCAGCGGCATCAAATGGCTATGCCTGAGCTTTCTCGCGGCCTGTCTGCTGTTTGCGATCGCGCTGGTTCATGGCGAAAACCGGCTGGCGTCCGCCGTCGCGACCGGGCTGTTCTGCGCGAGTCTCGCAACGACCATGTTGCTGATTCTGTCGCACGATCGCCCGTTCTCGGGAGAAATCGCCGTGAAGCCCGAACCGCTATTGCAAGTGGTCCCCGCGGACCCATGATTTCCGCGGGGCGCTCAGCGTCGAATCGATTCGATCACTGGAGGTTTTCGAAGATCGCCGCGATCCCCTGCCCGCCGCCGATGCACATCGTGACGAGCGCGTACCGGCCGCCGATGCGCTTCAGCTCATAAAGCGCCTTGACGGTGATCAGCGCGCCCGTCGCGCCGACCGGGTGGCCGAGCGAAATGCCCGAACCGTTCGGATTGACCCTGGCCGGATCCAGCCCGAGTTCGTTCGTCACCGCGCACGCCTGCGCAGCGAAGGCTTCGTTGGCTTCGATCACGTCGAGCTGACCGATGTCGAGACCCGCGCGTTCGAGCGCCTTGCGCGTCGCGGGCACCGGACCGATGCCCATATACGCCGGATCGACGCCCGCGTGAGCGTAGGACACGAGCCGCGCGAGCGGTTTGGCGCCGCGTCGTTCGGCTGCGCCGCGCTCCATCAGGAGCACGGCTGCCGCCGCGTCGTTGATGCCCGATGCGTTGCCGGCCGTCACCGTGCCGTTCTCCTTGACGAACACCGCCTTCAGCTTGTCGAAGTCGGCGGCGCTCGCGTCGTGGCGCACGTGCTCGTCGGTGTCGAAGACGGCTTCGCCCTTTTTCGCGCGCACGGTGATCGGCAGAATCTGGTCGTTGAAGCGCCCTTCCGCGATCGCGTGCGCCGCCCGGCGATGCGATTCGAGCGCGAGCGCGTCCTGCGCCTCGCGGGAAATGCCGTATTTGCGCGCGACGTTCTCCGCCGTCACGCCCATGTGGATCGTCTGAAAGGGATCGTGCAGCGCGCCGAGCATCATGTCGACGAGCTTGCCGTCGCCCATGCGCTGTCCGAAGCGCGCGCCCGGCAACGCGTACAGCGCGCGGCTCATGGACTCCGCGCCGCCGCCGATCGCGATGTCCGCATCGCCCAGCATGATCGTCTGCGCGGCCGAGACGATCGCCTGCAGCCCCGAGCCGCACAGACGATTCACCGTCAGCGCCGGCGTGTGCTGCGCAACGCCGCCGTTGATCGCCGCGACACGCGCGAGGTACATGTCCTTCGGCTCGGTATGCACGACATTGCCGAACACCACGTGACCAACCTCGTCGCCCGCGACGTTCGCGCGCCGCAGCGTCTCGCGCACGATCATCGCGCCCAGTTCGGTCGGAGGGAAATCCTTCAGACTGCCGCCGAAGTCGCCGATCGCTGTCCGCACCCCGCTCACCACCACTACGTCACGCATTGCTTCGCCCATCGATTCGCTCCTGTTCGTTTGCGCATCTGCGCATTTCGACGATTACATGTTCGGATAGTTGGGTCCGCCGCCCCCTTCCGGGCTCACCCATACGATGTTCTGCGTCGGGTCCTTGATGTCGCATGTCTTGCAGTGCACGCAGTTCTGCGCGTTGATCTGCAGGCGGTCCTGCCCTGCGTCGTCCTTCACGAACTCGTACACGCCCGCCGGGCAGAAGCGCGCTTCCGGACCTGCGTACGTGCGCAGATTGACGTCGACCGGCACGCTCGCATCCCTGAGCGTCAGATGCGCGGGCTGGTCTTCCGCATGATTGGTGTTGGAAATGAACACGGACGAGAGCCGGTCGAAGCTCAGCTTGCCGTCCGGTTTCGGATACTCGATCGGCCTGCACTGCGCAGCGGGCTTGAGCGTCTCGTGATCCGCATGCCGGTGACGCAGCGTCCACGGCACCTTGCCGCCCAGCATCTTCTGCTCGATGCCCACCATCAGCGTGCCGAGATAAAGGCCTTTGCCCATCCATTGCTTGAAGTTGCGCGCCTTGTGCAACTCCTCGTGCAGCCATGAACGCCTGAACGATTCCGGATAGGCCGCGAGTTCGTCCGACCGGCGGCCGGCCTGCACGGCGTCGAAAGCGGCATCGGCGGCGAGCATGCCGGTCTTGATCGCCGCGTGCGAGCCCTTGATGCGCGATGCGTTGAGAAAGCCCGCGTCGTCGCCGACGAGCGCGCCGCCCGGAAACACCAGCTTCGGCAAGGACATCAGCCCGCCCGCCGTGATCGCGCGCGCGCCGTACGACACGCGCTTGCCGCCTTCGAGATATTTGCGGATCGCCGGATGCGTCTTGTAGCGCTGAAATTCCTCGAACGGCGACAGATACGGATTCGAATAGCCGAGACCGACGACGAAGCCGACCATCACCTGATGGTTGTCGAGGTGATAGAGGAACGAGCCGCCATACGTGTCGCTGTCGAGCGGCCAGCCCGCCGTGTGGATGACGAGACCGGGCTCGTGCTGCGCCGGATCGATCTCCCACAGCTCCTTGATGCCGATGCCGTACACCTGCGGATCGACGCCGTCGCGCAGACCGAAGCGCTCCGACAACTGCCGCGCGAGATGACCGCGCGCGCCTTCGCAGAACAGCGTGTACTTCGCGTGAAGCTCCATGCCGAGCTGGAAGGCTTCGGTCGGCTGACCGTCGCGGCCGACGCCCATGTTGCCCGTCGCGACGCCCTTCACGGAGCCGTCGTCGTGATAGAGCACTTCGGCGGCGGGAAAACCCGCGAAAATCTCGACGCCCAGCGCTTCGGCCTGCTGGCCCAGCCAGCGCGTGAGATTCGCGAGGCTGATCACGTAGTTGCCGTGGTTCTTGAAGTTGTCCGGCAGCGCCCAGTTCGGCACCGCTCGCGCGCCGGACTCCGACAGGAACAGGAAGCGGTCCTCGGTCACTGCGACATCGAGCGGCGCGCCTTGCGCTTTCCAGTCGGGGATGAGTTCGTCGAGCGCGCGCGGGTCCATCACCGCGCCCGACACGATATGCGCGCCGATCTCCGAGCCCTTCTCCAGCACGCACACGCCGATGTCGGCGCCCTGCTCCGCCGCGCGCTGCTTCAGGCGAATCGCGGCGGACAGTCCGGCGGGCCCGCCGCCGACGATCACCACGTCGTAGTCCATCGATTCTCGCGGGCCATACTGCTCGATCCAGCTTGCCGACGTCATGCGCTCCTCCATGTCTCTTCCGGGTCCGCGTATGCGTCAGAACTGCGCGTCGCTCAAGGCGAGCAACGGGTCGTCGCCCTGCGCCGAAACGATCGCCGTCTCGAGCCCGCGCGCCTGCGTCAGCACGTATTCGGAGAAGCAATGCGCGGTCGCGATCTTCGCGCCGTAGAACGCCGGATCGTCGGCGCGCTTGCGTTGCGCCACCAGCAGCGCACGCGCCGTCTGCCAGCCCGACAGCACGATGCCCGCGAGCTTCAGATAGAGCACGCTGCCGGCGAACACCGCGTTCGGGTCGCGCCTGGCCGTTTCGAGCACGTATGCGACGACGTTCGCGAGCGCCTCGCGTCCATCGGCAAGGCGCCGATGCATCGCGTCGAACACGCGCGCGGCATCGCCTGCATCGACCGACTTCAACGCGTCGAGCGTTTCATCGATCTGCGCGAGGAGCGCATGCGCCGCCGCGCCGCCGTCGCGCAGCGTCTTGCGGCCGACGAGATCGTTGGCCTGAATCGCCGTGGTGCCTTCGTAGATCGACAGGATGCGCGCGTCGCGATAGAACTGCGCGGCGCCCGTCTCTTCGATGAAACCCATGCCGCCGTGAACCTGAACGCCGAGGCTCGTGACTTCGTTTGCCATTTCGGTGCTCCAGCCCTTCACGACCGGGACGAGATATTCGTTGATCGCCCGATGGCGTGCGCGGCTCGCGGCATCGTCGTCATGATGGGCGAAATCCGCGTGCGCGGCCGCGACATAGGCGAGCGCACGCGCGCCTTCGGTCATCGCGCGCATCGTGCCGAGCATGCGGCGCACGTCCGGATGCCGGAGAATCGCGACCGAGCCCGCGCTCGAACCGTCGACGGGGCGGCTCTGAACGCGGTCCTTCGCATACGCGGCAGCCTTCTGATAAGCCGCGTCGGACAGCGCGATGCCCTGCAGGCCGACGCCGAAGCGCGCCGCGTTCATCATGATGAACATGTACTCGAGACCGCGATTCTCTTCGCCCACGAGATAGCCGGTCGCGCCGCCCTTGTCGCCGTACTGGAGCACGGCGGTCGGGCTCGCCTTGATGCCGAGCTTGTGTTCGATGGAAACGCACTGGACGTCGTTGCGCGCGCCGAGGGTGCCGTCGTCGTTGACGAGAAACTTCGGCACGACGAAGAGCGAAATGCCCTTCACGCCTTCCGGGGCGTCCGGCGTGCGAGCCAGCACGAGGTGGACGATGTTCTCGGCCATGTCGTGCTCGCCCCAGGTGATGAAGATCTTGGTGCCGAACACCTTGTAGGTGCCGTCGCCCTGACGTTCGGCGCGCGAACGCACGAGCGCGAGATCGGAGCCCGCTTGCGGCTCGGTCAGATTCATCGTGCCGGTCCACGCGCCTTCGATCAGCTTCGGCAAATAGCGCGCCTTCAATTCATCCGAGCCGGCGATCAGCAATGCCTCGATGGCGCCGTCGGTGAGCAGCGGGCACAGCGCGAACGAAAGATTGGCCGCGTTCAGCATCTCGATGCACGGCGACGCGATCAGCTTCGCGAGTCCCTGTCCGCCGAATGCCTCCGGATGGCTGATGCCTTGCCAGCCGCCTTCCGTGTATTGGCGGAAGGCGTCGGCGAAACCGGCGGTCGCCGTGACCGCGCCGTCGCGCCATGTGCTCGGCTCCTGGTCGCCCCGCGCGTTCAGCGGCGCGATGACTTCGGCGGCGAGCTTCGCGCCTTCGTCGAGAATGGCTTGCGCCGTGTCCGCGTTCGAATCGGCGAGGCCCGGAAGCTGACTGACGCTTGCAATGTCTGCCAGTTCCTCCATGACAAACATCATTTCCTTGACGGGCGGCATGTAATTCATCGATGTCTCCTGAGCCAACAGCATTTCGATGAAATACGCGCTGCGGCAGCAAATGTTGATGTGTTGCGGTGCATGGTATCAACGCTGCCGGTTTCCTTTGCTACCGGAACCTGCCCTTTCACTGACAAAACGTGCCAAACGAGACTCGGCCGATCGCAGCGCGTCACGCGCCCGTTCGCTGTCGGTACGCGGCCGGCGTGCTGCCGGTCCAGTGGCGGAAGGCGCGATGAAACGCGGTCGGATTGTCGAACCCGACATCGTAGGCAATCGCCGCGATGGCATCGTCCGAACGGGTGAGACGCTGAATCGCGATATCGCGGCGCACTTCGTCCTTGATCGCCTGGAAGGTCGTGCCTTCCGCTTCGAGACGCCTGCACAGCGTGCGCACCGAATAGTGCAACTGCTGCGCGACGTCATCGACGGTCGGCGTCGTCGGCAGGCCGGCGGCGATGCAGTGCCGCACCCGATGGCACACCATTTCCTCCGTGAACGACACGAAAATCCAGTCTTCGGGCGCGCGCTGAAGGAAAGCGTCGAGGTCGGATTTGCGCTGCCGGATGGGACGGTCGAGATAGAGCGCATCGAACGCGATGTGCGTGCGCTCGCGCCCGAAGCGCACCGGTCCCGGAAAGAGATACAGCAGATCGCCGGACTGCGCGGGGCGCAGAAATTCGAACGCCGCTTCGACGAGCGGAATCCGCTCGCGTATGAGCCACGAAGCGACGCCGTGCACGAGCTTCAGCATCAGCTCGCGCGCGAGCGCGCTTGCCGGCGGCCCGTTCGGATTCGCGACGAATTCGACGGTCGCATGGCCTTCTTCCCGGCGCGACACGAGCTGAAATTCGTCGAGAACCAGATGAAAGAACTGCCCGAAGCGATGCAGCGCCACTTCGAGACGCGGCGCGTCCAGCAGACTCAGGCACAGGAACTTGAGCGTGCCGTTGCGCAGCGGACGCGCGAAGATACCCGGCATCTCGTCATCGAGTTCCATGGCGAGCAGCCGGTAGAGCGTCGAAAACTGCTCTTGCGTGACGCGCGCGGCCGGCATGCCGAGCAGATCGTGCGGAATGCCGGAGTGCTCCGCCAGCCGGGCGACCGCGGCGCGGTCGGCGCCAGCGAGGAAGCCGTTGACGACCGAAATGGGAACAGTGGCGGAAGGAGGCCGCATGACGAAGTCGTAGAGGGTGGAAACGCGAGGCTGATTTTGTCATAGCACGAAGGCGTTCAGTTCGCGGTGTCTTGATCGGTGTCACGCGGCAGGGCCGCCGTCCGGATGCCATCGACGACCGATTTCCCCATCGGTGACACAATAGCCTGCGGTCGTGATAACAGGTCCATGTCCGGCGCGGAGGCAAAATGATTCACATCGCGAGTTCGGCAGTTTTTGCTAAAACGAGCGGAAGTCGCGCATCCCGATTCTTCCGGCATCTCGCGCCGCTTCTCGCCGGCGTGATGTTCGCCATGAGTCCGGCGCAGGCTCAGTCGCCGGCGTTCTCGACATTCCCCGTTCCCGCCGGCAGCGCTCCGCACGATGTCGCGCCGTCGCCCGATGGCACCGTCTGGTACACCGCGCAGGCGCAAGGCGCGGTCGGACGGCTCGACCCGCGTAGCGGCAAGATCGAGCGCATCGCGCTCGGCGACGGTTCCGCGCCGCACGGCGTGATCGTCGGGCCGGATCGGGCGGCATGGATCACCGACGGCGGTCTGAACGCGATCGTGCGTGTCGATCCCGGGACGCTCGCCGTCTCGCGCTTCCCATTGCCCAAGGACCGGCAGAACGCCAATCTCAACACGGCCGTTTTCGACAAGCGCGGTCATCTGTGGTTTACCGGGCAAAGCGGAATCTACGGCGAGTTCGATCCGGCAAGCACCCGCATGCGTGTGTTCGACGCGCCGCGCGGGCCCGGCGCTTACGGAATCTGCGTGACGCCGGACGGCAGCCTGTACTTCGCGTCGCTGGCAGGCAGCTACCTCGGGCGCATCGATACGGTGAGCGGCGAGACGCAAGTCATCGAGCCGCCGACGCGGAACCAGGGCGCGCGCCGCGCGTGGGCCGATTCGAAAGGTCGCGTCTGGATCAGCGAGTGGAACGCGGGACAGGTCGGCATGTTCGATCCGGCAACGAAGCAATGGCGGGAATGGCGGCTGCCGGGCTCCGATCCGCACGCATACGCGATCTTCGTCGACGATCGGGACATCGTGTGGCTCAGTGAATGGAGCGCCAATGCGCTGGTGCGCTTCGATCCGCGATCCGAGACATTCGAGACGTTCGGCCTGCCGCGTGCTCACGCGAACGTACGTCAGATGATGGGCCGCCCAGGCGAAGTCTGGCTGTCCGAATCCGGCACCGATCATCTGCTGGTGTATCGGTCGGGCGCATCGCCGCCGGGGGCGAAGTGAGTCGACCGGGATGCCCCGGCGGCGCTTTGCTTCCCGCGCGGAACTGCATGTTTTTGTCTTGGTAGCATCATCGCGCGCCCCACTTTTCCGGCTCCGACCATGACTTCCGTCACCGTATCACTGGTTCTTTTCGACATGGAAGGCGTGCTGACGCATTACGATCGCGACGTGCGCGTCGCGCATCTGGCGGCGAGCACGAACTGCTCGCCGGAGAGCGTGCGTCATGCGATCTGGGGCTCGGGGCTGGAAGCGCGCGCGGATGCGGGCATCATCGATGAAAACGAATATCTCGCGACGCTCGGCGCGATGCTGAATCATCCGGTCAGCAAGGACGAATGGCTCGCTGCGAGGCGTGCGTCGATCACGCCGAACGAGCAGACACTGGCGCTCGCCGGGCAGCTTCGGAGTTCATGCAGGATGGCCATCCTCACCAACAACTGCCATCTCGTCACGGATCATCTCGACTATCTGAACCCTGCCGTCGATCGCATGTTCGGCAACGCGGTCTATTCGTCCGCCTCGTTCGGCGCGACGAAACCCGCGGCACAGGCGTACCTTCGCTGCGTGGAGGAAATCGGTGCGCGCCCGGGCGAAACGCTCTTTATCGATGACACGGGCGCCAATGTTCAAGGCGCAATCGACGCCGGATTGATCGGTTACAAGTTCGAAAACGCCGCGACGCTCAAACGTGAATTCGAGCGCCTCGGCCTTTTATGACATATCGATCATGCGGCGCCTCAGTTCGAGACGCCGCCCTGCTTACTTACTTGTGGGCAGCCGGTGACACCACGCTCGGCGTCGCCAGCGTGTTATTGCTGGTTGCGGGCGCGCTGGTCTCGGCCTTCGTGCCGCTGTTCGCACTCGGCAGACCCGAGTTCGGGGATTTGGCGGACATGCCGCTCTCCGAATTGGTGGCGCCCGGCGTGCCATAGCCGCCCGTTGCGCCGTTCACCTGATTCGATGGGCTAGCCGTGCTGCCCGCCGAACCGCCGCCGTTCGCGCCGCCTGCCGTCTGTGCATAGGCGCCGCCCGCCGACAGCGTGAGTGCGGCGACGGCCGCGATGAATGCGCTGCTTGCCTTGCTCATGATCCGACCCTCCGTGATCAGTCAGGAATGTAAGCGCAGACGATTGACGCCTGCTCGACCATGAGTGCGCAATGACCGTGCCGCGTCGTGCGAGTGCGCCGCGCAGCGCTCAGTCCTCCTCGTCGAGCCGCCCCTTCGTTTCCGGGACGATGAACGCGCCGACGAGAAACAGCACGCTGATCGCGACGAGGGCGACCGCGAGCACGACCGGCAAATCGGCGGGCGATCCCGCGACCACGGACACGACGGTCGGCATGATGCCGCCCACCGCGAAGCCCAGATTCCACGACAATCCGGTTCCCGATGCGCGTATCGCCGTGGGGAAGCGTTCGTTGAGGAAGATGAGGATCGGCGCATAGCCCGCGCTGCCGAGCGCGCTCAACACGATCGCATAGAAGCCGATGAGCCACACGCCGTCCGCATGCGGCATCGCGAGATAGAGCAGCGGAAAGCAGATCAGACGCGCCAGGCCGAGCCAGATGAAACTGCGCTTGCGTCCGATCATCGTGCTCAGATGACCCGCCGCCGTCGATGCGATCACCACCGCGACGCTCGACCACATCAGAATCCATCCCGCGCTCGATGCCGACGTATGCGTCACGACCTTGAGGAAGGTCGGCAAGTACCCCGACGTCAGGTAATAACCGCTGCCGCCGCCGATGGTCAGCAACAGGTTCACGAACAGGATCGAGCGATACTTCTTCGAGAACAGCACATGCAACGGCGAAGCGGCCGGCGCTTCCTGCGCGGCGCCCTTCGCGCGCGCGGCCGCTTTCTTGCGCGCGGCGAGCTCGGCCCAAAGCGGCGATTCCTCTAGCCGGTTGAAGACGAACACGCCGAGCACCGAACTCAGGATGCCCGCGAAGAACATGCAGCGCCAGCCCCACTCATCGAATGCCGCGCCCGGAAAGATCGCCGTCGTCGCGAGATAGACGAGCGATGCGAGCAACGCGCCGAGTCCCGCGCCACCGCCGCCGACGAATCCGGAGACCGCGCCGCGCCACTTGAGACTGACGGTCTCGGTGCCGATCGTATGCGTCGACGCAACCACGCCCCCGACGAACACACCCTGCACGAGACGCAGCAACAAAAAGAGCGCGGGCGCGATCACGCCCACCTGCGCGACGGTCGGCAACATGCCGAACGCGGCCGTCGAAACGCCTACGCCGACGACCGACACCACCATCGCGCGCTTGCGTCCGTGTTGATCGGCAAAGGAACCGAAGATCGCGGAGCCGAGCGGTCTCATCAACAACGTGACGGCGAACGATGCATAGACGGCTGCCAGCGAAAGCATCGGATTGGACGACGGAAAAAACAGATGCCCCACCACCGGCGCCACGAACAACACGACGAACAGGTCGAACAGGTCGAGCGCCCATCCGAGACACGACGCCATGACGGCGACCGCGACCTGACTTCCCCTCACGCCTTGCGCGACTTCATCGCGCCGCAATACTTCGTCCATTTTCGATCTCCATGTTCAGTTATTAATACGGATACCTATCTATCCGGTTTGCATGTCTCGTCCGATTGAACGCCTCGTGGCGGGCGTTTCCTAGTGCTCGGGTTCGTATTCGCCGCTCGAAAGCTTGCGCCGCAGTATCTTTCCGACCGGCGATTTCGGTATCTGATCGACGAACACGTATTCGCGCGGACGCTTGAAGTTGACGAGGTCCGAACTGCGGCAGAATTCGTCGAGCGCGCTTCCGTCGACATGCTGTGACCGCTTGACGAATGCGACCACTTTCTGGCCCCAGCGCTCATCCTTCACGCCCGCGACCGCGACTTCATCGACGGCGGGATGCAGTGACAGGACCGACTCGATATCGACCGGCGATATGTTCTCGCCACCGCTGATGATCATGTCGTCGACGCGGCCCGTGACATAGAGATCGCCGTCCGCATCGAGATAGCCGGTATCGCCGGTGAAGTACCAACCGTCGCGCAGAGATTTCGCGTTCGCATCCGGCCGGTTCCAGTAGCCTTCGAACGCTTCGTCGCCGAGCAGCTCGACGATGATCTGACCTTCCTCGCCGCTCGCCGCGAGCTGACCGGGCGACGCGGCGTCGAGCTTGACGACGCGCAGCCGCGTGTTGAGGCCCGCGCGTCCGGCGCTTCCGGGCTTCCTCGTCGCGTCCTGGTCGATGCTGAACGTGTACACCTCGGACGAGCCGTAATGGTTCACGAAGAGCTCCGGCTCGAATGCGGCCGAGCAGCGCTTGAGCAGGCCGTCGTTCATCGGCGCACCCGCGAAACCCAGCTTCGTGACCGAACGCGTGCGCGCGCCCGAAAAGCCCGGCGCGGCGAGCAGATCGTGATAGAGCGTCGGCACGAGATACAGGCAGCTCACCGCGTGCGCTTCGATCGAGTCGAGTGCGAGCTGCGCATTCCATCGCCGCACGCAGACGAAGAGTCCGTCGACGAGCGCCATCGCGAGCAGCGAGCGCACGCCCATCGTGTGATAGAGCGGCATCACGCCGAGCGTGCGCTCGCCGTGCCGATAGAGATTCTGCGCGACATGCGCGAGCGCGGCGGCCCGCTCATGCCGATGCCTGCGCGGCACGCCCTTGCCCATGCCCGTCGTGCCGGAGGTGTAGAGCATGACCGAGTAGTCGTCGGCCGCTGCTTCGGTGGCGAGCGGCGTCGACCTGCAGGCTCGAAGGACATCGAAAGCGTGCGTCGCACCCGCGACGCCGTCGAGGCCGATACGCGCGATCTCCTGCGCGGCCGCGCTTTGCGTCACGGCCTGCCCGGAAACGCCTTCGTAGACGATTGCGCGCGCGCCCGCATCGGTCACGCTGTAGTTGAGCTCATCGGGCTTGATGCGCCAGTTCAACGGCACGATGACGATGCCCGTGAACTGACACGCCCAATGCAGCGTCGCCATCTCCCAGCGATTCTGCAGCGCGACGAGCAGGCGATCGCCGCGTGCGAGGCCGAGCGCCTTGAGACCCGTCCCGACCCGGCTGATTTCGTCGAACCATTGCGCATACGTGAACGCGATGTCGCCGTCGACGAGTGCTAACGCCTGCGGGCTGCGCTCCACCGATTGCATGAACGTGCGGCCGAGATCAAACATGGCTCGCCTCCTGCTCACGCGATTGCGCCTGCCGCAGTTTCGCCACGTCGAGCACCGCCGCGACGATCGGCGTATAGCCCGTACAGCGGCACAGGTGACCGGACAGCATTTCGCGCACCTGGTCTTCATCGGGGTTCGGCACCCGCCGCAGAAAGTCCGTGCACGACATCAGGATGCCCGCCGTGCAAAAGCCGCACTGCAATGCATGATGACGCGCGAACGCTTCCTGAAGATCGCCGAGCGTCTGCGCGGATGAAGACAGTCCTTCCACGGTATCGATGCGCCGTCCGTGCGCCTGCACCGCGAGCATCAGGCACGAACGCGCAGCGACGCCGTCGACGAGCACCGTGCACGCGCCGCACACGCCATGCTCGCAGCCGACATGCGTGCCGGTCGCGCCCAGTTCATGACGCAGGAAATCGGACAGCAGCTCGCGCGTCTCGCACTCGCCGCGACGCGTGACGCCATTGAGGTCGAGCGTCACGCCGCACGATGTGTCTTCTGCAAGCGCGACGCGCAATGCATCGCCGGGACTTGCGTGTCTGTTCATTCTCACTTCGCCTCCTGTATGACTTGCCATCCGAGCTGGCGCACGAGATGGCGTCGATATGATGCGCTGACATTCGCGTCGTCACGCGCGCCGAGCTTCCAACTCAAATCGTTCAATGCGCCGCGCAGATCATCGCCTTCGAGGCGCGGCAGGCATTCGAGCACGGGCCTGTCGGCGACGCCGCCCACGCCGATGCGAATCGCGTCGTCCGTGACGACCGCGGCGCACGATACCAATGCGAAATCGCCATGACGCGCCGAGAATTCCGTGAAGGCGAAGCGTTGTCCCGGCGCTTTCAGCGGAAAGCGCACGCACTCGACGAGTTCGTCCGGCTCGCGCGCGGTCATCAGCATGCCCTGGAAGAAATCCGCCGCGCTCAACGTGCGCTTGCGCTTCGCGGAGCGCAGCGTGACAGCGCCGCCCAACGTGAGCAGCGCGAGCGGCAGCTCCGCGCTCGGGTCCGCATGCGCGACGGAACCGCATACCGTGCCGCGATTTCTGATCTGAAAATGCGAAATGTGGGGGAACGTCATGCGTAAAAGCGGCACTTCATCGTCGAGCGTCGTGCGCCATTCGACGCTGCCTTGCGTCGCCGCCGCGCCCACTACCAGATGTCCCGACTCCACGCGCACCGTGTTCAGCTCCTCGGTGCGCGAGATATCGACGAGCCAGCGCGGCTGCGCGAGCCGCATGTTGAGCACGGCCATCAGCGACTGGCCGCCCGCGAGCACACGCGCGTCGGCGCCGCCCTGCGCGAGCGCGTCGAGCGCGTGGCGCGTGTCCCGCGCACGCAGATAGGCAAACGGCGCGGGCTTCATGACGACCTCCGCAGTTTCGCGAGCATGCGTCCGAGCCACGAGGCATGCGTGCGCACGGCCTTGCCCGACGCCTGTCTACCGAGCGATTCGAAGAGCTGCCGCAACACGACCTGCGCCGCGCCTTCGAGCATGCGCGCGCCGACCGCCGCGACCTTGCCCGACACCTGCGCTTCATAGTCGTAGGTAAGCAACGTGCCTTTCGCGGTCGGCTCCAGCTGGACGAGGCCTTCGCCCTGCGCGCTGCCGAGCGGCGATATGCCCGCGCCCGCGAGACGGAGACGCCGTGGCGCATCGATATCGGAGAGACCGATCTTCGCCTCGAAGCGCGCCTTGATCATGCCGACGCCGACCGTCACATCGGCGCGATACCGGTTCGGTCCGATGGTCTCCAGCGCATGACAGCCCGGCACGACCTTCGCGAGCGCCTCGGGATTCATCAACACCGCGAAGATGGCTTCGGGCGTCGCTTCGAGCTCGACGGTGCCTTGCGCGGTGAGCGCCTTGCCGCCGCCGCTCGCCGGCTTCTTCGCCGGCGCTGCTTCGCGATACTCGGGCCGCGACGGCGGCGGATCGTCGATGCCGATCATCGCCATCACCTTCGCCGGCGTGAGCGGCAAGCGAATGTCCGTCAGGCCGGTCGCATCGGCCACCGCATTCGCGATGCAAGGCGGCGTGCTCATGTTGTTGCCTTCGCCGAGCCCCTTTGCGCCGAGCGGCGTGAAAGGCGACGGCGTTTCCAGATGCACGATGACCGGATCGGGCACCTCGCAGGTCGTCGGCATCAGATAGTCGGCAAGCGTGCCCGACTGAAAGCTGCCGTCCGCGCCATAGCGAAACTCCTCCATCAGCGCCGCGCCGAGGCCCTGCGCGAACGCACCGCGAATCTGACCGTCCGCGAGCGCGGGATTGAGCAGCGTGCCCGCATCGTGCGCGGTCACATAGCGGTCGATACGCACGCGTCCCGTCCCACGATCGATCTCGATGCCGCACATGTCGAACGCGAAGCCATAGCACGCGGACGTGTTGATGCGGTCCTCGTCATCGGGCGCGGTCATGTTCGGCGGATTCCAGAACACGGTTTCGCGCAGCCCCGGCTCCTCGCCTTCGGGCAGGAGCGCGGGCGACCAGTGCGGCGCATTGCTCGCGGCGCGCGCGAACGGCAATGCCTTGTCCGGTGCCTGCCGCATGTACACGCGCCCGCCTTCGAAGCACACGTCCTGCTCCGCGCATGCGAACTGCTTCGCGAGAATGCGCGCGAGCTTTTCCCTTACGCGCGTCGCGGCGAGATGAACCGTGCCCGCGACCGCGCCCGCGAAGCGGCTCGAATAGTTGCCGGCAGCGACGGACCACGCGTCCTTCTGCGTATCGAATTCGACATTCACGACGATATCCGCCGGATCGAGACCGAGCACATCCGCGACGACCTGCGCGCACACGGTCATATGCCCTTGCCCCGCCGGCGTCGATGCAATGGTGACGACCACGCCGCCCATCAGATCGACGCTCACGGTCGCGCTCGCGATCGCACCGCTCTTCGGACCGGCCTTGCGGCGCGCTTCGACGGGCATCACCGTCGTGATGTAGCCCATGTTCGACACGGACGGCTCGACGATCGCCGCGAAGCCGATGCCATACAGACGTCCTTCCTTGCGCGCGCTCTCGCGGCGCTCTTTCAGCGCCTCATATCCGCCTTCCGACAATGCACGCCGCAACGCTTCCTGATAGTTGCCCGAATCGAGCAATGCGCCCGCCGCCGCCCGATACGGAAACGCATCGGCCTTGATGAAGTTGCGGCGATAGACATCGAGCACGTCGAGCTTCAGTTCGTCCGCGATGCGCTGGATCAGACGTTCCAGCGAGAAATACATTTGCGGTCCGCCGAAGCCGCGCACGAGTCCGGTCGGCGTCTTGGTCGTCAGCGCGACGCGATTGCGCACGCGCAAATTCGCAATGTCGTAGGCGCCCGTCAGACATCCATGCATGCGATAAAACGTGGCGGGTTCCGGCGCGCGCAGATAGCCGCCGCAATCCTCGATCTGATCGTAGGACAGTGCGGTGATGCGCCCGTCGCGTTCGACGGCGGCTTCGAGCGTCGCGAGACGGGCGGTCGCCGAAGTCGCCGCGCTCAGATGTTCGAGGCGGTCTTCGACCCACTTCACGGGCGCGCCGCATTTTCTCGACGCGAGGCACATCAGCACGACATACGGAAACACTGCCTGCTTCACGCCGAAGCTGCCGCCCGAATCGCGTGGCGCTCTATGACGCAGACGATTGGCGGGCACCTTCAGCGCCATCGACATGACCGCGTGCAACGAGAACGGCCCCATGAAATTCGAGGTCACGTCATAGCCTTCGTTGCCCGCCAGACATTCCGCGATCACGACGCCGCATTCGATCGGCGCACACGTATTGCGCGGATAGTGCGTGGTGATCGACACGCGATGCGGCGCCTGCTCGAACGCCGCTTCCGGATCGCCATAGCGAAAGCTGCGGTCGCTCACCACGTTGCTGCCGACCGCTTCGTGAAGCACCGGCGCATCGTCGGCGATGGCCGCTTCGATCGATACCACCGGCTGCAGCGGCGCATAGTCCACCTTCACGAGTTCGAGCCCGTCCTCGGCGATGGCGCGCGTCTCGCCGACCACCACCGCCACCGGCTCGCCGCTATAACGCGCGCGGTCCATCGCGAGCGCCCAGTGCTCCATCGGCGACTTCACGCCGACGACGAACGGCTGCGACCAGGCGCGCACATCGTCGCGCGTGAGCACGGCGCGAATGCCCTTGTGCGCGAGCGCGGCGCTCACGTCGATGCTCCTGATCTCAGCGTGCGCGTACGGCGAGCGCAGCACGGCGGCGTGCAGCGTGCCCGTCTTGATGGCGATATCGTCGCCATAGCGGCCGCGTCCCGTGAGAATCGCGGGGTCTTCGAGGCGTTGCATCGGGCGGCCCACATGCGGGCGATTCGACGCTTGCGCCTCGTTGCGACCGGAAGCGCTCGCGGGCGCCTGGCGTTCCTTCAGCGCGGTTTCGGTATCGGTGTCGCTCATGCGTGTCTCCTGCACAGGCTGTGCGCGATGTTCAGTGACTGCGTGCCTCGCAAGCACAGCGAGACACATCGCGTCGTCGATTCAATGTACTGCGCGAATGCGCCAGTTCGCTTACCAGGCGGTCGGGCGAATTACCCTGCAGTCTGATGCTTTTCGCAAGCCAAGCCAGGCGACGGACGTGACGATTCCGCATGCGATAAAACGTGCGCATGCATCCGCCCTCGCTCAGATCTGTACTTGCTTCGAATCCGCTTCGTACAACTGCACCACCCGCCGATACTCGCTCGGCGTGATGCCCAGGTTCTGCCTGAAGAATCGCGTGAAATGCGCGGGCGCCGAAAACCCCAGATCGTATGAAATATCCGTGAGCGATTGCGCGCTGGCGGACAACTCGTTGATCGCCGTTTCCATGCGCAGCACGTTCAGATACACATTGGGCGTCACGCCCGTGCAGCGATGAAACAGCGCGAAGAAATGCGCGCGCGACAAGCCGCAATGTTCCGCGAGACGATTCATGTCCGGCTCCGCGCCCGTGTTCTCGCGCAGATACGCGATCGCCTTGCGGATGCGCGGATCGCTCGGACGCCGGCCCGACAGCTCCATCTGCCGCGACAGCTCGTGCCAGCTTCGGCTCGGATCGATCACCGAGAGCATCAGTTCGCACAGGAGCCCTTCCAGACGCCCGGCGGCGACGCTGTCGGCCCACCACATTTCCATCGCCAGTTCTTCGGCGCGCTTCTTCGCGTGACTCAACAGGCGCACGCACGGCTGCGGAAAGAAGCGCGGATGACCGCCGCTCACGAGCGGATGCTGAATGGCGGTCAGCCAGTCCGGCTCGATGTACATCGCGAGAATCACCGTGCGCTGCTCGGCATGCTCGATATGACGATATGCATGCGGCTCCCACGGATTGACCAGGACCGCGGTGTCGGCGGTCAGCGGCTGGAGTTCGTCGTGAACGGAAAAGAACGTGTCCGGCCCTGCCGCCTTGATCAGAAGATGGCAGTGATGATGCGCGTGCTGAATGAGCGGCGCATCCATATCGAGCAGCGCCACTCGTCCAAAACGTCCTTGATAGATCTTGATCGCACTAGACACTCGTTTCGCCTCACTCCGTGCCGCTGCCGCTTTGCGCGGCTTATCTTGTATCGAGTCTGAATCCGTCCCGCTCAGGAGCCCTTGAACGCGGCCTTGCGTTTCTGATGAAACGCTTCGACGCCCTCGCGGAAATCGTCGGAACTGCGCAAGCGGCTGTAGTTGAGCCCCTCCAGTTCGATGGCGACGGAAAGCGGCGCATCTTCCGTATCGTTCAGCAGCTTCTTCGCGGTGCGCTGCGCGAGGGGCGAGAAGGCGAGCAATTCGCGCACGAGGGAATCGGTGGCGCTTTCCAGCTCGGCGTCGGCGACGAACTCCGTCGCGATGCCCCACTCGTAGGCCTGCGATCCGGTGATGCGGCGCGAGCGCATCACGATGTCTTTCGTGCGGCCGATACCCACCATCTTCTGCAGGCGCGCGGAGCCTCCCGAACCGGGAATCTGCCCGAGCTTTTGTTCGGGCAATGCATAGAGCGTCGTTTCTGTTGCGATGCGGAAATCGCACGCGAGCGACAGTTCGAAGCCGACCCCGAAGCAATAGCCGCGATTCGCCGCGATGACCGGCTTGCTGCAACGCGCGGGCGACGCGATGTTCCAGGCGAGCTTCGCCACATGCTCCGGCGATGCCTCGATGAAACCTTTAATATCGCCGCCGCTGGAGAAATGCTCCCCTTTCGCGCGCACGACGATCACCCGCACGGCGTCGTTGGCGTCGAGCGCTTCGAACGTCAGGCGCAATTGCTCGCGCTGATGCATCGACACGATATTGAACGGCGGCCGGTCCAGAACGATGTCGGCGCGCGAATCCGCGGAATTGAACTCGACGTGAAAGCCGTCGAGTTCAGCGAGCAGCGAATGAGCTGGGTGAGCGAGCTGAGTCATGAAATGTCCTTCGGTGAGCGATGCCTGAACGGAATCGGTTGCTTGAAGCCTTGGCTCAAGTATCGGCGCGTTGCTGACATCCTGCTTACCCGGAATTCCGGCGAGTTACCCTCGAGTCTGATTTTGCAACCGGGTAGACCTCTACTCGCGCCCGTTGTTGTGGCGCTATATTCGATCGTGTGTCATGGTTTTCACCGACCGAGCACCGTCACCGCTGGAAATCTCATCAGATACGAAACGTCGCGACTGTCTCCCAGATAACGACTCTCGAGCAGCTTCTCCGGGCGAACGGAAGCGGCCGTCATGCCGCGAGCCAGCAAGCGTTTCAGGACATCGTGACGCAACCAGAAAAGCGTCCCGTCATAAATCGCGGGCCGATAGTGCGTCTGGAATTCGGCAACGGAGTGTATGCCGCTGTCGCGGGTCCATACGCCATGCGTTTCGATGACTTCCGGGCGTTCCTCGCTCAGATAGTCCGCAAAGCCCGCGTACCCGCGACGCGCGAGCGATGGGTTGGTCAACAGCCCCGTATCCAGAATGTTCAAACGTTCACAGCACAACGCGGCGCCGCCCACGTCCGGCGTCATGAACTTGAGCGTCGGTTGCCCGAGATACTCGCGCAGCGTATCGACGGAAGTACCTGTCATCGCGAAGTTCAGTGGCGTGATACCGCGCCAGTCGCCGGGGGACTCGTGCCACACTCGTTGCCGGATCGTGCCCGCCGTGGCGCTCAGCGAAGCCGGCAGCGAGCCACGCATCGCCGCACCGAGGATGACCGTGTCGACGTTTTCGCGCAGCATCGCAACGTTGAAGAGGATGGTTCCAACGAGGCATAGCAACAGCCCGCGGAACACGCGTGGTCGGCGCATGTTCGCAAAACGTTCCGCGAGAGAAAGGACGATGATGGGCAGCACCGCCATGAACATCCGTCCGGTATAGCCCCAGTTTCTTCCCGATATGAGTGCGAATGCGCCGAAGGCAACGATCAGGAGTACGGGCATCGGATCCAGACGGCGCTCTTCGTTGCCCTTTCGGCTCAGGTAAAAGCCAGCGAGAAGCGCAGCGTTCACGAGGAAGAAATCCTTCAGCCCGCGCAGCTTTTCCAGTATGCCGTCCCACCCTTCTTTGCTGTAGGGCGCTTGAAGCTTGGCCAGGATGGTGTTCGGCAACAGCGCCCCGAAGGTCCAATAGCGCCAGGCGGTCAGCAGCAGAAAACAAAGCATGAGCCAGATACACATTCGAATGGCACGCGGCCTTTCATGCGGGCAAAGCACGACCATCCAGCCGAGCGCAAAACCCAGATAGAACACCGGTTCGAAGCGAACCAGCATGAGAAGCGGCAAGAGTGCATAGGCGAGCGTCGATTGCGCGCGCCAGGAGAGCACGAACGCGAACAGCAGCAACGCGAAGACCGTCATCTCCATGCCATTGACGATCTCGGCCTGGCAAGTGGGCAACAGCCCAAGCAGGCACACGACGACGAGGCGATGCGTCGAGCTCGGCAGGGACGGTCGAAGTGCGCGCCACACGAGCACCAGAGTGGCGCTGAGTGCAACGAAGGAGAGAATCTGCGCCGCCCTGATCGCCTCAATAAAGCCGGGATGAAACAGCCATTGCCCGATCGCCAACATCGCCGTGAAGAGCAAACTCGACGTGCCCTCGGCCGACACCGAAGCCGGCGTCAACGCAAAGACCCCGTGCCGGCCCAGCGTATGCGCGTAGGCGACAGTAACGGCGCCATCGTCCCAGCCGTAAGGGCCGACCAGCGCAATCGCAGTCAACGAGAGCGCCGCATACGCGATAACACAGAGGAGCCCGATGGAGCCCTCTTTCGCATCGATCCTGTGTGTGAGGTGCTCGGGCATGGTCAGCCGGCGCAAGTGACTTGACCGATAGTACATCGAGCAAAAACGGGCGGCCCCGTCGGCGCACACGCGCACGCCTGATTGGAGCCGGATCGCACCGGAATCGTGCAGACCTTGAAGCGCTCGCCCAGGCTCGAAGAATCCGGCGCGTTCATCGATTGTTCTGCGTGCTCCCCTCCCGTCAAGAGTAGGGCGCTTCAGCCGTCCTCGCTCGATAATCAATCCGGCTTCGAAGGACTCCAGCAAGCAAACCTCATCGAACGGATCAATCATGAAACACGAAACCGACGCAAAAAACGCAGTCCGACAGGCGAATGACGAGTGCAATCATGCGCAAAGCGGCCGCATCGGCGGTTTTGGCAAGGCGCTTTCCTCTCACGACCGAAACTGGGCGTGGACGACCTCAGGCAGCGCGTATGACTGGATGGACTCCCATGCGCCGTTCGCGCATCTCGACTAGACGTCGACGAAGGCATGTCGGCGCACCCAGGGCACAGTGCTCAAAACGAGTGGGTCATACCGATACGCGCCACCAGCTGATGCGAATTCGACGACGGACTCGCCGCTCCGGGAATGAACGCGGTATCGAGCGGCGTTCCGGTATTGCCTCCGCTCAGCTTCTGATACACCACCTGCGTGTAGATACCCGTGCGTTTAGACAGCAGGTATTGTCCCATCAAGCCGATCTGATTCCAGTGCAGCGCTGTCTCGACGCCGTTCTGCTTCAGATGCGCCATCGTGTAGGTGTACATGCCGCCCACGACCACGTCGGGCTGAATCAGGTACTTCACGTTGAACTCTGCGTTATCGAAACGCAAACTTGCATTGTTCAAGCCGAGAGTGCCGAGATATACCGACGAAGTCGGCTGCTGCAAGCTCGAATGCGTGTAGACAAGGCCGAAGGTCGCCGGCCCCGCGCCATAGCTCGCGCCGATGCCGACTATCTTCTGATTCGCCGCGACGAAGCCTGCGTCGTCGGAGGCCACCGCGCCCGCCGATGTCGCGCCGGGATTCGAAAGATCTTCATACACGGCGCCGACCGAAAAGCTTGCGTAGGTGTATTTCAGGCCGGCGCTAACCATGCGATTGCCCGCGAAGGCGCCAGCCTGATTGCTGAAGCCGTACAACGCGGTGGCCGAAAAACCGCCGTACTCGTTGCTCGTGAACTTGACCGAGTTGTTCGCATGAAACGTGGCGTCGGTGTTGTCGTTGTCGAGCGGATGCGAGAACAGATATCCGCCCCAGTTGCCATTCGCCGTCATCAGGCCGATGACATCGGTCACCGTGTCGAACTGCCGCCCGAACGTGAGCGTGCCGAACGTGTCGGAAGCAAGCCCGACATACGACTGATAGCCGAACAGACGTCCGCTGTAGTAGGCGCTGCCGTTGTCCAGCGTGAAGCCGCTTTCCAGATCGAAGATCGCGTGCAGGCCGCCGCCGAGATCCTCGCTGCCTTTCAGGCCCCATCGACTGGTCACGAGATCGACGCTCGATGTCTGCCACGCCCGGCTTCCGCCCGCGTTGCTCGTGAAGTTGAGCCCTTCGTCCAGCACGCCGAACAGCGTGACGCTGCTTTGCGCATGCGCGGCGGCGGACGCGCACAGCATCCCCGCTGCCATCACTATCATCTTGGCATTCATGGTGTTTCTCTCCGGCTTTTGGGTAAGGTCAGGCGAGGCGAATCAAGGTGGATTTGAGTTCGGTGTATTTGTCGAGCGCATGCAGCGACTTGTCGCGGCCATTGCCCGACTGCCGATAGCCGCCGAACGGAAAGTTCATGTCGCCGCCTTCGTCGTAGCAATTGACCCAGACGGTGCCCGCCCGCAGCCTGCGCGAGACGTCGTGCGCGGTGTTCAGGTCCGCGGTCCACACTGCGGCGGCCAGTCCGTAGTCGCTTGCATTGGCGAGGCGCACGGCTTCATCGATCGTGTCGAACGTGATGACCGACAGCACCGGCCCGAAGATCTCCTCGCGTGCGATGAGTGCGTTGCCGTCGGTCGTATCGAAGATGGTCGGCTCGATATAGAAGCCGCCGTCGATTACCTGCGCGCGCGAACCGCCGAGCACGAGGTTCGCCTCTTGCCGCCCTGCCTCGATGAAGCCGAGCACGCGGTCGAGTTGAGACTGATCGATGATCGCGCCCATCGCGGTAGCCGGATCGAGCGGGTTGGCCGGCGCGTAGCGCCGCGCCGCATTCACCAGCCGATCCAGAAACGCCTCCTTGATGTCGCGATGCACGAGCAGCCGCGAACCCGCCGTGCACATCTCGCCCATGTTGTAGAAGATGGCGCTCGCGGCGGTCTTCACCGCGCGGTCCATGTCGGGGCAATCGGGCAGCACGATGTTCGGCGACTTGCCGCCGAGTTCGAGCCACACGCGCTTGAGGTTCGACTCAGCGGCGTACTGCATGATCCGCTTGCCGACCGGGGTCGATCCCGTGAACGCGATGCAGTCCACGCCGCGATGCAGCGCGAGCGCCCTGCCCGCGTCGCCGTTTCCGGGCAACACGTTGAACACGCCCGGCGGGATGCCCGCTTCGAGCGCGAGCTGCGCGACACGAATCGCCGTCAACGGTGACTTCTCCGATGGTTTCAGCACGACGCTGTTGCCGGCCGCGAGCGCGGGCGCGAACTTCCAGGCGGCCATCAGCAGCGGAAAATTCCACGGCACGACGGCAGCGACGACACCGATCGGCTCGCGCGTGACGAGACCGACGAGGTGATGATCCGCGGGCGCGATGTCGCCGCCGAACTTGTCGATGGCCTCCGCGAACCATTCGATGCAATACGCGACGCCGGGCACGTCGACGCTGGTCGTATCCGCGATCGGCTTGCCGGCATCGAGCGTTTCGAGCAGCGCGAGTTCGTCGCCGTGCTCGCGGATCAGCGCGGCCCAGCGCAGCAGGATCGCCTTGCGGGCACGCGGATTCAGGCCGGCCCATATGTTCGCGTCGAATGCGCGGCGGGCGGCCGCTACCGCATCGTCGGCGTCGGCCAAGCCGCATGAGGCGATGTGCGCGAGCCACGCGCCATCGATCGGGCTCGCGCAATCGAACGTTTCATCGCTGCGCGCGTGCCGATATCGTCCATCGATAAAGGCGCGTCCCTCGATGGCGAGCGTCGCACGCAGCGCCTGCCAGTCATTCAGGTCTTTGGTTTCCGTTTCCATGCAAGGAGCCATCCCATCTTCGTTTCGGTTGTCAGTCGTAGCAGTGCGCGCAGTTCCATCGGTCAGGTCCTGGCGAACAGCGCGCCGGCATCGAGCGCGGCGCGAATCGATGCTTCGTCCTTCTTTTGCCGCCGCTCACGGCATGCCGCGCCGAACCCGCGAAAGATCGCCGTCGACAACGCGTTGTCCGCGTGCCGCCATTCCGGATGCCATTGCACGCCGAGCGCAAACGCGCGCGCCGACTTCACGCTGACGGCTTCGATCAGTCCATCCGGCGCGGTGGCTTCGACGCTCAGCCCGTCTCCCAGGCGCGCGATGCCCTGACCGTGCAGTGAATTGACGACGGCTTCGGTCATGCCGCTGCACGCATGCAGCACGCCGTCTCTTTCGATGCGCACGGCATGCGCCGGGCCGTACTGCACGTCGATGGGATCGGCCTTGTCCTCGCGATGGTCGAGCAGACCGCCGACATCGTGCACCGCCTGATGCAGCGTTCCGCCGAACACCACGTTCATCTCCTGAAAGCCGCGGCAGATCGCGAGCACGGGCACGCCGCGCTCGATTGCCGCCCGCATCAAGGGCAGCGCGGTCGCGTCGCGATGCGGGTCGTGCAAGGTGCCGGGCGCGCTCGCCGCGCCGCCATAGCGGTGCGGTTCCACGTTCGAATAACTGCCCGTGAATAGCAGACCATCGACACAGGAAAGCACCGCGTCGACCGGCTGCCGCTCGCCGAGCGCGGGCAACAGGACGGCGAGCGCTCCCGCGCCATCGGCGATCGGATCGATATACTTTTCGCCGACCGCATGCGACCAGTGCAAACCGATCTTGCTGCGATCAGCCGTGATTCCCACGATTACATTGATTTGCATGACTAATCTTATGAAGGTTCGTCATCCGCTCCACCGAGCGGACCTCGACTACATGTCGATCGTGAGCGTCGGCGTCAATGCGCGCGATACGCAGACCATCATCACGTTGCCGCGTTGCCGCTCGCTCTCGCTCAGCAGCATGTCGCGATGATCCGGCACGCCGTCCAGCACGCGCGTCTCGCACATGCCGCACACGCCCTGCTCGCACGACGAAGCCACCTCGTGACCGGCATCGCGCAGCGCCTGCATCACCGAGCAGCCATGCGGCACGTCGACCGTCGCGCCGCTGCGCGCGAGGATCACGCGCAAGGTGCCGTCCTGGCTTGCCGCCACGACAGGCGCCGCGCCGAAGCGCTCGATATGCAGACGCTCGCTCAGCCCCGCCGCCGCGAAGTGTTCCGTGAGCGCATCGAGCAGCGCGGCGGGACCGCAGCCGTAGACCTCCGCGCCCGCAGCCGCTTTCGCAACGATGCCGTCGAGATCGAGCAGGCCGACTTCATCCGCGGGCAGGATCTCGACGTGCTCGCGCCCCAGCCCTTCAAGCTCGGGCACGAACGCCATCGACGCCCGCGAGCGTCCGCCATACAGCAGACGCCATCTGGCGTTCGCTCGCTTCGCGGTGCGGATCATCGGCAGGATCGGCGTGATGCCGATGCCGCCCGCGACGAACAGGAAAGAATCCGCCGGCTGCAGCTCGAACGCGTTGCGCGGCCCGCGAATCTTCACGTGCTGGCCGAGACGCAGGCCGTGTACTTCGCGCGAGCCGCCGCGTCCGTCTGGTTCGAGCAGCACGGCGATGCGCATGCGCCGCGTGTCGTCCGGCTCGCCGCAGAGCGAATACTGGCGTGTCTGACCCGAGGGCAACACGAGGTCGATATGCGAGCCGGCCGTCCACGCGGGCAGCGCCGAACGATCGGGCCGTTGCAGCTCCAGCGAGATCACGCTGTCCGCTTCGATGCGCATGCCGGTGATCTGCACATCGAGCTCCGTGTTGCGCGCGTTCATACCGTCTCCGCCTTCGCTTGTGCGTCGAATGCCGCTGCCGGCTGCTTCGCGCGCTCCATGAACTCGCGGAACGCGCGGCGATAATTCAGTGTGAACAGATCCGCGGGCACCGAATGTTCGACGTAGCGCCCGTCCCAGTCGATCTCGCGCGGCTGAATGCCGGCGGCGATTGGCATGTCCTCCAGATACACCATCTCCTCGATGCGCAGGCACTCTTCCAGATCCGCGCCGCGATAGCCGCGCTCGTTGGCCACGCCCCAGAAGATGCGCACCTGGTCATACGCGACCGGCGACGGAAAGCCGACCACGATGCGCTTGCCGAGCCGCTCGTAGTCATAGGTGATCGACGCCATGCCCGGCGCGCTGCAGTGATAGAACATCATGCAGTCGCCGTCGTTGGCCCAGTCGCCGTCGCCCGCGTCGAGCGGACGCTCCATCCAGATGTCGAGTCCTTCGCGCCGCACTTTCAACGGCTCGACCACGTGCTTCGACGGTCCCATCGACACTTCGTGCACGAACGGAAAATGCGCGACGTCGCGGAAGTTTTCCATCGCGACGGCGACGCCCGTCGGCGATTCGAGCGGCGTCGCGGCGAGCCAGTCGAGTTCGAGATCGCGCCAGTGCGCCGGGTCGTAGAGATCGGTGACGGGCTCTTCGAGCACGGTCCACACATGCGCAAAGCGCTCGATCGTGCGATAGGTGCGGATCGCGGCTTGCGGCGGAATCTTGCACTGGTCTTCGAGCGAAGGCACATGCGTGCACTTGCCGCTCTCCGCCGAGAACTGCCAGCCGTGATACGGACACGCGATGTTCTCGCCGTGCACCTTGCCGAGCGCGAAGTCCGCGCCGCGATGCGGACAGCGCGCGTCCTGCACGACGGCCTTGCCCCACTCGGTCCGATACACGACGAGGCGCTGACCGAGCAGCGTCGCGCTTTGCGGCGTCGCCAGGTCGACGGAGCGGGCAACGGGGAACCATTGACGGCGCATCGCCAGTTCGGCTTGCGAGCGCAGGGGAAATTGCGTGGACATGGAAACCTCTGATGCGTGATAAGTGTATTCAGATGCCGACGACGAGCGCGCCGCCATTCACGGGAATCGCCTGACCGGCGATGAACGCCGCTTCGTCGGACGCGAGGAACGCGACCGTGCCGGCGATCTCTTCCGGATGCGCGAGCCTGCCGAGCGGAATCGCCTTCTGCTCGCCTTCGATGTATTCGTCCGGCACCATGCGCGTGAGAATCGCGCCGGGCGTCACGGCGTTCACGAGAATGCCCTCGCCGACGAACTCCTTCGCCATCGTCTTCATCAGGCCGAGTTGCGCGGCCTTCGCGACCATGTAACCGTACGAGTGGCCATCGGGCACCTGTCCCCACTGCGAGTTGATGAAGATCACGCGCGGCGCGCGGCTCTCGCGCAAATGCGGCAGCGCGGCCCGCGTGAGAAAGAGCGGCGCGTGCACGTTGATCGACAGCAGGCGGTCGAAGTCGGCGTCGTTCGTGTCTTCGAGGCCGGTGAGCGAATACATCATCCCCGCGTTGTGCACGAGAATATCGATGCCGCCGAAGCGCTCCGCCGCTTCGTGGATCACGCGCTCGGCCAGATCGCGGCGCGTGATGTCGGCACTCAGCGCGAGCGCGCGGCCGCCCGCCTCTTCGATTTCTTCGGCGGTCGCGCGCGCCACGTCGGCGTCGATATCGACGATCGCCACTGCCGCGCCGCGCGACGCGAGCAGCCGCGCATGCGCGCGTCCCGCGCCGCGTCCGCCACCCGTGACGAGCGCGACGCGCCCGTCGAGACGCCCCGCCGCGGGGGATAGCGCGAGCACCGTTTCGGGTGCGTGACGCGCGGGCGTGCGCCTGATTGCCTGATTCATATGCGTCACTCCCGTTCTCAGGCCGCGACCTTGTGCGGCTCGGTCACGTACAGCATGTTGCCGTCCGGATCGAACATCGGCCGATAGCGATAATGCGTGCCGTTCGGGTGCTGCCATTCGATAGGCGCGTCGGTGACCCATTGCACCTTGCCGTCGAGCGCGCGCATCGCATCATCGAGGTTATCGACTTCGAACGCGAAGGAATCGAAGCCGGGTTTGTCCTTCAGGTTCACGGCCGTGCGGCGCGCGACGGGCGTCGTGTCTTCGGTGCGGAAGACATAGAGCGTCACGTTGCCCATTTCGAGCGCGGCCCAATGCTCGTCCGGCTGATACGGCAGGAAGAACGCGAGACCGAGCGTGCCGTGATAGAAGTCGACGAGACGCTGCACGTCGGGCGTCAGGATGTCCATGTTGTCGATGCGCTTGAGTTTGAGCATGGCGAACTCCTTGTTGTCTGTGTGATGGAAGAAATCAGGCTGCCGCGAGCAGTCGAACGTGATGGCACGGGCCGCCGCGCAGCGCGCGCAGCGTGCCGCTCGCCACGTCGATGACGATCGTCGCGAGCGTCGCGTACTGGCCGCTCTCCGGCGATGCAGGATCGGGATGGCAGCACACCGCCCCGGTCGCGCCGAGATGGTTGTTCATCGCGCCGATCACCTGCGGCGCGGATAGCTTCGCGCGGCCGCCGAGCCTGCGCGTGAGCAGGTCGTGGCGGACCAGCGTGTCCGGATACTGGCGCGGCTCGGTGTCGCCCGCCGCGGCCGGCGATGAGAGAAAGTGATTGGTATGCACGAGCAGTCCATCGGCGTTCGGGAACACGAAGCCGGGTCCGCCCGGATGCAGTTCGACCGATACCGCCGCGCTGCTGTCGTCGGCGGCCGCGATCACCGTCAGCGACGACGATGCGGATACGTCGGCCGATGCGAGCAGTTGCAGCGCCTCGTTGATATCGCCGCAGGTATCGAGCAACCAGCGCGACGCGACGTGCACCGGCACGCCGATGCCCGCGCCATCGCGCTCGTGGTGCAGGATGTTGAAATGCACGCCGATGCCGCGATCGTTGACGCCCGCCTTGCCGACGATGCCGAACTCCGTCACCGTCGTCGTGACGCGGCCGTCGGCGTGGGGAATCTCCCACGTCAGCCATTGATCGGCGAATTCGGCGTACCAGTCCCAGGTCTGCACGGCCACCGCATGCGCGCTGTGGGCGTCGATCTGCACGACGGTCGAGCATTCGCCGCGCAAGCTCGCACCGAGCGCCGCGAGAATCTCGGTGCGCGCATTGAGCGCGCCGAGCAGCCGCACGTCGATGTCCGCGCCTTCGGCCATGCCCGCGATCTCCGCATGCAAGAGCGGCGCGAAGCGCGCGATGCAGTCGAGCGCCTGCGCACCGAGCGCGTGGAGATCGAACGGACGCTGTGCGGCGCGTTCGAACAGCGCACGATAGCGCTCGACGCCCGCATGAATTCGACGCGCGTGCGCCGCGCCGAATTCGCGGCCGCGTGCGGCGGGTTCGGTCGGGGTCGAACGGAACACGACGCTCATGCCGCCACCCGTTCGAGTTGCGGCGACACATGGCGCGCCACTTCATCGAGCCGCGCGAACCACACGTCGCCATCGGCGACGAGCCGTTCGACGAAGCGTTCGAGCTGATCGAAGCGCGCGCCGCGTCCGATCACTTCCGGATGCATCGTGAAGGTCGTATGGCGTCCGTCTCGTCGTGCGGATTCGTACTCGGCGAGCCAGGTATCGACCAGCGTGCGCGGCGCGGTGAAGTTGCCGCCGTTGTCGATGGTCCACCCGAACATCGGATAGTCATCGAGCGACCAGTGGACCGGCAGCTCCAGGATCGAGCGGCCGTTCCAGCTTTCGTAGTACGGGCGGTCGTCGCCCATGCAGCTCGAGTCGTACACGAAGCCGTTGTCGAGCACGAGGTCGAAGGTCTCGGGTGTCAGTTCCCACGACGACGAACGATAGCCCGCGGGCTTCGGCGCGCCCGCGCGGCGCAGTGCGTCGAGGCCGAGGCGCATTTCATCGGCCTGCGCGTCTGCCGAGACCCGGTCGCTGCGCAGATGCATGTGCCCATGATGGCCGATCTCGTGCCCTTCCTTCAGCAGCATGTCGACGAGATGCGGATGCTGTTCGGCTGTGAAGCCCGGCACGAAGAACGTCGCATGAATGCGATGACGGCGCAGCAGCTCCACGATGCGCGGCACGCCGCGCACCACGCCGAAGCGTCCTTCGGAGAGACTCGTCAGGCGGCGCGCATAAGTCGGGCTCTCGCCGAGATAGCCGGCTTCGGCATCGACATCGAAAGTCAGCGACACCGCCGTCGATTTCGTATTGGGCCACCTCAGGGTGGCGGCGCTTGGGGTCGTCATGATGATTGTCTCGCTCGTTGCAGGTTGAATCGGAAATTCGGCGAAAACAGTCCCCCGTCAGTGCGCCCGGCGGTCGCCGGACGCACTGCTACAGGTCATGCGGATCGGGGGATGAGTTCGGGCTTAAGTGATCACGACCAGCTTCGCGGAAATCCATACGACAGCCACCGCCGCGGCGAGCGCGAGATACGGCAGGATGCCGGCGCGCGGATGCGGCAATTCGATGTCGCGCCGCATCGACTCGGGAAAGCGGCCCTTGTCCTGGATGTAATGTCGGAAGCAGAACACGGGCACGATCAGCAGCATCGCGATCAGTCCGTTGCGCAGCGTGTTCTCGCCCTGGAAGTTCGCGCCCGCGCCGACGAACGCGAGATCGACGAAACCGCACAGCGCGCCCAGCCCGAGCAGCCAGTTGCGGCAGCGATACGGACGCGGCCAGTCCGCGCGGTCGAGCCGGTGGATCCAGCCCGACTGCAGATTGAGAAACACGAAGATCATGTAGCAGACGTTCGACAGCGCGAGCACGGTCATGTAGTCGGACATCAGCAGCAGGATCACGTTGAAGCCGAGGTCGGTCCACATCGCGCGGGTCGGCGCGCCGTGCTCGTTCACGTGCGACAGATACTTCGGCAGCCAGCCGTCCACGGATGCCTGATACAGCGTGCGCGACGAGCCCATCATCGAGGTCATCACGAGCAGCAGGATCGACAGCACCATCATCACGACGATCACGTTGAACACCACCGGCCCGCCATTGACGAAGCCCGCCATCACCGCGCCGACGCCGGAGCCGTCGACGACGCTCGGCGCGAGCATGCCCTTCAGACCGAGCTCGCCCTGAAACGCGATCGGCACCGCGATGAACATGAAGAGGCACAGCAGGCCTGACGCGAAGATCGCCTTGAACGTGTCCTTCTGCGGGTCGCGGAATTCACGCGTATAGCAGACGGCCGTTTCGAACGCGAAGGTGGACCAGCACGCGAGGAACATCGCGCCCATCGCAGTGCTCACGCCCGCCGCGTTCCAGTGGCCCATCACCGCCGCGCCGGACGCGTCGTGCGTGAGCGGCAGCATCGGCAGGAAGTGCGTGGACGGCATGTCGCCGGTGATGAGCGGCACCAGCGAAACCACGAGCAGCGGCGCAAGCGACGCGACGCCGAGGATGCGCTGCGTCTTCGCCGCCGCCGATGCGCCCGCGTGCTGCAGCTTGAACGCGATCAGCAGGAAGACGAGCGCGAGAAGGAAGGTCGCGTTGATGCGCAGCGTCAGCCCTTTGGTGATGAAACCGAGATCGACCAGCGTGAGGTGCCAGGTATTGATCGCGGCATCCGGCGGGAACAGGCAGCTCAGCATGTAGCCCGCCGCGAGGCTCGTGCCGAGCGCGAGCATCGGCGACCACGCGATCCAGTTGCACCACACCGATACCGGCGCGACGAACTTGCTGTAGCGCACCCAGCCAAGCGCGCCGTACACCGACGCGCCGCCCGATTTATGCGGATAGAGACCGGAAATTTCCGCGTAGGTGAAGCATTGCGCGAAGCCGATCAGGATCGCCAGCACCCAGACCAGCCAGGCCGGCTGGCCGATGGTCGCCGCCACGCCGCCGATCGTGAAAAGCACGCCGACCGGAACGCCGCTCGTCACCCAGAACGCATCCTTCCACGTCAGATTGCGGTGCAGCTCGTGTCGTGTGGACACCTGAGTCTCCGCCGTCGCGTCGCGCACGCCGTCCGGTGCCGACAGGATTTCTTCTTGAACGCTCATCATCGCTCTCCCTGCTGCGGCGTGGGAATCGGGCGACGAGACGCGCACGCCTCTCCCGTGGATTGCGGGGAACCGGCAATGCGCGAGGCTCGCGGCAAAGCGGCTCCGTCTTGCCGCCGGCGTGCTGATACAGCGGCCACAGGGACTGTGGCGTCTGGAAAGGCTGTTCGCATGGATGTCACTCTCATCTCGGGGTTGAACGACGGCGAGCTCGCGATGAGTGAATCCTAAGCGCTCAAATTGCGCGTGTGTATACTTTTTTACCCTAAGTACTGCGCATTGCGTATCTGTAAGCCTTGTATTTTTATTTTTGCGCAGATTGAGGGCGACATGCACCGAATCTGGGCGGCGCGGCGGCGCGGCTTCGACATCGCATGCGAGAGGCGAGCGCCAGCGCCCGTGCGAGGCTCGGCGGGCCGGAGAGATAAAAAAAGCGGGGAAGAGACGATGGCGTCCGGCGAACGAAGTGCGCCACTTTGGCGCCGGACGATCGCGCAATGCGCGAACTTTTAACGTCTGATTTGCGCAACGTCGAGAACGACGTTATTCCTCTGCTTCGACAGGCGGAATCGTGAACCGGATCTTGTGGACCTTGACCTCGTGCATCGTCCGCACGGTGCGCACGCCGGGCAACGCGCGAATGCGCTGCTGCAAGGCGAACAGGCCTTCGTCGTCGCGGCATAGCACTTGTACGCACAGGTCCGCGCCGCCGAGCATGGTCGACAGGTAACTCACTTCGGACCAGCGCCCGAGGTTGTCGACGGCGCGATCGTGATCCTGCGGATCGACTTCAACGAACAGCAGCGCCAGCTTGGCATGACCGAGCTTCGACGGATTGGTGAACGCGAGGATCTGCAGGATGCCGAGTTCCTGCAGGCGTTTGACGCGCGTGCGCACGGTGGCTTCCGGCACGTCGACGTTGCGGGCGATTTCGCGGAATGCGCGCCGCCCGTCTTCCTGCAGTTCACGGACGATCTGGAAGTCGAGAGGATCGAGTGTCGATGTCGGCATGGTGAGAGGTCGGTTGCTTCAAACGCAAGAGGTTAACAGAAACATCGCGCAGCGCAGCGGTGGCAGCCGGACCGCACGGCGGCGTACCGCTCGGTCACGCGTACGTCGATTCTTTGTTTTGCGCAGAAATAGCGACGTATTTTAACGCATTGCAATTTTAAATTATGCATAGTAGATTGAATGCGCAGGTCGACATCACCACATCACCGCGCAACGCTCAGCGGACAATGCTGCGCATTGCGCGCCCTACAACCCACACGCCAGCCGAAGAATTCGAGGCATTCATGAACACCGACACGCTCCGCCCCGTTACCGCGGGACGGCACACGCGCCTCGAAGCAGCCCGGCTCAATCCGCTTTCGAACGTGATCCTCGCGTTCTGGGCGATCTGGCATTGCCGCCACGCACGCCCTCCGTCGCGCCCGGACCCGCGGGCAACCGCTTGAGTTGACACCCCTTTTATCGATTCCGGCCGTCCGCATCGCGCGGAGGACCACGCACGCGCTCGCGCGCCAAGAGCACCGCCATGCCCATGACATTCGCCCCCGAACAGGAAGCCCTCACCTTTCTCGAACAGCATCCCGATATCGATCTGTTCGAGCTTTTCATCGTCGATGCCGCCGGGGTGCCGCGCGGCAAGCTGCTGCATCGCGAAGAGTTGCTCGCGGTGTATCGCAGCGGCCGGCCGTTGCCGAGCGCCATCATGAATCTGACGATCAACGGCGACGACACCGAGGACAGCGGCCTCGTGTGGGATGTCGGCGACATCGACTGCCGCGCGTATCCGTTGCCGGGCAGTCTCGTGCGCCTGCCGTGGCGCAAGCTGCCGACCGCCGCCGTTCAGGTGCAGATGCATCCCGAAGAAGGCCTGCCCGCGGGCGTCGCCGATCCGCGCCAGTTGCTCGGGCGCATCATCGGGCGTCTCGAAGCGGACGGGCTGTATCCCGTGATGGCGTGCGAGCTGGAGTTCTATCTGCTCGATGCGCGGCCCGACGCGCAAGGCCGCCCGCAGCCCGCGCTCGACACCGACGGACGCCGCCCGCACGCGACGCAGGTCTATGGTCTGCGCGAACTGGAACAGATCGAGCCGTTCCTGAAGGATCTCTACGACGCCTGCCGCGAGCAGCGCATTCCCGTGCGCACCGCGATCTCCGAATATGCGCCGGGTCAGGTCGAAATCACGCTGGAGCACGGTCCCGCGCTCGAAGCGATGGATCACGCCGTGCGCTACAAGCGCATCGTCAAAGGCGTCGCGAACGCGCACGGCATGAGCGCGTGCTTCATGGCCAAGCCGTTCGCGGAGATCGCCGGCTCGGGCATGCACATGCACGTGAGCCTCGCGGACGCGGCGGGCAAGAACCTGTTCGCTTCCGAAGACAAGGCCGGCACGCCGATGCTGCGCCACGCGGTAGGCGGCATGCTGCACGGCCTGCTCGACTCGATGCTGATGTTCTGTCCGAACGCGAACTCGTACCGGCGCTTTCAGGCGAACAGCTACGCGCCCTTTACGCCAACCTGGGGCGTCGACAACCGCACGGTGAGCCTGCGCGTGCCGGGCGGTCCCGCGCCGAGCCGGCATGTCGAGCATCGCGTGTGCGGCGCGGATGCCAATCCGTATCTGGCGGCCGCGGCGATTCTCGCGGCTTCGCACTATGGCGTGCGCGAGAAGCTCGATCCCGGCGCGCCCGTCGAAGGCAACGGCTACGCGCAAGCCGACACGCTGCTGCCGACCGACTGGCTGAGCGCGCTCGATGCGCTCGAACGCTCGCCGTGGGCGAAGGACATGTTCGGCGCGGCCTTCCTGAAGGTGTTTCTCGCGATCAAGCGCGCCGAGTACCGGCAGTTCATGGGCGAAGTCGGCGAGCAGGACTGGCGCTGGTATCTGAACCAGGCCTGATCGTCATCGTCATCAACGGAAAACTGTCATGAACGCAGCACTTCCCCTTCATGCGGCTGCACCCGAACGCAGCCCTTCGTACTACACCGCGACGATCGATCGCGAGACCGCTTACCCGACGCTCGAAGGCGAGCATCAGGTCGATGTCGCGATCATCGGCGGCGGCTTCACGGGCATCGCGAGCGCCGTCGAGCTCGCCGAGCGCGGACTGAAGGTCGCCATCGTCGAGGCCAACAAGATCGGCTGGGGCGCGAGCGGGCGCAACGGCGGGCAGGTCACGGGCAGCCTGTCCGGTGACAACGCGATGCGCAAGCAGATGCGCGCCACGCTCGGCGACGATGTCGACGACTTCATCTGGTGGCTGCGCTGGCGCGGGCACGACATCATCGAGTCGCGTGTCCGGCGCTATGGCATCGCGTGCGATCTGAAGCACGGGCATCTGCATGCGGCGATGAAGCCTTCGCATCTGCGCGAACTCGAAGCGAGTTACGAGGAAGCGCAGCGGCGCGGCATGGGCGCATCGGTGGAACTGCTCGACCGCGACGGCGTGAAGGCGCAGCTCGAAACCGACCTGTATCTCGGCGCGCTGAAGAACACGCGCAACATGCACGTGCATCCGCTGAACCTGTGCATCGGCGAGGCGCGCGCCGCCGAAAGCCTCGGCGCGCTGATCTTCGAGCACTCGCAGGTGCTCGACATCGTGCACGGTGCGAAGCCCGCCGTCGTGACGCCGCGCGGGCGCATCAACGCGCGCCAGATCCTGCTCGCGGGCGATGTGCATCACAAGCTCGAACGCCGCCAGCTCGAAGGCAAGATCTTTCCCGCGATGGGCGGCATCGTCGCTACCGAGCCGCTGGGCGAACGCGCGCGCCGGATCAATCCGCACGATCTCGCCGTCTACGATTGCCGCTTCGTGCTCGACTACTACCGGATGACCGCCGACGGGCGTCTGCTGTTCGGCGGCGGCGCGAATTATTCCGGCCACACGTCGCGCGATGTCGCGCAGGAACTGCTGCCGTATATCAAGCGGACTTTTCCGCGCCTGAAGGGCGTGCGCATCGACTATCAGTGGACCTGCGCGATGGGCATCGTCGTCAATCGCATTCCCCAGTTGGGCAAGCTCTCGCCCAACGTGTGGTATTGCCAGGGCTACTCGGGGCATGGCGTCGCGACGAGTCACATCATGGGCGAAATCATGGCCGAGGCGATCACGGGCACGCTCACGCGCTTCGATACGTTCGCGGCGTGCCGCCACATCCGTGTGCCGATGGGCGACGTGATCGGCAATCCGCTGCTGGCCGCGGGCATGTGGTACTACCAGATGCTGGAGCATCTCCGGTAGACGTCGAACTCAGGAAGCCAGTGCACGTGGCCGCGTCGCGAACTTCCGGACCCAGGCTTCTCCGGTGCCGGAGACGGTCGTGTCCACGCGAGATAAATCGCCTATATTGGATTGCAGGCTTATTTCCAGTGCGCTGCGATCGCGTGAAAAACAAGAGCGTGGTGCGCCGAATGGCGCCGCCACGCTCGCCGGAGCCGACGGAAGCAGAAGAAACCCGACATCGAGCGCTATCAGGGAAAGCACGTTGCCGAGAGGGCCGCCAGGCTGTTCGAGTGACATATCTCTTCATACGAGGTCGAATCCACCATGCGCTACTTCTCTTTCGAGCAACGCAAGGACGCCTTGTTTCTGCTTGCGCGCTTGCTGATGATGGTTCTGTTCGTCCTCTTCGGATGGCAGAAGCTAGTGGGGTTCTCCGGCACGGTCGCTTACATGGGTTCAGTCGGCGCGCCCGCGCCGACGCTTTCCGCGATCATCGCCGTCGTGATGGAACTCGTCGTGGGTATTGCGATCGTCATCGGCTTCTATACTCGTCCGCTCGCCTTGCTGCTCGCACTCTATACGCTAGGCACCGCGCTGATCGGCCACCACTACTGGACCATGACAGGCATGGAGCAGTACGCGAACATGATCAACTTCTATAAAAATCTCAGCATCATGGGCGGGCTCTTGCTACTCGCCGCCACTGGGCCTGGCCGATACTCGCTGGACAGGCGGTAACGTCAACAGGCACGCTTTCCCTAGTCCTGGAAAGCGGCCGCATTGTCCATACAATTAGTTATCCGAATAAACACATAACCAAAGAAGTCCGTCGGTCGGTTGCCGCATCGCCGCACCGAAACTGCGATCGCATCGATTCGACCCCGCATCTCGGCCCCGCATCGCATTTTACTTGACATCTAAACTATCTAAACCTAAATTATCGACTCAGGGAGACACGAGTCGGAGAGCAAGCATGCGCATCGTCTGCATCGGCGGGGGCCCGGCGGGCCTGTATTTCGGGCTTTTGATGAAGCACCGCCACCCCGGTTACGACATCACCGTCGTCGAACGCAACCGCCCGTACGACACCTTCGGATGGGGCGTCGTCTTCTCCGACCAGACGCTCGGCAACCTGCGCGCGGCCGACCCGCACAGCGCCGACGCCATCCTCGATGCCTTCAATCACTGGGACGACATCGAGGTGCACATCAACGGCCGCACGGTCCGCTCCTCGGGTCACGGCTTCTGCGGCATCGGCCGCAAACGTCTGCTGAATATCCTGCAGGCGCGTTGCGAAGAACTCGGCGTGAAGCTCGTATTCGAAACGCAAGTCACGAACGACGACGACTACGACGCCGATCTCATCATCGCGAGCGACGGTTTGAACAGCGCGATCCGTCAGAAATACCCGTCGACCTATCAACCCGATATCGACATGCGCGACTGCCGCTTCGTGTGGCTCGGCACCCACAAGTGCTTCGACGCGTTCACCTTCGCTTTCGAAAAGACCGAATGGGGCTGGTTTCAGGCGCATGCGTATCGCTTCGACGAGAACACGTCGACGTTCATCGTCGAGGCGCCCGAGCGCGTATGGCGCGCGGCCGGCCTCGCGGACATGAGCAAGGAAGACGGCATCGCCTTTTGCGAGAAGCTGTTCGCGAAGTATCTCGACGGCCACGCGCTCATCTCGAACGCCACGCACTTGCGCGGCTCGGCGCAATGGATTCGCTTTCCGCGCGTGGTCAATCGCGAATGGGTGCATTGGCGCGATGACGCGAACGGCAAGCGCACGCCCGTCGTGCTGATGGGCGATGCCGCGCACACCGCGCACTTCTCCATCGGTTCCGGCACGAAGCTCGCACTCGAAGATGCGATCGAGCTCGCGAACAGCGTCGACACCGCGTTCGCGAAGCAAGAGGGTGATCTTGAAGGCGCGCTCGCGCATTACACGCAGGTCCGCAGCGTCGACGTGCTGCGCATTCAGAACGCCGCGCGCAATTCGACGGAATGGTTCGAGCACGTCGACCGTTACGCGTCGTTCGAGCCCGAGCAGTTCGCGTACTCGCTGCTCACGCGTTCGCAGCGCATCTCGCATGAAAACCTGCGCGAACGCGATGCGCGCTATCTCGCTTCGTTCGAAGACTGGCTCGCCGGGCGCGCGGGTATCGAACGCGACGCGCAGCAACGCTCCGTCCCGCCGATGTTCACGCCGTTCAAGCTGCGCGGCGTCACGCTGAAGAACCGCGTGGTCGTCTCGCCGATGGCGCAGTACTCCGCCGTCGACGGCATCGCGGGCGACTATCACCTGATGCATCTGGGCGCGCGCGCGATGGGCGGCGCCGCGCTCGTGATGACCGAGATGACCTGCGTCTCGCCCGAGGCGCGCATCACGCCGGGATGTCCGGGCATGTATGCGCCGGAACATCTTGCCGCGTGGAAGCGCATCGTCGATTTCGTGCATGCGCAATCGGACGCGAAGATCGGCATGCAGCTCGGCCATGCGGGCGCGAAGGCATCGACGCGCGTGAGCTGGGAAGGCATCGACCAGCCGCTTCCCGATGGCAATTGGCCACTCGTTTCCGCTTCTCCTCAACAGTATTTGCAAGGCGTGAGCCAATGGTCGCATCAAGCATCGCATGACGAGCTGCGCGAGATCGAAGCGCAATTCGTGCGCGCGACGGAAATGGCGGCGCTGGCGGGCTTCGACTGGCTCGAATTGCACTGCGCGCACGGCTATTTCCTGTCGGGCTTCCTGTCGCCGCTGACGAATCATCGCATCGACGAATACGGCGGCGCGCTCGAAAACCGTCTGCGCTATCCGCTCGAAGTATTCAAGGCGATGCGCGCCGCATGGCCGCAAGACAAGCCGATGTCCGTTCGCATCTCCGCGCACGATTGGGTCGACGGCGGCACGACGCCCGATGACGCCGTCGAGATCGCACGCGCGTTCAAGGCCGCGGGCGCGGACATGATCGACGTGTCGTCGGGGCAAGTCAGCAAGCAGGAAAAGCCGGTGTTCGGCCGCATGTTCCAGACGCCGTTCGCCGATCGCATCCGCAATGAAGCGGGCATCGCGACGATCGCGGTCGGCGCGATATCGGAGGCGGATCATGTGAACAGCATCATCGCGGCGGGACGCGCGGATCTGTGCGCGGTGGCGCGCCCGCATCTCGCGAACCCGTCGTGGACGCTGAACGAAGCCGCGAAGATCGGTTACTTCGATGTCGCGTGGCCGAAGCAATACGCCGCCGCCAAATCGCAACTCGAACGCAATCTGGAACGCGAACGCGCGATGGCCGCCGACAATGCGCGCCTCACGCCGCAAGAACGCGCGCAACGCGCGGAAGGAACGGTCTGATCATGACAGCGCTCACCGATCAACACGCGGTCGTGACAGGCGGAGGCAGCGGCATCGGCGCATCTTGCGCGCTGGCGCTCGCACGCGCGGGCGCGCGCGTCACGCTGATGGGCCGCGATATCGCGCGCCTCGAAGCGCAACGCGAAGCGATGCGCGACTACGCCGGCGTCACATGCATCGGCGTCGACGTAACGAACGAAGCTGCCGTCGATGACGCTTTCTCGCGCGCCGGTCCGGTCGATATCCTCGTGAACAACGCAGGCCACGCGCAAGCCGCGCCCTTCGCGCATACCGACGCGGCACTTTGGCAACGCATGCTCGACGTGAACCTCACCGGCGTGTTCTTCTGCACGCGCGCCGCGCTGCCTTCGATGCTCGAACGCGGGTATGGCCGCATCGTCAGCGTCGCGAGCACGGCGGGACAGATCGGCTATGCGTATGTCGCCGCGTATTGCGCGGCGAAGCATGGCGTCATCGGTCTCACGCGCGCGCTCGCCGCCGAAGTCGCGACCAAAGGCGTCACGGTCAACGCGGTGTGTCCGGGCTACACCGAAACCGAACTGCTGCGCGCATCGCTCGATCAGATCATGTCGAAAACCTCGCGCAGCGAACAGGACGCACGCGATGCGCTCGTGCGCAACAACCCGCAGCGCCGCTTCGTGCAGCCGGACGAAGTCGCCAACGCCGTGTTATGGCTTTGCGCGCCCGGCTCCGATTCAATGAACGGCCAATCGATATCCGTATCCGGTGGAGAAGTCACGTGAGCAATATCGCGGGCAACAAGAAGACGAACGCCGCAGCGGAGCAGAAAGCGCCGCGCAAGGGCGTGGAGAAACCGGCGGACAACGTCGTCGATCTGGAGATGAGCACGGGCGCCGACAGCCACATGGGATTGCGCTTGTGGCTGCGCATGCTGACGACGACCAACCTCGTGCAGGCCGAATTGCGCAAGCGCCTGCGCACCGAATTCGATACGACGCTGCCGCGCTTCGATCTGATGGCGCAGCTCGAACGTCATCCCGAAGGCCTGAAGATGACCGAGCTGTCGCGCCGCATGATGGTCACGGGCGGCAACGTGACGGGCATCACGGATCAACTCGAAAAGGAAGGACTGGTATCGCGCTATACCGATCCGAACGATCGCCGCTCGACGAGCGTGCGGCTCACGCCGCAAGGCCGCGCCGCATTCGACAAGATGGCGGGCGCGCACGAGCAATGGGTCGTCGAAATGTTCGGCGGTCTCGAACTCAATGAAAAATCGCAGACGCATCAGCGGCTCGGCAAGCTGAAGCAGCATCTGATGAAGACGCTGAAGGACTGAAGGAGACAACGATGACCTCATCCGCCGCCGACGCGCTTCTCGCCGGCAACCGCATCACGCTCGCGGACTATCGCGCGACGCATTTCGGCTGGACCGTGACGAACGGCGTCGCGACCATCATGCTGAACCGGCCTGAGCGCAAGAACCCGCTGACCTTCGAATCGTATGCGGAGTTGCGCGACCTGTTTCGCCGCCTCGCCTATGCGACCGATGTGAAAGCCGTCGTGATCCACGGCGCGGGCGATAACTTCTGTTCCGGCGGCGACGTGCACGAAATCATCGCGCCGCTCATCGATCTGCCGATGCCCGAGCTCCTGCTCTTCACGCGCATGACGGGCGATCTCGTCAAGGCGATGCGTCATTGCCCGCAGCCGATCGTCGCCGCCGTCGATGGCGTGTGCGCGGGCGCGGGCGCGATTCTCGCGATGGCGTCGGACATGCGTCTCGGCACGTCGCGCAGCAAGCTCGCATTCCTGTTCGCGCGCGTCGGTCTCGCGGGCTGCGACATGGGCGCGTGCTCGATTCTGCCGCGCATCATCGGCCAGGGACGCGCGGCGGAACTGCTCTTCACGGGCCGCGCCGCGAGCGGCGAAGAAGGCCGCGACTGGGGTTTCTACAACCGTCTGTGCGCGCCCGAAACCTTGCTCGACGAAGCCGCGAAGCTCGCCTCCGAACTCGTCGCGGGCCCGACGTTCGCGCACGGCATCACCAAGAAGATGCTGCATCAGGAATGGAGCATGAGCATCGACGAAGCGATCGAATCGGAAGCGCAGGCGCAAGCCATCTGCATGAGCACACGCGATTTCGAACGCGCCTATCGCGCGTTCGCGGCGAAGTCGCGCCCTGTCTTCGAAGGAGACTGATTTGAACGCCGATCTGCACAGCGCGCTCGCCTGGCCCTTCTTCGATGACCGGCATCGCGAACTCGCGCGCGACGCGGATGCATGGGCCGGCGCGCATCTGAAGCACATCGATCATGACGATACCGACGCGGCCTGCACGCGTCTCGTGCGCATGCTCGGCGAGGCGGGATGGCTCAGGCATTGCATCGGCGGGACACGATATGGCGCGTCGAACGATACGATCGACACGCGCGCGGTGTGTCTGCTGCGCGAAACGCTCGCGAAGCACGATGGCCTTGCGGACTTCGCGTTCGCGATGCAAGGTCTCGGCTCCGGCGCGATCTCGCTCGCGGGCACCGACGAACAGAAGTCGCGCTATCTGCCGCGCGTCGCGAACGGCACCGCATTGGCGGCGTTCGCGCTATCGGAACCCGAAGCGGGATCGGACGTCGCGGCGATGTCACTCGATGCCCGCGCCGATGGCGATGCGTGGGTGCTCAACGGCGAGAAGACGTGGATCTCTAACGGCGGCATCGCGGACTTCTATGTCGTGTTCGCGCGCACCGGTGAAGCGCCGGGCGCGCGCGGCATCAGCGCGTTCATCGTCGATGCGGACACGCCGGGTCTGCATATCGCCGAACGCATCGACGTGATCGCGCCGCATCCCCTCGCGCGCCTGCGCTTCACCGACGCGCGCGTGCCACGCACCCAGATGCTCGGCGTAGCGGGCGAAGGCTTCAAGATCGCGATGCGCACGCTCGATATCTTCCGCACGTCGGTGGCGGCCGCATCGCTCGGCTTCGCGCGTCACGCGATGCAGGAAGGGCTCGATCGCGCCGCATCGCGCAAGATGTTCGGCCAGACGCTCGGCGACTTTCAATTGACGCAGGCCAAACTCGCGCAGATGGCGTTGACCATCGATACGAGCGCGCTGCTCGTCTATCGCGCCGCGTGGCTGCGCGATCAGGGCGAGAGTGTGACGCGCGAAGCCGCGATGGCGAAATGGCACGCGAGCGAAGGCGCGCAACAGGTAATCGACGCCGCCGTGCAGCTATGGGGCGGCCTCGGCGTGAAGCACGGCACCGTGGTGGAATCGCTGTATCGCGAGATACGCGCGCTGCGCATCTATGAAGGCGCGACCGAAGTGCAGCAGTTGATCGTCGGACGCGACTTGCTCAAAGCGCATGGAGAACAACAACGATGACGCGAACCTTCGACATGCCGATGCGCGTGCGCTTCTCGCACTGCGACCCGGCGGGAATCGTCTACTTTCCCCAGTACCTCGTGATGACGAACGTGCTGGTCGAGGACTGGTTCAACGAAGCGCTCGGCATCGACTACGCGAGAATGATTTCCGTGCGCCGCGTCGGGCTTCCCATCGTGAAGCTCAATTGCGATTTTTCGCGGCCGAGCCGCATGGGCGAGACGGTGACGCTGTCGCTCGCGGTGGATTCCGTCGGACATCGCTCGATCCGCATCGACATCGTCTGTCATTGCGATGGCGAAGTGCGCTTTCGCGCGAAGCAGGTACTGGTGACGACATCGCTCGACGATGGCCGCTCGATCGACATTCCCGGCGACATTGCCCGCGCGATCGAGCAGTTCGCGCCGGGCACGAGCCGCGCATTGCAAGAGGAGACACGTTCATGAAAAAGACGCTTCTGCCTTCGGGCTGGATCAAGCCGCGCGGCTACGCGAATGGCGTCGCGGTGCGCGGCACGCAGGTGTATATCGCCGGTCAGATCGGCTGGGACGACGAGGCGCGCTTCGTCGGCAAGGAGTTCGGCGCGCAAGCCGCGCAGGCCTTGCGCAACATCGTGGCCGTGCTGCGCGAAGCGGGCGGCAGACCCGAGCATCTCGTGCGCATGACCTGGTACGTGACCGACAAGCGCGCCTATCTCGCGGCGGCGAAGGAAATCGGCGCGGCGTTCCGCGAGCTGATCGGCGATTACGACATCGCGATGAGCGCGGTGCAGGTCGTCGCGCTCATCGAAGACGATGCACTGGTGGAAATCGAAGCCACGGCTGTCATCCCCGACTAAGCGGAGAGCACGATGGAACGGTCAGCACACGTCGATACATTCGCGCGCGATCATCTGCCGCCGCAGGAACAGTGGCCGGTGTTCATGCTCGACCACGCGGATGTCGCCTACCCCGCGCGCATCAATTGCGCGACGGAACTGCTGGATCGCGCGATCGAAAGCGGACATGGCGAGCGCCCCGCGATCTGGTCCGAAGCGAACGGCGAGCCGCATGCAACGAGTTATCGCGAGTTGCGCGCGCTCGTGAATCGCAGTGCGCACGTGCTAGTCGATGAAATGGGCTTGCGTCCGGGCAATCGCGTGCTGCTGCGCGGCCCGAATACCTTGCAGATGGCGGTCGCGTTCTTCGCGGCGTTGAAGGCGGGCCTCGTCGTCGTGCCGACCATGCCGCTTCTGCGCGCGAAGGAGTTGAAGCAGATCATCGACAAGGCGCGGATATCGGCGGCGCTGTGCGATGTGCGCCTGACGGAAGAGCTGAAGCGCTGCGAGACGAAAGACGACGAATTTCATTGCGAAGGCCTCGCGCAAGTCCTCACGTTTCACGACGACGCGCCCAGCTCGCTCGAATCGCTTGCGCGCGACAAGTCCGATCATTTCGATGCCTGCGATACCGCCGCCGATGACGTGTGCCTCATCGCCTTCACGAGCGGCACGACCGGTGCGCCGAAAGGCTGCATGCACTTTCATCGCGACGTGCTCGCGATGTGCGATCTCTTCCCGCGGCACGTGCTGAAGCCCACCGCCGACGACGTGTTCTGCGGCACGCCGCCGCTCGCGTTCACGTTCGGTCTCGGCGGCCTGCTGTGCTTTCCACTGCGCGTGGGCGCATCGACGGTATTGCTGGAGAAGCTCACGCCCGAAACGCTGTTGCAGACGGTCGAGCGTCATCGCGCGACGATCATGTTCACCGCGCCGACCTTCTATCGGCAGATGGCGCCGCTCATCAAAGGCTACGACGTATCGAGCCTGAAGAAGACCGTGTCGGCGGGCGAAGCGCTGCCCGACTCCACGCGCGCGTCATGGCGCGAAGCGAGCGGCATCGAGATGATCGACGGCATCGGCGGCACCGAGATGATTCATATCTTCATCTCGTCGGCGGGCGCGGACGTGCGCGAACATGCGATCGGACGCGCTGTGCCGGGCTATGTCGTGCAAGCCGTCGACGATGCGATGCAGCCCGTGCCGCCCGGCACGATCGGCAAGCTCGCGGTGCGCGGCCCGACGGGTTGCCGTTATCTCGCCGACGAGCGTCAGGCGAAGTTCGTGCGCGACGGCTGGAATCTGCCCGGCGATTCCGTCGTGATCGATGAAGACGGCTACGTGTTCTATCAGGCACGCGCCGACGACATGATCGTGTCGGCAGGCTACAACATTTCCGGGCCGGAAGTCGAAAGCGTGCTGATGCAGCACGAAGCGGTGGCGGAATGCGGCGTGATCGGCGTGCCCGATGAAACGCGTGGGCAAGTGGTGAAGGCCTTCGTCGTGCTCAATCCCGGCTTCAACGGCGACGATGCGCTCATCGCCGAATTGCAGGACTTCGTGAAGCGCAACGTCGCGCCCTATAAGTATCCGCGCGTCGTGACCTTCCTCAACGCCTTGCCGCGCACCGAAACGGGCAAGCTCAAGCGCTTCGCGTTGCGCTCGATGTAGCGAGCTCGCAGAACGTTTGCTTGGTAGAGTATGGCCCACGCCCGCCGCGAGGCGGCTCGCCCACTCTTCCGAGCAAACAAGAAAAATGATTTCGACGCACCGACTTCTTGCTGTTTCTCTCCTGACCGCATGCGCACTGAGCTCGCAAACGGCATCGGCCGCGAGCAAAACGCTCGTGTTCTGTTCCGAAGGCAGTCCCGCCGGTTTCGATTCCGCGCAGTACACGACCAGCACCGATTTCGACGCGGGCGCGCACGCCGTCTATGACCAGCTCGTCGAATTCAAGCGCGGCACGCTCGATCTCGTGCCCGGTCTCGCAGAAAAGTGGGATGAGTCGCCCGATGCGAAGACGTTCACCTTTCATCTCCGGCGCGGCGTGAAGTTCCAGTCGACCTCGTGGTTCAAGCCTGCGCGCGACTTCAACGCGGACGATGTCGTGTTCACGTTCCGGCGCATGATCGATCCGAACGAGCCGTTCCAGAAGGCGCATCCGGTCAGCTTTCCGTATCTGACCGATCTCGGCTACGACAAGAACATCGCATCCGTCGACAAGCTCGACGACTACACCGTGCGCTTCACGCTGAAGACGCAGGATGTCGTGTTCGTGCGCAACATCGCGATGGAATTCGCTTCGATCGTATCGGCGGAATACGCCGCGCAATTGCTGAAGCAGGGCAAGCCGGAAGACCTCAATCAGAAGCCGGTCGGCACCGGCGCGTTCGTGTTCCGCGACTATCAGAAGGACGCGACGATCCGCTACGACGCGAATCCGACTTACTGGAACCGGAAAGACGTGCATATCGACAAGCTCGTCTTCTCGATCACGCCCGATGCCGCCGTGCGCCAGCAAAAGCTGTCGAACGGCGAGTGCCAGGTGACGTCGTTCCCGCGCCCCGCCGACATCGCCGCGTCGAAGCAGGACCCGAAACTCACGGTGCTGTCGGGCGTCGGCTTCAACGTCGCATATGTAGGCTACAACACGACGCATAAGCCGCTCGACAACGTGAACGTGCGCCGCGCGCTCGACATGGCGATCGACAAGCAGGCGATCATCAAGACCGTGTACGAGGGCGCGGCGGCCATCGCGACAAATCCGATGCCGCCTTCGCAATGGTCGTATAACAAGGCGTTGAAAGACGCACCGCGCGATCCCGCGAAGGCGAAGGAGCTGCTCAAGGAAGCCGGCTTTCCGAACGGTTTCACGATCACGCTATGGGCGATGCCGGTGCAGCGCGGCTACAACCCGAATGCGCGTCTGATGGCGCAACTGATTCAATCGGACTGGGCGAAGATCGGCGTGAAGGCGAACATCGTCACTTACGAATGGGCCGAGTACAACAAGCGCGCGAAGACGAACGGCGAGCACGATGCGATTCTCTACGGCTGGCTCGGCGACAACGGCGATCCCGACAACTGGCTCGGCACGACGCTGGGCTGCGACGCGGTTCACGGCAGCAACATGGCGAAGTGGTGCAACAGGCAGTTCGACGATCTGCTCGCGAAAGCGCGCCTCATCACCGATCAGAACGCGCGCACGAAACTTTATGAAGAAGCACAAGTGGTCTTCAAGGACCAGGTGCCGTACACGCCCCTCGCGCACGCCAATATCTTTCAGCCGATATCGAAGCGCGTGCACGGCTATCTGATCAGCCCGCTCGGCGGACATCGCTTCGACGGCATCACGCTCGACTGATCAGCCTCCGCGATACGACGCATCGATGCTGTCGTGCTGCTCGCGCTTGCCCGACTGCGTCTTGTACGCATCGGCGCCTCCCACCGCGGAGGTGCCGGCGTCGGGCATGTCGTGCGTGCGGCGTGTCGCGTTCATCGCATGAACGGCGGGCGTGTCGTGCATGTCGTGCACTGCGTTCGATGGCAGCGGGCCCGCGCTGCATTCGTCCGCGAGCGCTGGAACGGCGGTCAACGCTGCGCTCGCGAGAACAAGAGCGGCGAGGGTCTTCGCTTTCATGGCAACTCCGTGAGACGTGTCGATAAAAAGAGACGCGACCGATCAACACGCTTACCGGAATCGAATCATCGTGCCGACAGCATCGCGCCCGCTTCGTCAAGTGCATGGGCCGTGCCAATGACGTCCTGATTCGCTGCGAGCCTTTTAAACAAAGGGGATCGGGGTGGCGCGCGGGCATCGCCGGAGGGTGGGTATGTCGGTATGCGGCCAACGATTGCGTGATGTCTGTGCGATGGGAGCCGACAGCGCATACTCGTTGCCGACAAGTTTCAGTCTCAAGCCATCAAACGCGAACGCGAAGCCGTCCCGCAGAAGAAGCGTGCATGAATCAGCCGACGGCAGCGACATCGAGAAACGGCGTGACGTTGTTCATCGCGCGTTCCACATAGATCTCTTTTTCTCCGACGGGCGCGACGTAATGCATCGCGTGACGTGCCGCATCGACGCCTTCGAGGCGCGCAATCACCCAGGCCGCGAGATATTGCGAAGCGAGGCATCCGCCTGCCGTGGCCACGTTGCCATGCGCGACGAACGGCCGATCGAGCGTGCGCACGCCCGCTTCCTCCACCCACGGCTTCGTCGTCAGATCCGTGCAGGCGGGAACGTCCTGAAGCAGGCCCAGCTTCGCGAGGACGAGCGTGCCCGAGCACTGCGCCGCCAGCAACTGGCGTGCGGGATCGAGCGTGATGCGCGCCATCAATGACGCATCGGCGACGACTTCGCGCGTGAGCATGCCGCTGCCGACGATCACGGCATCGGCGTTCGCGGCATCTTCGAGTGTGGCTTGCGCTTTCAGCACGACGCCGTTCATCGAGCGCACTTCACTCGACGGACACGCGATCGACACCTTCCATCCCGGTCTTTTCACGCGATTGAGAATGCCGAGCGCGATCAGCGAATCGAGCTCGTTGAAGCCTTCGAACGTGAGAATGGCGATGTGCATGAAGTTCTCCTTTCGGCGATGAATCGCATGAGGCCATGCTACGGCCTTAAACGAATACAATCAAAATATTGTCATGGATACATCCGGGGCGCCCGCTCATGCCGAAACCGCCGCGCTACAAGCAGATCGTCGACCGGTTCGTCGACGACATCCGTTCTGGTCGCCTCAAACCGGGCACGCGCCTGCCGACGCATCGTGAGCTGGCCGCGCGCGAAGGACTCGGCATCGTGACCGCAACACGCGTATATGCCGAACTGAACGCAATGGGCCTCGTCAGCGGCGAAACAGGGCGCGGCACCTTCGTGAAGGAAACCACGCTCGCGCGGGAACTCGGCATCGATCAGGTTGCCATCGCCGCGGACATGGTCGATCTGAACTTCAACTATCCGGCGCTGGCCGGTCAGGCCGAGTTGCTGCGCAACGCGTTGCGCCAATTGTCGTCGTCCGGCGATCTGGAAGCGCTGTTGCGATATCAGCCGCACGGCGGGCGGGGGCGCGATCGCGCGACGGTCGCGCATCATCTGGCGGGTCGCGGTCTCGATGTGAGCGGAGATCGCGTGATGCTCGTCGACGGCGCGCAACACGGTCTTGCCACCACGGTCATGGCGCTGCTGAAACCCGGCGATGTGATCGCGGTCGACACGCTGACCTATCCCGGATTCAAGTTGCTGGCCGAGGCGCATCGAATCGAACTCGCCCCTTTGCCGGCGTCCGGCACGGGCCCCGATCCCGACGCGCTCGAAGCGTTGTGCAAGCGCCGCCGCTTGCGCGCCATCTACACGATGCCGACGCTGCACAATCCGCTCGGCTGGGTGATGACGGCGACGCGGCGCAGGCAACTGGCATCGATCGCGCGCAAGCATGGCCTCTTCATCATCGAGGACGCCGCCTACGCCTTTCTCTCCGACGATGCACCGCCGCCGCTCGCCGCGATCGCGCCCGAGCTCACGGTGTACGTCTCCGGATTCTCGAAGAACGTGGCGACGGGCTTGCGGGTCGGCTATGTCGTCGCGCCGCTTGCATGGGTATCGAAGATCGAGCGCGCGATCAGGGTGACGACGTGGAACACGCCCGGCGTCATGACGGCCATCGCGTGCGGCTGGATCGAGGACGGCACGGTCGAAAGACTCGAAGCTCGGAAGCGCGCCGACGCACGGATGCGGCAGGCCATCGCGGCGAGCGCGTTGACGCGTCTGAAGCGCGTGGCGCATCCGGCGTCGTACTTCGTCTGGCTGCCGATGCCCGAGGACGTGCGCGCGGACCGCATCGCGGCGGCACTGATGGAAGAGCGCGTTTCGGTTTCGACAGCCGAGCCGTTTTGCACCGCAGCGCAGGTGCCCCATGCGTTGCGGCTGGCGCTGGGGTCAGTGGAACCCGGTACGTTGAGGGAAGCGTTGGGACGGGTTGCGGAGGTGGTGGGGCGGTATGCATATTGAACGGACTGCCGTTCACGCATCCGAGGACACGATGACGATATAAATCAGCCGACCCCAAAGGCGATTGGGATTGTCAAATGCCGGGGCCAGGAAAACAAGCCGAAATTACCGCAGCCCGCTTCTTCGACGTGGAATTCATACTCACTCGGTAAATCCCCGTGCCATCGGTTTGTCATTTATCGATGGCGCAAAATTTGCCGTCGATAATCCCGCCGCCCCGCCGTATGGGCGACAGGCGAAATCCACCTTCAAAATTCCCCCGAAAGAGCAAACCATTGCCGCTATATTATGTTTCAATCGAAGCGATTATCTGTCTTGCAAACCCCGATACCTCCGCGATTCACCATCGCGATCCATCGATTGGAAATGGCCTATGCGGACTCAATACGAGGCATCGACACCGGAAAATAAGATCAAGGCGGAACATAAGCGTCACGCGCATTTCCAGCGATGGTTCGCCACGTTCGCCAGCCTCGCCCATTCGCGGCTCCCGCTTGCCGCTTATCTGCAGAAAGTCACCGATACGCTGAAGGAAGTCGCGGGCGTCGCGTCCGCTGTCGTCGAATGGATCGAGGGCGACGAACTGGTCTATCGCGCGGCGAGCGGCGCGGCGGCGGCGCATATCGGCGTGCGGCTGCCGACGTCCGGCAGCCTGTCGGGCCTCTGCATCACGCGCCAGCAGGCGCTCATCTGCCGCGATTCGGCGACGGACCATCGCGTCGACCGCGCCGCGTGCGAGGCCGTCGGCGCCATCTCGATGGTCGTCGCGCCCGTCGTGCACGAGGGCCGCTCGGTCGCCGTGCTGAAGCTCATTTCCGGCGAGATCGATCATTTCGGGCAGTCCGACATCAGCATTCTCGATGCGTTTTGCGCCTGCATCGCGGAAACCATCGCGCGTGAGCAAATCGCGCAGGAAAATCGCAAGCTCCTGAAGGAAAACGCCAGCGTCGCCGCGGATCTTTCGATCGAGTCCTCGCTGCGCATCGAATACGAAAAGAGACTCGCCGATGCCATGCGCCGCCGTCAGACGGTGCTCGACAACGCGCACGTCGCGTTCGTGTCGATGGACGAGGCCGGCATGGTCGTCGACTGGAACGAGGCCGCGTGCACGCTCTTCGGCTGGAAGCAGTACGAGGTGACAGGCAAGGAGCTCGCGTCGTTCATCGTGCCGGAGCGCTTTCGCGATGCGCATCGCTCCGGCCTCACGCGCTATCTCGCGACCGGCGAGGCGCGCATGATCAACCGTCGCGTCGAACTGCCCGCGCTGCGCCGCGACGGCAACGAGTTCGCCGCCGAGTTGACGATCAGCGAAGTCTGGTACGAAGGCCAGCGCCAGTTCGCGTGCTTCGTGCACGACGTCACCGACCGGCACGTCGCCACCGAGGCGAACGAACGGCTGCGCCTGCTGATTAATTCGGTGAGCGATTACGCGATCTGCATGGTCGACCAGAACGGCTACGTGCGCTCCTGGAACGACGGCGCGCGCGCGATCTACGGCTTCACGGCGGCCGAGGCGATCGGCCGGCATTTCGCACTCTTCTACACCTCCGACGAGCACGGCCGCGACCGCCCCGGCGACGATCTCGCGCTCGCCGCGAAATGCGGCCGCATCGAGCACGAGGACTGGCACGTGCGCAAGGACGGCTCCGAGTTCTGGGCGCACATCATGCTGAGCGCGCTGCCGGGCGCCAACGGCGGCGAGCAGAGCTTCGTCAAGATCACGCGCGACATGACCGCGCGCCGGCGTCTCGAAGAACTGGAAGCGTCGAGCCGGCGCATGAACGAGTTTCTCGCGCTGCTCGGTCACGAATTGCGCAATCCGCTCGCGCCGATCCGCAACGCCGTGAGCATCCTCAAGCTGAAATCATCCGACGACGCCGATGTGATCCGCAGCCGTCAGATCGTCGACCGTCAGCTCGCGCATCTGACCAGGCTCGTCGACGATCTGCTCGAAGCCGGCCGCGTCAGCTCGGGCAAGATTCGCCTGACCACGAAGATCGTCGATATCGCCGATGTCGTGCATTTGAGCGTCGAGGCAAGCCAGCCGCTGTTCGATGAGCGCCGGCAACGCATCGACGTGAAGGACAGCGGCCAGTCGCTCTTCGTGAACGGCGATCCGACGCGCCTCGTGCAGGCGCTCAACAACCTGCTCAACAACGCGTCGAAGTTCAGCCCGCACGATTCGACGATCACGCTCGAAGTCGGCCCGCGCGGCGGCACGGTGATGGTTCGCGTGCTCGACGAGGGCCGCGGCATTTCTCCCGAAGCGCTCGGCACCGTGTTCGATCTGTTCGTGCAGGAGCATCCGCCGGGCGCGCATCCCGACGAGGGCGGCCTCGGCATCGGCCTCACGCTCGTGCGCGCGATCGCCGAGCTGCACGGCGGGCATGTCGAGGCGAAAAGCGCCGGCGCGGGGCAAGGCAGCGCGTTTTCGCTGTGGCTGCCGCTCGCCGAGCCGCCCGCGGGCGGCGCACCGGCTGGCGGGACGCCGTTCGCCGTCGCGAGCCGTCAGCTCGACGTGCTCGTCGTCGACGACAACCGCGATTCCGCGGACAGCATGACGCTGCTCGTCGACATGCTCGGTCACCGCGCGCGCGCCGCCTACGACGGACCGGACGCGCTCGATTCCTTCGCGGCGGCGCGGCCGCAAGTCGTGCTGCTCGATCTGTCGATGCCCGGCATGACCGGATTCGACGTGATCCGCCGCATGCGCGACGACGGCAAGCGGGTGATCGTCGCGGCGATGACCGGACTCGGCTCCGACGAGGACATCGCGCGCACGCGCGCCGCCGGTTTCGACGCGCATCTCGTCAAGCCGGTCGATCTTCCGGAACTGGAGCGCGTGCTGGCGCTGGCGGCGCGCGTCTGACGGGTTGCGGCGCACCCGGCACGGCGCGCACGCGAGCGGGCGTTTTCGTCAGGCGATACGGCACCTTCAGCACCGGCCAGAACACGCCGCTCGCGTCGCGCGCGGCGCTGAGCACGTCGGCGAGGAAGTCGCCGTCTTCCAGGAGTTCGTCGACGCGCATCACCGGCATGGCTTGCGCAATCTCCCTGGCCGCCGCCGCTTTCGGCCGCGTGATGCAGCGCGCGCGTTCGGCGTCGGAAATGTCGCCTTCGGCCCAGACATGGCCGTCGAGGCACGCGAGCGCCTGTCCGCGCGATGCGCCGTTGCCCGCCGCGAACAGCGCGCACCACGCGGCGACGTCCTGCATCGAAATTTCGACGAACGTGCCCGCTCGTTCCGTCGACGACGCGAGCCGCGCGGCGATCGCGAAAAGCGCGGCCTGTCCGCCGAGGATGTCCGCGGCCGATGCGCCGATCTTCACCGGCACGCCATCGCTCTTCGTCAGGTCCATGAGTCCGCTCATCGCCTGAATGACGGTGTCGAACGCGGGCCGCGACGGATACGCCGACGCGATGCCGAAGCCCGATATCGAGCAATAGACGAGGCGCGGATTGATCGCGCCGAGCGTCTCGCGCGTGAAGCCGAGCTTCGCGAGCGCGCCGGGGCGCAGGTTCTCGACGAGCACATCGGCGTCTTCGAGCAGCGTGCGCAGCGCGGCGCGATCGGCGTCATGCTTGAGATCGAGCGCGAGCGTTTCCTTGTCCGTGTTGTTGAGCGCGAAGAAGTAGCTCGTGCCGCCCTGCCCCGGCATCCACGAACGCGCGACCTCGCCATCGGGCGGTTCGATTTTCACGACCTGCGCGCCCAACGCCGCGAGATGTTTGCCGACGAGCGGCGCCGTCGTGTACTGCCCGATCTCGATCACCCTGACGCCCGCGAGCGGCGCCGCGTCATCGTCGCAGGGGCGCGATTCCGGCGGTGTGACGGCACACGCTTCGCTCAGCGCCGACGTCTGGAAAATCGAAACCTGCCGGTACGTGTCTGCGTCGATGCCGCGCGTTTGGATCGCTTGCGCCGCTTGCGGATGACGCATGCGGAAGTTCGGCTCGTCCGGCAAATCGTCGATGCCGACGATCGGCCCCGCCGCCACGCCGATGCGCTCGCAGATGCGCGTGCAGTCGTCCGTGACGAGCGTCGCCGTCCAGGTTTCGATGAGCGCGTCGAGTTCATCGGCATGACGCACGCGCTCGGCGAGCGTCGCGAAACGGGCGTCGTCGAGTTGCGGCACGCGCGCTTCCTGCCGGAGCTTGCGCCATTGCTCCTCGGTGCTCGTGCAGATCAGAATCCAGCCGTCGCGCGTGCGATAGGCGTTCCACGGCGCGCATGCCGGATGGCGATTGCCCACGCGCCCGGCAGTGCGCCGCGCGAACGCCGCCGGAAGGAATGTCGTGAGCGCGCTCGCGGCGCAGCCCGTCAGCGTGACGTCGATGTTCTGCACGATCCCGCGCAGGCGCTTCACGCGCACCGCCGACGCGATCGCCGCCGCCGCATACAGCGCCGCCGATATCTCCGCGAACGCAATGCCGATGCGCACCGGCGCGCCGTGCGCGAAGCCGGTCGTGTCCATGAGGCCGCTCATCGCCTGAATCTGCGCGTCGGTCCAGGGCCGGCCCGCGCGCGAGTCTTGCGGACCGGTCGCGGTGATATCGCACACGATGTGCGCGCCCGATGCCTTCCATCGCGCGATGGCGGCCGCATCGCTCCCATCGCCCATATCCGACGACGCGACGATCACGTCGTATTCCGACACGTCCGTCGCGGCGCGGGCGACATTCGCGCCCGCCCGTTCGAGCAGCGTCGCGCACAGCTTCACCGCATCGCGCGCGCCGCAGGCCAGTACCCGCAAACCGTTCAGCATGATCGTCTCCTTCCTTCGTATCTCCACCGCTGGCGCGCCTGCGCCCGCGTTGCTACCATCGTTCGATGCGAACCCTTCCGTCACTCAATGCGCTGCGCGCCTTCGAAGTCGTCGGGCGTCTGCTCAGCATCCAGCTCGCCGCCGACGAGCTGAACGTCACGCCCGCCGCCGTCAGCCGGCAGATCAAGCTGCTCGAAGACCAGCTCGGCCTGCTGCTCTTCGAGCGCGGGCATCGCGCGATCACCTTGACGCCGATGGGCTCGCGCTATCTCGCCGACGTCATTCGCAGCTTCGACACGCTGCGCACCGCGACCGTCAATCTCACCGAGGCGCGCCGCCGCCGCACGCTGAAAATCCGCGCCTACACGACGTTCTCGATGAACTGGCTGCTGCCGCGTCTCTCGACGTTTCATCGCGACCATCCGGACATCGAGGTGAGCCTGACCACGTCGCTGCAACCGGTCGACTTCAACGCCGAAGACGTCGATGCGGCGATCCGCCTCTCGCACGCGCCTTCGTCCGATCTCGGCTTCGATCGTCTCGTGCCCAACGAGCTCGTGCCGGTATGCAGCCCGGCGTTTCTCGCCGCGCATCCCGATCTCGACGATGCGACGCCCGAAGCCCTGCGCAACGTGCCGCTGCTGCATTCGCTCGCGCGCCGCGAAGACTGGGCGAAGTGGCTCGACGCGGCGAACGTTCGAGGCGTGAATCCGCTCGGCGGCCTCTCCTACGAAAGCTCGATCCTCGCGTACTTCGCGGCGACGCAAGGGCACGGCATCGCGATCGCGCAGCGCGTGCTCGTCGCGGACCAGTTGCGCGCGGGCACGCTCGTCATGCCGTTTTCCTTCGTGCTCGATCTCGGCGCGTTCACGTACTACCTGATCTATCCGCCCGCGCATCTGTCCAGTCCGGAGTTCGCCGCGTTCCGCACGTGGCTGCTTTCCACGGGCGAAGAAAGCGCGTCCGCTTAACGTCCGCTGTACACGGGCTTGCGCTTCTCCGCGAACGCCTTGCGCCCTTCCACGCGATCTTCCGATTCGCGCATCGCGCCCCACGCGAGTTCGGTGAATTCGAGCGCCTGCGCGAGCGGCACGTTCGCGCTCGTCTCGATCACCTTCTTGATCATCTGCACCGCGAGCGGCCCGTTCGATGCGATCGTGCGCGCGAGGGCGAGCGCATCGTCCATCAACGCTTCCGGTTCCGCGATATCCGATATCAGCCCGATGCGATGCGCATAGTCCGCCTCGATCCTGCAGCCGGTGAGAAGCATCTTCATCGCGATGGCCGATGGCACCGCACGCTGCAACGCCTGAATGCCGCATACGGCGGGAATGCTCGCGACGACCGCTTCGGGCAAGCCGAAGACCGCGTTCCTCGACGCGATGCGGACATCGCATTGCAGCGCGAGTTCGAGTCCGCCGCCGAGGCAATAGCCGTTGATCGCGCCGATGACCGGCTTGAAGATGCGCAACGAACTCAGCTCCATCAGCCGCACATAGATGCCTTCCGCGCCCGCGCGATCGATCGACTTCACGAACGACGATCCGAACGAGGTCGACGGCGGCAACGTGCGTTTCAGATCCGCGCCGACGCAGAAGGACTTCTCGCCCGCGCCGGTGACGACGATCACGCGCACGTCGTCGTCGTCGCGTGCTTCGGCGAGACGCGCGCGCAGTTCGACGAGCGTGTCGATATCGAGCGCGTTGAGCGCTTCCGGCCGATCGAGCGTCACGACGGCGATGTGATCGGACACGCTGTAGCGAATGTTCATGATGGGCTCCCGTCTTCGCTCACACGCTCGGCGACGCGAGCGAGCGTCCCCCGCACACATAGAGCGTCTGCCCGGTGATGTACGACGCCTCGCGCCGCGCAAAGAAGCGCACCGCTTCCGCGATATCCTCCGGCGTGCCGATGCGTTGCGCCGGCACCGACTGCTTCAGCTGCTCCTGAAGCTCGATATCGAATGCCTGAAAGAGCGGCGTATCGACGATGCCGGGCGCGACCGCGTTCACGGTCACGCCGTCCTTCGCCCATTCGAGCGCGAGACTGCGCGTGAGACTCACGACGCCGCCCTTCGCCGCCGAGTAGTTCGCCTGCCCCGCGCCGCCGAGCCACGCGCGCGACGAGATATTCACGATGCGCCCGTACTTCGCCGCGCTCATGTGCGCGAGCACCGCGCGGCAGCACAGAAACTGCGACTTCAGATTCACGTCGATGACGGCGTCCCAGTCGTCGTCGCTCATGCGCGTGATGCGCTTGTCGCGCACGATGCCCGCGTTGTTCACGAGCACGTCGATACGCCCGAAGCGTTCGATGACGGCATCGACCGCTTGATTCACCGATTCGCTTTTCGTTACGTCGACGGGCAGCGCGACGACCTCCGCGCCCGCCGAGGCGAGACGTGTCGCGGCGTCGTCGAGCGCCGTGCGATCGAGATCGAAGAGCGCGATGCACTTGCCGTCGCGTGCGAGCCCTCGCGCGATGCCGAAGCCGATGCCCTTCGCGCCGCCGGTCACGATCGCGACTTCTTTCGATGAAGCATTCATTGCTGTCTCCTTGAACGAATGCCTCGATGCTAGGAGTCTCGTCGAGCGGGCTCAAACGACTTTTTCTGCGGTGTCGATTGACTTCTTCTCAATCCAGAAAAACTCAATCGACACCGCAAAAAATGTCGTTTGAGCGCGCGAAAAGCCGAACCTACGATGCGTCCATCACATACCCACACGGAGACGACATCATGGACACCACGCTTCCGAACGTCGCGGCGCCCGCCACGACACCGCTCACCCGAACGCAGAAAAAAGCGATCGTCGCGGCGACGCTCGGCACCATCGTCGAGTTCACGGACTGGATCATTTACGCGACGTTCGCGTCGCTGTTCTCGCGGCAATTCTTTCCGGCGAACAACGCCAGCATTGCGCTGCTCGCGACCTTCGCGGTGTTCGCGGTCGGCTTCGTGATGCGGCCCATCGGCGGCGCGCTGCTCGGCGCCTATGCGGACCGTCACGGCCGCAAGAACGGCCTCGCGTTGTCGGTTGCGTTGATGGCGGGCAGCTCGCTCGTCATCGCGGCGTGTCCGGGCTATGCGTCGATCGGCGTCGCGGCGCCGCTCGTGCTCGTCGCCGCGCGGCTCGTGCAGGGCTTCGCGGCGGGCGGCGAGTTCGGCTCGGCATCGACGTTCCTGATGGAATCGGCGTCACCTTCACGACGCGGCTTCGCGGGGTCGTGGCAGCACTTCGCGGTGAACGCGGGCGTGCTCGTGGCGGCATCGATCGGCGCGCTGCTCACGTCGATGATCGATGCGCCCGCGATGGCCGCGTGGGGCTGGCGCGTCGCGTTCGCGATCGCGGGGCTGATGGGCTTCGTCGCGCTGTGGTTTCGTCTCGCGGTGGCCGAAACGGAGGCGTTCAGGCGCAGCGCATCGGCCCGGCAGCATGCTCGGCATCCGTTCGTCACCATCGTGCGCGAGCATCGGCGCGCGGCGCTGCGCGTGATCGGCATCGCGATGGCGGGCAATCTGTGCGTCTATCTGTGGCTCGTGATGTTTCCGACGCTCGCGCACATGCGCGGCCTGCCGCTGCGCGATGCGTTCAGCGCGAGCGTCGTGTCGATCGTCGCGTCGCTGGTCGCGATTCCGCTGCTCGGCATGCTCTCGGATCGCATCGGACGCAAGCCGGTATTGATCGCGTTCGCCGCCGGCTCCGCGTTGTTCGCGTATCCCGCGCTGCACTTTCTCACGAACGACTACTGGAGCGCGACGCTCATCGTCACGATCGGCATGCTGCTGTCGTCGGGATTCGCCGCGACCTGCGCCACCGTGATGGCCGAGCAGTTTCCCGCCCATGTCCGGGCGACCGGGGTCGCGCTGCCGTATGCGCTGTCGGCGGCGCTCTTCGGCGGCACGCTGCCGACCATCGTCACCGCGATGAACACCGCCGGACGCTCGCAATACCTCTGGATCTATGTGGCCGTCGTGTGCGCGGCGGGCTGCATCGTCTATGCGCGCATGCCGGAAACGCGCGGCAAGACGCTCGACTAAGACTTCCCTTTAATTGATGCAATGGAGACGACCATGCGCAAAGTAGTCATCGGCGGCGTCGGCATGACGCCATTCGGCAAGTTTCTCGAACGCAATCTGAAGTCGCTCGCGGAGGAAGCGGTGTCGCTCGCGTTGAAGGACGCGCACGTCACCGTCGACGACGTGGACCGCGTGTTCTTCGGCAATGCGGCGGCGGGCGTCGTGACGGGACAGGAGATGATTCGCGCGCAATCGTCGCTGCGTCATACCGGACTCGACGGCAAGCCGATGTTCAACGTCGAGAACGCCTGCGCGTCCGGCAGCTCGGCGCTGAACCTCGCGTGTCTAGCGGTGGCCTCGGGGCAGGCGGAGACGGCGCTCGTCGTCGGCGTCGAAAAGCTGTCGCACGAGGACAAGGCGGTATCGTTCGGCGCGTTCGCGAAGGCCGTCGATCTCGAAGAGCCGCTGCCTGAAGGCGTGACGACCGGAACCGGGTCGCTCTTCATGGACCTGTACGCCGCGAAGGCGCGCAAGTGGATGGCGCAGACCGGCGCCGAAGCGAGCGATTTCGCGCGCGTCGTCGTGAAGAGCCGTCATGCGGGCACGCTCAATCCGCACGCGCAATTCCGCAAGGAAACGAGCATCGAGGAAGTGCTGACGAGCCGCATGGTCAGCGACCCGCTGACGCTCTTCATGTGCTCGTCGATCGGCGACGGCGGCGCGGCCGTGTTCGTCTGCTCCGAGGCTTTCGCGGCGAAGCACGACATTCGTCCGGTGTACGTGCGCGCGAGCTCGATCGTGTCCGCGAAAGCCGATGGCTCCGGCGAGCTCGTCGCCGTGCGCGCGGCGCGCGAAGCGTATGAGGAAGCGGGCATCGGACCGGAGGACGTGCACGTCGTCGAACTCCACGACGCGTCCGCGCCGGCCGAGCTCATCCACTACGAGAATCTCGGCCTGTGCGCGCCCGGCGATGCGCCGAAGCTGATCCGTTCCGGCGATACGGGCATCGGCGGAAGGATTTCGGTGAACCCGAGCGGCGGCCTGCTCTCGCGCGGGCATCCGGTCGGCGCGACAGGCGTCGCGCAGATCGTCGAACTGACGCAGCAGTTGCGCGGCCGGGCGGGCGGGCGGCAACGGCCCGGCGCGAAGGTCGCGCTCGCGGAAAACAACGGCGGCCAGCTCGCGGGCGATTCCGCCGTCGCCCTGGTCACGATTCTTTCGACCTGAACTCCGCGCACTCCACCGTCACATTCCCCCGCTCCTCGAAGCGCGCGAGCACCGGCGCTTCGGCCAATGCATCGGTGACGAGCGTCCAGTCGCGCTCCAGCGGCGTCCAGTGCTGCTGGTTCGCGCGCTCCAGCTTGTTCGACGTGACCAGCACGAACACGCCCGCCGCCTGTCCGATGATGCATTCCTTCAGAAACGCCTGCTCCGCCGTCGCCTCGCACAGCCCGCGGCCCGCGACGACGCCGTCCGCGCCGAGAAACGCCTGGTCGAAGGTGACGCGCGTGAGCGCCACCTGCGCGATGGGTCCGAGCGTGCTCATGCTCGAAGGCCGCACGTCGCCGCCGATCAGCGTCACGCGCACATCCGCCGACGCAAGCAGATTCACCGCGAGCAGGTTGTTCGTCACGACGTGAATCGCCGTGCGCCCGGCGAGGCAGCGCGCGAGCGCGGCGGTCGTCGTGCCGCCGTCCAGAAAAATCGTGTCGCCGTCCTGCACGTGACGCGCCGCCGCGCGCGCGATCGCTTCCTTCTGTTCGCGAAAGCTCTCGCGCCGCGTATCGAGCGATTCTTCCGGCTCGTGCATGCCCACCGATGCGGCGCCGCCATACGTGCGCACGATGCGCCGCTCGCCGGCGAGCGCGCGCAGATCGCGACGCACCGTCGCCTCCGACATGCCGAAGTGCTCGCACAGCGCGGCGACATCGTTCATGCCGGACAGTACGGCCTTCAGCATGGCCTCGCGGCGTTTCTCGACTTTCATCCTGTTCCTTGCGTTCTTTTGCGGTTCTGACGGCGACGCACAGTGTAGCGAAGCGGCCGGGTCCGTCGAATGCTCGCGACCTGTTCTGACCGCCATCATGCCCTTTTGATCGATTCAGTCATTCGAACAGGCAAAATGATCGCCATCGATCAGCGTAAACACCAATATCGACCGATTTGCGCAAAACTGGTGTGCAGACTACACTCCGATTTGATCGATTCAATCAATTTGTGAGCGAATCGGACAGAAACCACTCTGGAGACACCATGGCTCAGATTCACATCAAGCGCGCCGTCGAGCGCGTCCCCGGCGGGATGATGATCGTCCCGCTGCTGATCGGCTCGCTGATCGCGACGTTCGCGCCGGACACGCCGAAGTTCTTCGGCTCCTTCACGAACGCGCTTTTCACCGGTGCGCTGCCGATTCTCGCGGTGTTCTATGTGTGCATGGGCGCGAGCATCGACGTGAAGGCGACGCCGTATCTGCTCAAGAAAGGCGGCGCGCTGTTCGCGACGAAGGTCGGCACGGCGATCGTCGCGGGCGTGGTGCTCGGCCATTTTCTCGGCGAGCAGCCGATCAGCTCGGGCCTGTTCGCCGGCATCTCGACACTTGCCGTCGTCGCCGCGATGAACGACACCAACGGCGGCCTCTACATGGCGCTGATGGGCCAGTACGGCCGCTCTGAAGATGTCGGCGCCTACACGATCATGTCGCTCGAATCCGGCCCGTTCCTGACGATGGTCACGCTCGGCGTCGCGGGCTTGTCGGCGTTTCCGTGGCCGACGCTCGTCGGCAGCATTTTGCCGCTCGCCGTCGGCATGTTGCTCGGCAATCTCGACCGCGAGATGCGGGAGTTCCTCGGCCGCGCGGTGCCGGTGATGATCCCGTTCTTCGCGCTGGCGCTCGGCGCGAGCCTCGATCTGCACAAGGTCTGGCAAGCCGGCTTGCTGGGCATCGGCCTGGGGCTGGCGGTCGTCATCGTGACGGGCATTCCGCTCTATTTCGCGGATCGCCTGACGGGCGGCACGGGCGTCGCGGGCGCGGCGGCGGCGAATACCGCGGGTAACGCGGCGGCCGTTCCGGCGCTGATCGCGGCGGCGAATCCGGTGTATGCCGAAGCGGCCAAGACGGCGACGCTGCTCGTCGCGGCGTGCGTCGTGGTGACGGCGATCGTGTCGCCGATCCTGACGGCATCGATCGCGAAGCGCGTGAATGCGCGTCACGATGCGCGTTCGTCCGCGAAGGCGCGGGAGGTCACGCAATGAAGAGCCTGCTGATCGTCGCCGACGATCTGTCGGGCGCCGCCGATTGCGCGATCGCGTTCGCGGCGGCGGGCCGCAGGACGGTCGTGTCGCTCGACGCGGGCGCATCGGTTGCGAACGCGACCGTCGTCGCCGCCGACACCGACACGCGCCGCCTCGCGCCCGCCGACGCGGCAAAGCGCACGGCCGACGTGTGGCAATCGCTGCGCGCGCCCGGACGGCGTCTCTACAAGAAGATCGATTCGACCTTGCGCGGCAACTGGAGCGCCGAAGTCGCGGCGTTGACGCGGCTCGCGGGACCGGCGATCGTCACGCCCGCGTTTCCCGCGACGGGCCGCACCGTGCGCGATGGCCGCGTGTTCGTGCGCGGCGTGCCGCTCGAAGACACCGAAACGTGGCAACTCGAAAACGCCGGCCAGCATGCCGGATTGCGCGAGATGCTCGATGCGGTCGGCCTGCGCGTCGCGCACGTTCCGCTCGAAGCGTTTTGCGCGGCGCCCCTGGACGTCGCCGCGATGATCGCGTCGGCGGCGGCGTCGGGCAATGGCATCGACGCGATCATCGTCGATGCCGAAACCAGCGACGATCTTGCCGCGCTCGCCCACGTGAGCGCACGGGTCGACGAGCCGTTCTTCTGGGTCGGCTCGGGCGGACTCGCGCGCGAACTGGCCGCGCTGCCCGAGCTCTTCGATGCCGATGCTTCCATGCAAGCGCCACGCGCGATCGATCCGGCGCAAGGTCCGATCCTCGCGCTCGTCGGCAGCCTCTCCGCGATCTCCGAGCGCCAATGCGCGATGCTCCGCACCGAAGCGGGCGTGGCCGAAATGATCGTGCCGCCCGCCGTGTTGCGCGACGGCGCGCGTCATCCGCAGTGGCAGACGTGGACAGAGCGCATCGGCGACGCGGTGCGCCGCAAGGAAGATGCGATCGTGCGCATCGGCCGCGACGACGCGTTCGATCCCGCCGAAGGCGCGCTGCTGTCGGGCGCGCTCGCCGCGCTCGTCGCGCCGCATTTCGACCGGCTCGGCGGGCTGATCGCGACGGGCGGCGAAACGGCGCGCGCGATGCTCGCCGCCGCGAAAGTCGGCAGCCTCGAACTCGTGCGTGAGATCGAAGCGGGCGTCGCGCTCGGGCGGCCATCGAACGGCGCTGGCCCGTCGATCGTCACGAAAGCCGGCGCGTTCGGCAGCGAGCACGCGCTGCTCGGCGCCTACCTGCATTTGCGCGTCGCGGATATTCCCGTCGCGCGTTGAAACAAGACACCACCAGACGAATCATCATGAGCAACTATCTCCCCGTAATCGGCATCACGATGGGCGACGCAAGCGGCGTCGGTCCGGAAATCGTCGTCAAGAGCCTCGCGCACGATGCGGTCTATCGGCAGTGCCGTCCGCTCGTGATCGGCGATGCGCGCCGTCTCGAACGCGCGAACGAAATCGTCGGCGGCAAGGCGATCGTGCGCCGCATCGAGGACGCGAGCGAAGCGCGCTATGAACCCGGCGTGATCGAATGCATCGACCTCGGCCTGATTCCCGACGACCTGCCCTTCGGCGAGCTGTCCGCCGTCGCGGGCGATGCGGCTTACCGGTACATCGCGCGCGCCGTGGAACTGGCGCAGGCGAATCAGATCGACGCGATCTGCACCGCGCCGCTCAACAAGGAAGCGCTGCACGCGGGCGGCCACAAGTTTCCCGGCCACACGGAAATGCTCGCGCATCTGACGGGCGTCGACGAAGTCTCGATGATGCTCGTCGCCCCGCAATTGCGCGTGATTCACGTGACGACGCACATCGGCATCATCGATGCGATCCGCAAGATCGAGCCCGGTCTCGTGCAACGCACGATCGAGCGCGGCAACGCGACGCTCGTGAAGGCGGGCATCGCGAAGCCGCGCATCGGCGTGTGCGGCATCAATCCGCACGCGGGCGAAAACGGCCTGTTCGGCTACGGCGAGGAAGAGGAAAAGATCATTCCCGCCGTGAAGGTTCTGCAGGAACGCGGTCTCGACGTGACCGGCCCGCTGCCCGCCGATACGCTGTTCTATCGCGCGGGACGCGGCGACTTCGATCTCGTGGTCGCGATGTATCACGATCAGGGACATGGCCCGGTGAAGGTGCTCGGTCTCGAAGCGGGCGTGAACGTGACGGTCGGGCTCGATGTGATCCGCACGTCGGTCGATCACGGCACGGCGTTCGATATCGCGGGCAAGGGCATCGCCGACGAAGGCAGCATGCTCGAAGCGCTGCGTCAGGGCGCGGAACTGGCGACGCGGCGTCACTGAAAGCGCGTTTTTCCGGTCGGCGCGACAATGAGTGCTTCATACGAAGCACGTGCGCCGACCGATCATGACTTCTTCTCTCGAAACGCTGCATGACATCTGGCGCATCGCCGGCCTGCCGGACGATGCGCTTTCTTTCATCGACCTTCCCGGCCGCGATCCGGTTTTTCCTTCCAGTTTCGCTGTCGGCACGGCGGCTCAGGCGAGCATCGGCGCGGCGGCGCTCGCGGCGTGCGAGCTCGGCGCCCTGCGCGGCGCGGGGCGGCAGCGCGTGTCCATCGACATGACGCATGCGGCCGTCGAATGCACCGGAGCTTTCACTGTCGATGGCAAGGAGCCGGAGACGTGGGGACGCTTCTCCGGTCTCTATCGATGCGCCGATGGCTATGTGCGCATTCATGCGAACTTCGAGCATCATCAGGATGGCGCGCTGCGTCTGCTCGGGCTCGATCCGCGCAGCGCGACGCGCGAGGATGCCGAACGCGCGCTGCTTTCATGGCGCGGCAGCGATTACGAGAACGCGGCGGCTGAGCGCGGTCTCGTCGTCACGATGCTGCGCACGTTCGACGAGTGGGATGCGACATCGCAGGCGCGCGCCATCGCCGCGCAGCCGTTGATGACGATCACGCGCATCGGCGATGCACCGCCTCTTTCCCTGCCTTCCTTGTCGGTGGACGCGAGGCCGCTCGACGGCCTGCGGGTGCTCGATTTCACGCGCATTCTCGCGGGGCCGGTCGGCGGGCGCGCGCTTGCCGCGTTCGGCGCCGATGTGATGCTCGTGAACGGGCCGCATCTGCCGAATATTCCGGCGATCGCGGACACGAGCCGCGGGAAACGCTCGGCGCTGCTCGATCTTCGCTCGCCCTCGGACCGCGACGCGCTCTGGCGTCTGATCGATGACGCGCATGTGTTTGCGCAGGGTTATCGGCCGGGCGGGATCGCGTCGCTGGGATTCGGGCCGGAAGCGGTGGCACGGCGTCGGCCCGGCATCGTCTATACGTCGTTGACCGCGTATGGCGCCGATGGTCCATGGGCCGACCGGCGCGGCTTCGATTCGCTCGTGCAGACCGCGATGGGCTTCAACGCGGCCGAAGGCGACGCGGCGGGCGCTGGCAAGCCGCGTCCGTTGCCGATGCAGATGCTCGATATGGCGAGCGGCTTCCTGATGGCGTTCGGCGCGGTGGCCGCGCTGTGGAAACAGCAGCGCGAAGGCGGAAGCTGGCATGTCGAGGTTTCGCTCGCGCAGACGGGACATTGGTTGCGGGGGCTCGGGCGTGTGGATGGCGCGTTCGAGATCGCAAAGCCGGATCTCGCGCCGTATGTCGAGCGGGTTGAATCGGGGTTCGGCGAGTTGGTCGCGGTGCGGCCGAGCGCGCAGTTGGCGCGAACGCCGGCGGGTTATGCGCGGGAATCGGCGCCGCCGGGGACGTCGGCGGCGCGGTGGTGATGACGCAGTATGTCTGTCGAAATGTGAATAGCTGTTGCTGAAACCTTCCGGCCCGCGCCAGATTGCTAATCCGTCTTCACTGACGGCGCTCGCAGTCTCAGATAAACCGCCGACGCAACATAGAAAACGAAGAGCAGAAGATCGATAACCATGGTCAGGTAGGCCATGAAACGAATCGCAACGCTCGCCAACGTGGAGCCGATCGATCTTTCCAGATAATCGACAAAGAGAAGCATGCCCACCCCTACAGCCATCCCGATCATGAATATGATCAGTCCGGCCAGAAGCATTCCCGCGAATGACGCGATTCCAACATGTATGGGCACCGCCTGTGCGGTCGGTGCAGTTGCCTCCGCCTTCGTGACGTCCTGAGTCCGGCACACGGTTACCTTCGCTTTGGAAGACGTACCAACTTTCCAGTGCCAAACCACTGCTGACAAGGGGATCAGCAATGCCGACAACCCCACGGAGTCTGCAGACCCTCCATGCGGCATTCCTGACGAACGTTCCATATTTGGCCCCTATTTCTTGAGCTGACGCGAAGTCTTGACGACTAGTATCACAAGATCCAGCAACAGCAGAAAGTTCTCGCCGACTTTAAGCATGCAGTAGACGGAAGCATCTCCGACTAACGCAATGAACTCGCGTAACGACGGAGCGAAGACCAGTGTACGCCAGGCGACTCCATCGATTAACCCAAAATGCACGAGAATGTGAGTGAACCCGTGCAAGATCAATGCCCCGAGGGCAGTAAGAACGAATTCAGCGCTTCCGACGACCGTATGAACCAGTGCGTGCCAGATGTCACTGAATTGCATGAGGATGCGAGGCTTGCGCGCAGGCGGGGTACGACCGGCATCAGACGATCCGTCCCCATGTTTCTTTTCATCGGACGAATTTTTGCCTGTGGCCGTGCTTGCACTCGAGTGCGGCCTTTTTTCTTTCGGCCCTGACAAATCGTCTGACATAGGCCAACCCATTCGGGATGCTGGTTCGGGCCATTGTAAGCGCGTTGCGGATTGAGTCAGCAGATATTCGTTTAATCACAGGCACCTGCTGCGTTCGTCGGATCACTCAGGAAGACCGGCGACGATCCCGCTAAACCGCACCCACCCGACGTGCAAACGCCAGATACCCGCCCAATCCCAGCATGACCACACCCGACGTGCGCGTGAGCATCCTCGCGCGCGCGGCACGCGCGGCGCCGGATTCGAGCAGACGCGAAGCAGCGAGTACCGCGCCCACATCGACGAGCGTATTCAGCGTCACGCAAATGCTCCCGAGCATCGCCAGTTGCGGGATCAGCGACTGTCCCGGCGCAACGAACTGCGGAAGAAACGCGAGAAAAAACAGCGCCGTCTTGACGTTGAGCGCTTCCACCAGAATGCCTTCGCGAAACGCGCGCCGCGCGCCGTGCGATGCGACCCGCCCGACAGCAAGGGCTTCGTCCTTGCGCAACAGCAGCCGGATTCCCAGATAAACCAGATAAGCGGCACCGATATATTTCACGACGCTGAAGAGCATTGCCGAGCGCGCGATCAGCAAGGACAGCCCGAGCGCCGCGGCAGCCACGTGGAACAGGCCGCCCACCGCAGTCCCGAGACAGGAGGCCATGCCTTCGGACCGCCCTCCGGCGACCGTGCGCGCGACCACATAAGCGATGCCCGGTCCGGGCGTAATGGCGAGCATGATCGCCGTGGCGAGAAACGCGATGAAGGACACGGGTCAGCTTCCCGCCCGCGACATCGCCTGAGCGAGTGCCTGCTGCCCGCGCGCATCCAGCGTATCGGCGGCGCCGATGCGATCGCGCGTCTCCTTGTTCTGGCTCAGCTTCGACTTGCCCACGATCGACGTCACGGCAATCTCGATGCCCACGATATTGCGCAACATGCCGTCGATGAAACCGGCCTCCGAATCGCCCATCTTCCACGGCTTCGGCTCGCTCGCCTCATGCCGTCGCGTCAGCCGCGCGACCAGACCGCGCACGAACGGCTCGTCGTCGCGCACGGTGAGCACGCCATGCGCATGCACGACTTCGTAGTTCCACGTCGGCACCTGCCGGTGCGTCTCGTGCTTGCTCGGATACCAGTTCGGCGAGATATAGCCCTCGGCGCCGCGAAAAACGACCATGACAGGCGTGCCGGTCGGACAACGCTGCCAGATATCGTTGGCGCGCGCGACGTGAGCCGTCAGCAGGCCGTGCTCGCCCTGCGCCGGGTCGAATTCGAACGGAATGTGATTCGCGTCAAGACCGGCGTCGTCACGCGTCACGAGGATGCCCAGCGGATACTCGCGAATGATCCGTTGCAACGCTTCGGGGCGCGTCTCGGCGAAGTGCGGCGGAATATACATCGTGATGTCTCGGCGAAAGGTAACGGACTGCGTCACTATCGCGCGAAACAGGCACAATAAGAAGATCCAGTTTCGATCGATTTACATGGTCCAGTCGAACGACACCATCGGCACGGGACGCCGGATCTACGATCTCCTGCGCGGCCAGATCGCCGACGGCACGCTGCCCCCGGGCGCCCCCGCGCCATCGACGCGCGCACTGGCGGCTGACCTGGGCGTGTCGCGCACCACGGTCACGGCGGCCTACGAACAGCTCGCGGCCGAGGGCTTTCTCGTGACCTCCGCGGGACGCGTCGCGCGCGTCGCCACGCCGCCGATGCCCCTCGCACCGCCCAATCCGGTCCGCCCCGAACGCACTGCACCCGCGCTTTCGGCGTACGGCCGCCGTATGTCGACGCTGCCCGTGCCGGCTCTCGCCCGGCCGAAGGACGGCAGCGTCGATTTCCTGTACGGCGCGGTGTCCGCGCGCGACTTCCCGTCGTTGCTCTGGAAGCGCGCGTATCAGGCCGAATTGCTGCACCAACCGGAGAGCCTTTACTACGTCGCGCCCGAAGGCGATGCCTCGCTGCGCCGCGCGCTGCAGGCGTATCTGGGCCGCGCGCGCGGACTCGTCTGCGACAGCGAGCAGATCGTCGTGGTGAACGGCACGCAGCAGGCGCTCGATCTGTGCGCGCGCGTGCTGCTCGATCCCGGCGACGCCTTCGCGTTCGAAGATCCCGGCTATCTGATCGCGCGCCACTGCCTCGAAGCGTCGGGCGGCGTGCCGCTGCCCGTTCCCGTCGACGAACATGGTCTCGATACGCGGCGTCTGCCCGGGGATGCCCGTGCGCGTCTCGCGTACGTGACGCCATCGCATCAGTTTCCGCTCGGCGGCGTATTGCCGATCGGACGCCGGCTCGAATTGCTCGACTGGGCGCAACGGCACGATGCGTGGATCATCGAAGATGACTACGACGGCGAGTTCCGTTACGGCCAGCGTCCGATCGATGCATTGCAATCGATCGATTCGAATGGCCGCGTGATCTACATCGGCACGTTTTCGAAGGCGCTCTCGCCGCATCTTCGGCTGGGCTACATGATCCTGCCGCACGATCTCGTGGCTGCGTTCCGTCAGGCCAAACGGCTCGCCGATCGTCATTCGGCGGTCATCGATCAACGAGTGCTCGCCTCGCTGGTCGAGAGCGGCGCGTACGAGCGTCATGTGCGCCGCGTGCGCCGGGAATACGAACGGCGTCGCGCGGCATTGCTCGATGCGATCGCGGAGCTTCTGCCCGAGCGTGCACGGGTGACCGGCACGGCGGCCGGACTGCATGTCGCGCTGTGGCTGCCGTTCGTCGATTCGACTGATGAAGCCGCGCTCGTCGCCGCCGCGCATGCAGCGGGCGTGGGCGTCTATCCGGTGTCGCCGCTCCATGTCGCGCCTTGCGTTTCGTCGCACATCCGGCCGGCCGGGCTCATCCTCGGCTACGCGAGCGTGCCGGTCGAAGAGATTCGCAAAGGCATTCGAATTCTCGCCGGCGTGATCGCGCGTGCGGGACGCTAGACAGCGCTTTCGAGACGCCTCATCGCGTCGCGCATGAAGTCGAGCAGCGCCTCGTTCGTCCAGGAGCCTTTGGTCAGTTCCGGCTCGTTCTGCAGCGCGTGGCGAATCTTCGCGTGCGTTCGCGGATCGTCGCCGGCGTAGCTGCGAAAGAGCGACATCCAGCGTCGCGCCAGTTCCCGCGCGCGCGGCGAATCGGGCGTCGCGCCTTCGTCGATCGCGTCGCGCACATCGGCCATCAGCTCGGGCCACTCCATCGCGCGCTTTCCGTAGTTCTCGCGCAAAAAGCGAAACTCCGCGGGCGACAGATAGCGCTCGTAGATCGCGATCTTCGTCGCCGAGAAAGCGCGGATCACGTAATCCCGCAATTCAGGCGAAATGCCGATGCTCGCCTGCATCGAAGGCTCGTTGTCGTGCATGCGGTTCAGCTTCGCGAGCAGGCGCGGATCGTCGTTGGTGTCGCGGGCGAGCAGCGTCATCCAGCGGTCGGCGAGCACACGCGAACGCGCGTCGTCGGGCGGCACGCCTGCGTCCATCAGCGCGCGCACATCGGCGACGAGCTCCGTCCATTCCGAGGTCTGCGTCTGCGTTTTGCGGTACATCGGCATGCGGTCGAGTTCTTCTTGCGAGAAGTAGCGGTCGAACATCGTCATCAACTCCAGCGTGTTGAGCCAGTCGGCCAGCTCCGGATCCTTGCCGTCGATCAGCATGCCGCGCAAATCCTGCAGACGGCCGCGCAGACGCACCGCCTTCTCGATCTGCCGATCGAGCATGACGATCTGCCGCGCGATGAGTTCGGCGAGAGGCGTATCGGGCTGGGAAAGATAAGCGCCGATGTCGGCAAGCGAAAGGCCGAAGCCGCGCAGCGCCTGGATGCGATGCAGCCGGGCGATGTCGTCGCGGTTGTACAGCCGGTAGCCGTTATCGGCGCGCGCCGAAGGCGTGAGCAGACCGATGGCGTCGTAGTGATGCAGCGTGCGGACGGTGAGTCCGCTCTTCTTCGCCAGTTCTCCCACTTTCAACAGCATGCGAGCCTCCGTTCAGTGCGCACGATGGAGGCTAGAACCTTACGCTACGTGAGGGTCAAGCGGAATGCGCGTGCGCCTCGCTCGACACGCCGGCATCGACGCTCACCGGCACGCGCCGCGCGAGCGCGCACATGAGTTCGTAGCCGATCGTGCCGGACGGCTCGGCCACTTCGTCCACCCTGATCCGCTCGCCCCACAATTCGACCGCCGAACCGATGCCCGCCGCCGGGCACGGCGTGAGATCGACGGTGAGCATGTCCATCGACACGCGTCCGACGATGCGCGTGCGTACGCCGTCGACCATCACGGGCGTGCCCGTCGGCGCATGACGCGGATAGCCGTCCGCATAGCCGCATGCGACCACGCCGATCTTCATCGCGCGATCGGCGGTGAAGGTGCGGCCATAGCCGATCGTCTCGTTCGGCTCGAGCGTCTGCACGCCGATGATGCGGCTTTCGAGCGTCATCGCCGCGCGCAATGGAAAGCCTTCGATGTGCCGCGCGCAGCCCGTCGGCGACGCGCCGTAGAGGATCGTGCCGGGACGCACCCAGTCGCGATGCGCGCGCGGATGCCACAGCACCGCCGCGGAATTCGACAGCGAGCGCGTGCCGGGAAAATCGCGCGTGGCGGCGTCGAATTCGTCGATCTGCCAGTCGATTGCGCCGTCGTCGGCGTTCGCGAAATGGCTCATCAAACCGATCGAGCCGATGGCCTCGATGGCCGACGCGCGCTCCCACGCCGCCGCATACTCGCCCGGCCGATATCCGAGCCGGTTCATGCCCGAGTTCATCTTCAACTGGATGTCGATGCGCTCGTCGGGCCGCGCCGCTTTCAGCAACGCGAGTTGCTCGTCGCAATGAACCGTGACCGTCAGCCGATGCCGATCCGCCGTCGCGACGTCCGCCGGTTCGAAGATGCCTTCGAGCAAGAGAATCGGCTTCTTCCACCCGAGTTCGCGCACGCGCACCGCTTCGTCGAGATCGAGCAGCGCGATGCCGTCGGCATCCGCGAGCGCCGGGTAGATGCGCTCGATGCCGTGACCATACGCATTCGCCTTGATCACGGACCACACGCGCGAGGACGGCGCCGCACGTTTGACGAGCTGAAGATTCTGGCGAATGGCATCGAGATGAATCCGCGCGGAAATTGGACGTGGCATGACGTGCTGAGTTTGGAGTTAAAGACAGTGGATTGACGCATCGTATCGGCCAAATGACAGTGTTTGTTATTTTATTTCTTAAAGTTTTTGGTCGAAACACCTGCGTCGATCAGTGACCATCGGCAAGCGCTTCGCTGTATCGTGTCGCTCATGCCGCGCCGCCGAGGAGCCCGCCATGAACGACGTCCGCCGTCTCGCCTGTTTGCGCATCGTGCTCGTGATCGTCGGGCTGATCGCGCTCTTCGCGCTCTATCCGCTGATGCTGCTCTGGCCTTCGGGATGGGCGTGGGAATCGGGCCACGAAGGCCACTCTGAGTATGGGCTGATGATTGCCGGCATCTACGCGACGCTCGGCGTGTTTCTGCTGATCGCGTCGCGCGAGCCGATGAAGCATCTGAGCCTCATCTGGTTCACGGTGTGGTCGAGCATCGTGCACGGCGCGATCATGGCCGTGCAATCGTTCGGCGGCGCGGGACATCTCGGCCATCTGACGGGCGATGTTCCCGCGCTCTTCATCGTCGCCGCCGCGCTCGCGATCTTTACGCCGCGCGGTGACAAGGCGCGCCTGCTCAGCTCAGATAGCCGAGATGCTCGGCCAGAATGACGCTGCCGACGGCGATAAGAATCAGCCCGCCGACGATTTCCGCGCGCTTGCCGATCGTCGCGCCGACGAGCCGGCCGACCATCACGCCGATCGTCACCATCAGCATGGTCGCGAAGCCGATGGTCGCGGCCGTCGAAAAGATATCGACATCGATGAACGCGAGGCCCGCGCCGACCGCCATCGCGTCGATGCTGGTCGCGAAGCCGGTGAGCGCGAGCACCCAGAACGAATGCGAGTTCGGCTTTTCCTCTTCGTGGCTCGCGCTGCCGAAGCCTTCGCGGATCATGCGCGCGCCGAGCAGGAACAAAAGGCCGAACGCGATCCAGTGATCCCACGCGGTCACGTACTGCGCGGCGGCCCTGCCGAGCGCCCAGCCGACGAGCGGAGTCAACGCCTCGATCACGCCGAAGATCAGGCCGGTCTTGAGCGCTTCCGCGATGCGCGGCTTGTGCAGGGTCGCGCCCTTGCCGACGGCGGCGGCGAACGCGTCGGTGGACATGGCGAAGGCTAGAAAAATCGTGGAAGCGAGGTTCATCGAGTAGCGCTCTGGTCGGGCAAGATGGAACGACAGAACGCGCGCCCGACCGGTCGCGAATTCTGTCGATGGTCTTGCCAACCTGTGATGGTTGCCCATGCCACGGCCTGAACGACCGAGCATGTTGACATGGGCGCTTTCCCGGGCGGAAAAGCCGGCTACTCCCCAGCGAAGAAACGTGAGCTTAACACGGCCGCGCGAGCGTCCAGCGTCGAGCAGGCCGGTTGAGGTACAGTGAGTGCGCATTGCCGCCGTTCCCCTCTCATGCAGACAGCGCAGTGAAGGAGGCACCATGCAGGCAGGTCAACCGACGCGATCGGCCGCGCGCGAAGCGGTCGAGCGTCTCTATCGCGCGTTCTCCACCAAGGACGTCGCGCTCTTGCGGCAGGCCGTCACGCCCGACTGGCAGTACATTCCCGAGCCGCCCGGACAGAAGCCGGGGCCGGACCAGATGATCCCGATCTTCGAAGATCTCGCCACCGCGCTGCCCGACATGCGCATCGAGATACTCGACTTGCTGGTGCAGGACGATCGCGTCGGCGTGCGCGCGGAAGTGAGCGGCACGCAGTCCGGGCCGCTGCTCGGCATCGCCGCGACGAAGAAGCCGATCCGCTTCGCGATCCATTCGTTTCACGAACTGCGCGACGGCCTCGTATCGAAGACCTGGCATCTGGAGGACTGGCTGAGCGTGTTCCGGCAACTCGACGCAGTGCCGCCCGGCGCGAATCCGCCGGTCTAGCCGCGTCGCGCTCGCGTCTTCGCGCCCGGTGACGTGTTCGCGCGCAGCACGTGCTCGACGCACAATCCGACGAGCGTCGCGTCCAGCCGCTCCAGCGCGCGCGCCGCATCGCGCAACGCCGGCACATCGGTGCCGAAGGAATCGAAGAAGAGCCATTCGCGCTGCCGCGCCGCCACGCGTGCTTCCTGCACGGCCGCGCTCAACTCGCGCATGCGCCCGAATCCCGCCGAACGCGCCTTTTTCTCCAGCATGCCGACGAGCGCCTCGAGCGTCTGCGGCGCACTACGCGCGACGTTCACCCGTCTGTCGTCGAAAAGCGAAAGAAAACGCAGCACGCTGCCCTGCAACCGGCGATGCGCATCGACGAGATCGCGTATCGATTCGGCCCGATCGTGATCGCGCGCCGCGTTCACGGTGATGATGGTCGCGCCGTAGCCGCTGTCGGCCAGTTCGCGGCCGGGTGCGTCGAGGGATGTCAGCATGGTGCCCGGAAAACAGAGTGCGCTCGCTATATATTTGCAAATATAACGCATCCCGATTGCGGTGCGTAATCCCGGTCTATTTCGACAACAATCCGAACACGGCGACGCCGTTCTTCGTGCCGACATACACCTTGCCGTTCGCGATCATCGGCGTGATGAACTTGTTGCCCTGGCCGAACTGGTCGCGCGTCCCGGCATCGTTGCTGCTGTAGAGCTGGCGGCCGAGATTGGTCGCGTCGTAAGCGCGCAGCGCGCCGGTCGTGCCGTTCTCCGCCGCCCAAAGGATGCCGTTCGACGTGCCGTTCGCGGAAATGCCCGGCGTCGCGCCCGGAAAGGCGAAGGCATTCGATGTCTGGCTCGCCGACGTGCCCGAAAGCAGCGCGTTGCTGACCGGGAACGCTCTGATGCTGTCGTTGACCGCGCCGAAATAAACCGTGTTGTTGAAATAGGCCGGCGCGCCGAACATCGGTCCCCGTATCTGCCCGACGAGTTCCTGATAAATGTGGTCCGCGTTTGAATCGAACTTGCCCATCGAGAAGCGGTTCACGACATAGATCGTCGAGTTCTTGCCCGCGCCGATCGCGAGATGCCGGACCGCGCCGTTCGCGTCGGCGAAATCTGGCAGCACCATCGCGCCGCCCGAGCCGAGATCCTCGTCGATGTTCGATTCCTGCACCGTGTTCGACGGCTGGAAATAGTCCTGCACGCTGAGCGGCGACGTGTTGAGCCTGAGAAAGCCATTGCCGAAGTTGCCGTTGATCGGCATTTCCTGTGCGTTTTGCGTCGGA
>NZ_CAJMZL010000028.1:0-106154 GCF_905220305.1 Caballeronia sp. J97 | reverse complement strand
ACGGGATCCGGCAAAAAACCAAGAAACCCCAATTTACGCCCCCCAAACCAACCCCCGAAACTTCCCAAGAACCCAACCAAAAACCTGAGAAGGAAAAGACCCGCCCATGACTCAAACCGCATCGAACAACTCGCTCGCTGGCAAGACGGCGCTGGTCACCGGCTCGACGAGCGGCATCGGCCTAGGCATCGCCACGGCGCTGGCACAAGCAGGCGCAAACCTCGTGCTCAATGGCTTCGGCGATGTAGAAGGCGCCCTGAAGCAAATCGAAGCCATCGGCGTGAAAGCCGTGCACCACCCCGCCGACATGACCAAGCCCGAAGAAATCGAAGCGATGATCACGTTCGCGACCGAGAAATTCGGCGCCGTCGACATTCTCGTGAACAACGCGGGCATCCAGCATGTCGCGACCATCGACGAATTCCCGGTCGATCGCTGGGACGCGATCATCGCGATCAATCTGAGCTCGGCGTTCCACACGATGCGCGTCGCGCTGCCGCAAATGCGCGCGCGCAACTGGGGCCGCGTCATCAATATCGCATCGGTGCACGGGCTCGTCGGCTCGGCGGGCAAGTCGGCTTACGTCGCCGCGAAGCACGGCATCCTCGGCCTGTCGAAAGTCGCCGCGCTCGAGAACGCTCGCACCGGCGTCACCGTCAACGCAATCTGCCCGGGCTTCGTGCTCACCCCGCTCGTGCAAAAGCAGATCGACGACCTCGCCGCACGCGACTCGCTGACGCCCGATGCGGCGCGCGCGAAACTGCTCGGCGACAAGCAGCCGTCGGCGCAGTTCGTGACGGCGCAGCAGATCGGCGACATGGCAGTGTTCCTCTGTTCCGACGCCGCGAGCGAAATGCGCGGCTCGGCGCTTCAGATCGACGGCGGATGGAGCGCGCAGTAAGCGAAGCGCATGCTATCGGCGACATTCCGCCGCACTTGAGCGTTTTGCTCGGATTCCCCTAAAGAACGTGGGGATAATCGCCGTTATGTCCTTGTAATCAGGCGCGCGCCGGCCTTTCCAAAGGCGGCGCGCGAATCGGAAGAAGCAAGGACATCATGCGCAATAATCAGCCCGTCACCCAGCAAGAGTTCGAATTCCCCGCCTCGGAGATGCTCGTCTCCGCCACCGATCTGTCCGGCAACATCCAGTACTGCAATCCGGCGTTCGTGTCGGTGTCCGGCTTCTCGCGCGGCGAGCTTATCGGCCAGCCGCATAACCTCATTCGTCACCCCGACATGCCGCGCGAAGCCTTCGCCGATCTCTGGGCGACCGTGCGCGCCGGCCGCTCGTGGACCGCGCTCGTCAAGAATCGCCGCAAGAACGGTGATCATTACTGGGTCCGCGCGAACGTCACGCCGGTGATGGAGCACGGCAAGGTCATCGGCTATCTTTCGGTGCGCGTGAAACCGACGCGCGACGAAGTGCGCGACGCGACCGCGCTCTACGCGCAGATAAAGGCAGGCAACGCGTCGCATCGGCTGGTGCGCGGCGCGCTCGTGAAGGACGGCCTCGCGGGCAGGCTCGCGGCGCTCGCGAACATGCCGGTGAGCGCGCGTCTCGCCGTGGCTTTCGCGGCCGTGCCGGTCAGCATGCTGGCCGCGGCGCTCGCGGGCTGGCGCGGCGCGCCGCCGCTGCCCTTCTGGATCGCGTTTGGCGCGAGTGCGGCCGCGAGCTGCGCGGGCTGGCTCGCGCTGTCGCGTCAGGTGGACGCGCCCGTTCGCACGATGTCCGGCTTCGCCGCGCGCATGGCCGCGGGCGACCTGACCGTCGACATGCCCGATGCGCGCCACGACGATCTCGGCGACGTGCAGCGCGCGCTCGGCCAGCTGAAGGCGAATCTCGCGGCGATCGTATTCGACGTGCGCGGCCAGATCGGCGGCATGCTCGACGCCGCGAACGAGATTTCGAGCGGCAACACGGATCTGTCGCGCCGCACGGAAATGCAGGCGGCATCGCTCGAACAGACGGCCGCGACGATGGACCAGCTCACGACCACCGTGCAGGGCAATGCCGACGCCACCGTGCGGGCGCTGGAACTCGTCAAGGAAGCGCAGGCGGCCGCGGACGACGGCGGACGCATCGCGAGCCAGGTCGAGCAGACGATGGCGGGCATCACGGCGGCGTCGCGGCGCATCGCGGACATCACCGATGTCATCGACGGCATCGCGTTCCAGACCAACATCCTCGCGCTGAACGCGGCCGTCGAGGCGGCGCGCGCGGGCGAAGCGGGCCGCTCGTTCGCCGTGGTCGCGACCGAAGTGCGCAATCTCGCGCAGCGCTGCGCGGCATCGGCGAAGGAAATCGAAGGCGTGGTGGCGACGAGCGTCGCGCAGATCGCGGAAGGCACGAGCCTCGTCACGCGTACGACGAGCCAGATGCGCGCGATCGACGAAGCGGTGAACCGCGTGTCGACGATCATCATGGAAGTCGCGAAGGCGAGCGGCGAGCAGGCCGAAGGCATCGCGCAGGTGAATCAGGCCGTCGCCCATCTCGACGATTCGACCCAGCAGAATGCCGCGCTCGTCGAGCAGGCCGCCGCCACGGCGCAGCGCCTCGCGGAACGCGCCGTCGTCCTCGACGAGGCGGTCCGGCTCTTCACGGTCGCGAAGGCTTGAGATCGGGCAGCGTCGAAGGGCGCATCGCTTGGTACTATCGAGGCATTGCCCACGAGGAGTGTCTCCGATGACCGCCGAGAACAATCGCACGGAAGAAGCGCGAGCGATGGAACGTATCGTCAACGCGACGCGTCAGGTTCAGTCCGCCTTCCTGGCGCTGCAGAAGCAGTTCCCGCCCGAAGGCGACGGCCGGCCGTCGCAGATGGCGCTGCAGACCTTCGACGCCGCGCTGCAGGAGCTCGAAGACGCGCAAGCCGCCTTCGACACCATGCTCAACGATCTGTTCGACGGCAACCGGTAACGCGCGCAACACCGTCTCTACACATTGCGCAGTTCGGGCACGTCCTCGCGCGGGCCGCTCAGCGCGGCTTCGCTCCCGGCGTCGCCGAGGCCCGCCCACGGCACGCCGTCGGCGGACTGACGGCGCGCGGCGGCCACGCAAGCCTCCACCAGCTCCTTGAACGACACCGCCGCCGAACTCGTGCGCACGAGCGCTTCGCCTTGCAGCGAACTTTCGGGAAATATCAATCCGACGATCAGCTCCGCGGACGGCGCGCGCTGATGCAGGCGCCGCAGCAGATTGCGCAGATACGGCGGCGACTCGGCTGCGTCGAACGACACGACACAGATGATCGTCACGCCGGCGAGATCGACTTCGCCGAAGCGTCCGCGCGAGAAGCGCTCATAGCCCGCGAGGTCCGCGTAGAGCCCGTGCTTGCGGAAAAGCTGCACGGCGATGGTCGCCGCGAGATCGTCGAGCTCGCTTCTCCCCGCGATACACAGCACCGACGCCGTATGGCCTTCCCGCTGCGCATCGAAGCGCGCGGGCGGCGTTTCGGACGGAAGCCGGGAAGATTCGTCGGGCGACTCGAAACTCGCGGGCAGATCCTCGCGCGGGGCGAGGGCCACCGCCGTATCGTCCGCGTCCTCCAGCCCTTCGATGATGTCGAGCGCGGACTCGTTGATGCGCCGCAACTGGTCCGCGGTGACGACGCCGCGCAGCACGTCGTTGTGCGCGTAGCGCAAGCCTTGCAGCGCGACCTCGTCGTAATACGCGATCAGCGGGCGTTCCTTGAGCAGCGTTTCGGCCTGCACGAGCGCCTCGTCGGGATCGTTCGCGAGCAGGCGCTGATAGAAGTTCTCGGCGGGCGTAAGCGCCGGCCGGTCGCCAAACAGCACATCGAGAAATTCGAGGCGATCGACATGACGGCCGAGAATCACGAGGCACAGCGTGAGCGGCGTCGAAAGAACGAGGCCGATCGGCCCCCAGATCCAGCTCCAGAAAATCGCGGCGACGATCACCGCGAACGGCGAAAGCCCCGTGCTATGCCCGTACAGCAGCGGCTCGACGACCTGCCCCGCGACGATATCGGTCACGCCGAACAGCACGATGGTCCAGACGAGCATCGCCCAGCCGGGACCGACCGCCGCCGCGAACACGACCGCGATGATCGCCGCGATCCACGTCCCGACATACGGCACGAAGCGCAGCAGCGCGGTCATCACGCCGAATAGCAGCGCGCCCGGCACGCCGATGATCGCGAGCCCGATCGAAATGACGATGCCCACGCCCACGTTGATGCCGAGCTGCGCGAGAAAGTAGCGCGACAGACGCCGCGCGGCTTCGTCCATCGCCGTGGTCGCGCGGTGCAGGTCGCGCGAGCCAAACAGCCGTATCAGCCGGTCGCGCAAATCCTCGCGCTGCAACAGGATGAACACCGCGACCACGAGCACGATGCCCGTGGTTTCGAGCGGACTGATCACCGGCGACAGGAAGCGCTGCGCCAACTCCAGCGGCGTCGGAGTGGGCTGATGCACTTCGACGGGCATCGGCTGGTCGATCGGCGAGGCGGCCGGATTGTCCTCGTTCTTCGACTCCTGCTCGCGCGCGGGCGACAGCCGTTTCAACGCACGCGATGCGCGGCCGAGAAATTCATCCGCGCGCCCGACGGTCATCTTCTGCACCGTGTCGATCTTGCGCTCGACCGCGACCTGATACTTCGGCAGATCGCCCGCGAGCTGCGCGACCTGCGCGCCGATCAGCGCGCCGACCGCCGTCAGGACCGACAGCGCGACGACCACCGCGACGATCACCGAAGGCACCTGTCCGAAGCGCAGCCGCCGCAAGAAGTCGACGAACGGCGCCAGCAGAAAGCTGAGCAGAATGGCGAGGATGATCGGGATCATCACCGCGCGTGCAAAGTACAGCGCGCAAATGACGACGACGCCCGTCACGAGCGACGCCAGCGCGCGCACGCCGGGCGCCTCGGGCGGCAGGATCTTCGCGGGTGGCCGGCGCGGCCCGGGTGCTTGCGGCATGGGAACGGCTCGCTTTAAGTGTGAACTCCGGCGGCGACGGCGTGCCGTTGCGCGGCCAGCTCGTGTACGTGAGCAAGGGACGACCAAGCAAGGCACGTGCCGTCGGATCGCGGCCGCCGCGCTTGAGGTGAGTCTATTCGGGAGCCGAATTCTACTGCAACCCTTCTGCGGTGAGGAAATACGGGAAGAAGAATCGCCGGAGAACAAACGCTGGACTGGTCGACGGAAGGGGGATGACCGATCACATCCCAAGTGCGGATTACACTGAATCGTGCCTTGCAGGAGTCAATCATGAAAGCGTCTCATGCCGCATTCGTTTTCGCTTCGGCGTTTGCCGCGACGTCGGCCTTCGCGCAGCTTCATCCTAGCGTCGAAACCGATATGTACGCGCCGCAGAACAGCACGAAACTCATGCCGAATGCGCCGCTCGGCAGTCAGTATCCGACCCACGGCAACGCGCAGGCCGGCGAGCTCAATCTCAATCCGAGCGATCCGCGCGCGCAACTGGTCAATGGCCTGCCGAACAACGCCGGCAGCGGCGGTTACGGCTCGCCGCTCGCGGGCAACAAGGCGAATGTGCCTCGCGGCGAATAGTCGAGCGTGAGGCGAGCGGCGGTCTCGCCCTCACCATTCTCGTTTCCAGAATAGTGATTTGAAAATCAGCGCCATTCTCCTTCTCACGGCAAGAACCGATACTTGATTCACAGGACGGGACCTCTCCCGGCCAATAACCGAATCAGGGAACTTGCCATGAAGGTCTATTACCACCCGCTGTCCGGGCATGCGCACCGAGCACGTCTCTTTTTGAGTCTGCTGGGAGTCGACCATGAAGAAGCGTTCGTGGATCTCGCGGCCGCCGCGCACAAGACGCCCGAGTACCTGAAGCTGAACCGGTTCGGCCAGATTCCGGTTCTCGTCGATGGAGACACCGTCATCGCCGATTCGAACGCGATTCTCGTCTATCTCGCGAAAAAAGCCGGCGATACGAAGTGGCTGCCCGAAACGCCCGCCGAAGCCGCCGCCGTGCAGCGCTGGCTTTCGGTCGCGGCCGGGCAGATCGCATTCGGCCCCGCGGCCGCGCGTCTCATCACCGTGTTCGGCGCGAAGTTCGATGCGGACGAAGTCATCGCGCGCGCGCACAACGTCCTCGAAGTGATCGATTCGGAGCTGGCGCATCGCGCATGGATCGCCGATACCGGCGCCGCGCATCCGACCATCGCGGATGTCGCGCTCTACAGCTACATCGCGAGCGCGCCCGAAGGCAATGTCGATCTCGCCGCGTACGCGAACGTGAACGCGTGGCTGAAACGCGTCGAGGCGTTGAAGGGCTTCCTCCCGTTTCAAAAGACGGCCGCGGGTCTCGCGGCGTAAAGTGAGCGCGGCGGCCGCGTTTCGCCTGACTTGCGCCGTGCCGCCCGCGCCCGAACCGAAGAGGCATACGATCATGTCCGCTTCCGCGCTTTCCGATACTGCAACCGTCGCCACGCCGTCGCCGTGGCATCGCGGCGAAATCGCCATCCAGAAGGCCTTCGGCGCGTTCGAGCGCATGGACGGCGTCGGGCGGCGCATCGTGCGCGATTACATGCCGGATCAGCATCGCCAGTTCTTCGCGCAGTTGCCGTTCGTCGTGGCGGGCGCGGTCGACGAGCACGGCGATCCGTGGGCGACGCTGCTCGCCGGACATCCCGGCTTCATGCGCACGCCCGACGCGAAGACTTTGTCGATGAGCCGCGCGCGCGATCCGCTCGATCCCGCCGATGCCGGCATGAACGACGGCGCGTCGATCGGCCTGCTCGGCATCGAGATGAACACGCGCCGCCGCAATCGCATGAACGGCGTGATTCGTCGCGACGGCGCGAAGCTTTCGTTCGACGTGGCCGTCGAGCAGAGCTTCGGCAATTGCCCGCAATACATCCAGCTACGCGATTTCGCGTTCGTGCGCGATCCGGCCGTGCCCTCGCCCGTGCAGCCGATCATGCTCGACGCGCTTTCCCCGCACGCGAAAGCGATGATCGCCGGCGCGGACACGTTCTTCGTCGCGTCGTACTTCGATCGGGAGGACGGGCATCGGCAAGTGGACGTGTCGCATCGCGGCGGCAAGCCGGGCTTCGTGCGCCTGTCGGACGACGGTGCGCTCACGATTCCCGATTTCACCGGCAATCTCTTCTTCAACACGCTCGGCAACATTCTCGTGAACGGCCGCGCCGGGCTCGTGTTCGCGGATTTCGAAACCGGCGACGTGCTGCAACTCGTCGGCGATGCCGAAGTGCTGCTCGATTCGCCCGAGATCGCCGCGTTTCAGGGCGCGGAGCGGCTGTGGCGCTTCACGCCGCGCCGCATCGTCTACCGCGCGGACGCGTTGCCCTTGCGATGGAAAGCGCGCAGCGACGGCGCATCGCCCAATTCGCTGATGACGGGCGACTGGAAACAAGTGGCCGAACGCCTTCAGGCAGCGGCGCTCGCGAACGCATGGCGCACATTCCGCGTGAGCCGGATCGTCGATGAAAGCGATGCGATCCGCTCGTTCCATCTCGAACCGGCGGACGGCGCGGGCATCGTGCCGCACAAGGCGGGGCAGCATCTGCCGATTCGCGTGACGCTGCCCGGCGACGCGAGGCCGCAGATTCGCACGTACACGCTGTCGGTCGCGCCTTCGGACGGCGTCTATCGCATCAGCGTGAAGCGCGAAGGACGCGTGTCGGCGTATCTGCACGACACGCTGAAAGCGGGCGGCATCATCGAGGCGCGCGCGCCCGCGGGCGACTTCACGATCGATCCGTTCCAACATCGTCCCGCCGTGCTGATGGCGGCGGGCGTCGGCATCACGCCGATGCTCGCGATGCTGAGGCACATCGTCTACGAAGGCCTGAGGAAGCGCCGCGTGCGTCCGGTGTGGATGATCGTGTCGGCGCATTCGCTCGCGAGCCGCGCGTTCGCGCAGGAAGTCGACGCGCTCGCACGGAGCGCGGGCGGCGCGGTGAACGTGATCCGCGTCCTGAGCGACACGAACGGCGCGCAGCTCGAACGCGATTACGACGTGTCGGGGCGCATCGACATCGATCTGCTGACGAGCCGTCTGCCGTGCAACGACTACGACTTCTATCTGTGCGGCCCGGGCGCGTTCATGCAGTCGATCTACGACGGCCTGCGTGCGCTCAACGTTGCCGATGCGCGCGTTCATGCGGAAGCGTTCGGTCCTTCGGCGCTGAAGCGCACGGCGGATCGCGGCGCGGACGTGAAGCCACTGCGTCCTGCCGCGACCGGGCCGGTGAAGATCGAGTTCCTGAAATCGGGCGCGAGCGCGCAATGGAAGCCGGGCAGCGGCTCCTTGCTCGAACTCGCGGAAGCGAGCGGCCTGTCGCCCGAGTTCAATTGCCGGGACGGCACGTGCGGCACATGCCGGACGCGTATCGCGCGGGGCGCGGTGTCGTATGAAAGCGAGCCGGCGTTTCATGTCGGCGATGACGAAGCGCTGATCTGCTGCGCGATGCCGGCCGAGGACGGCGGCACGCTGGAACTGGAGCTTTGAAGCGCATCGAAGCGGTCGTGGATTGTGCCTCGCGCACATATCCCCGAGAATGCACGGCATCCTTCAAGCCTTCATGCCTCGTGCTTTCTCATGGACCGTTTACAGGCAATGACGACGTTCGTCACGGTGGTCGAGACCGGCGGCTTCGCATCGGCGGCGCGCAAGCTCGACGTGTCGCCGTCGGTCGTGAGCCGCGTCGTGACGGAGCTCGAAGAGCATCTCGGCGTGCGCCTGCTCACGCGCACGACGCGCGTCGTGCGTCTCACCGACGCGGGCAGCGGCTATTTCGAGGACTGCCGCCGCATCCTCGGCGAGATCGATAACGCCGAGCTCTCCGCGACCGGCACGCATTCGTCGCCGCGCGGCCTGCTCTCGATCACCGCGCCGGTGATGTTCGGCCGGCTGCACGTCACGCCGATCGTCCTCGACTATCTCGGCCGTTACCCCGAAGCCGATGCGAGTTGCTGGTTCGTCGACCGCGTCGTGAATCTCGTCGACGAAGGCATCGACGTGGCGGTGCGCATCGCGCAACTGCCGGACTCGTCGTTGCAGGCGATCAATGTCGGGCGCGTGCGGCGCGTGCTGTGCGCATCGCCCGCTTATCTCGCGAAGCACGGTGCGCCGCTTCATCCGGACGATCTCGCCGGACATGTCATCATTGCGTCGACGGGCTCGTCGTCGCCGCCGGAATGGCGTCTCCACGACGGCGAGCGGCAGTTCCTCGTGCGCTCGCATGCGCGCTTCACGACGACCACCAACGATTCGGCCATCGCCGCCGCGCTCGCGGATTTCGGCATCGCGCGGCTGATGTCGTATCAGGTCGCGCAACACGTGAGCGAGGGTCGTCTCGCGATCGTGCTGCCGCGCTTCGAGCCGCCGCCATTGCCGATTCATCTCGTGCATCGTGAAGGACGCCACGTCACGCAGAAGGTGCGCGCATTTCTCGATCTCGCCGTGACGACGCTGCGCGCAAACGAATCGTTGCGCTGAGCGCGCTAAACAAACAAATGCCGTCGGTGACATTTCGTCCATCGACCGGCGAATCGAACGCCCGTTAGCACGACTGCCGTGCAAAATGCCGGCAAAACATGCAACATAGCTGTCTCGAACGATCGCACCGATCGCCGCGCTTTCGGCTTTCCTGAACCTTTACCGGCTCACGCACCATGACGAATTCAACTGCTCCCTCGAACGAACGCCCGCTCGACATGATCATCTTCGGCGGCGGCGGAGACCTGGCGGCGCGCAAGCTGCTGCCGGCGCTCTACATGGCGCATACGCACTGCAACCTGCCCGCCGACACGCGCATTCTCGCCATCGGCCGCAAGGACTGGGCACGCGAGGATTACCTCAGGAACTTCATGGAAGAGCAGGCGCGCCCTTTCATCGATGCCAAGGTTTTCGATGCGCAGTCGTGGGACAAATTCCTCGCGCTCTTCGACTACGTGCGCGTCGACGTCGAAAATCCGGGCGACTTCCAGCGTCTCGCACAGGCCGTGCGCCCCGGCTCGCAACGCGTGCTTTATCTGTCGACGTCGCCCGAACTGTTCGTGACCATCTGCGACAACCTCGATAGCGCCGGCATTCTCGACCAGCACGCGCGCGTCGTGCTGGAAAAGCCGCTCGGACACGATCTCGCCTCCGCGCGCGCGATCAACGACGCGGTCGGCAAGCACTTCAAGGAAGAGCAGATCTACCGCATCGACCATTATCTCGGCAAGGAAACCGTGCAGAACCTGATGGTGCTGCGCTTCGGCAATGCGATCTTCGGCCCGCTGTGGCAGTCGCCGTACATCAAGAGCGTGCAGATCACGGTGTCGGAGACGGTCGGCGTCGGCAGCCGCGCGGGCTTCTACGATCACACCGGCGCATTGCGCGACATGGTGCAGAACCACTTGCTGCAACTGCTGTGCATCGTCGCGATGGAGCCGCCGGTGTCGCTCGACCCGGACGCCGTGCGCGACGAGAAGCTGAAAGTGCTGAAGTCGCTGCGGCCGATGACCGTCGCCGATATCGCGCGCGATACCGTGCGCGGCCAGTACACCGCGGGCGCGGTGGGCGGCGAGGCGGTGAAGGGTTATCTCGAAGAGCAGAACGTGCCGGCCGACAGCCGCGCGGAGACGTTCGTGGCACTGCGCGCGCATATCAACAACTGGCGCTGGGCCAATGTGCCGTTCTTCCTGCGTACCGGCAAGCGCATGCAGAATCGCCGCTCGGAGATCGTCATCGACTTCGCGGATCTGCCGTTCTCGATCATTCCCGACGGTCCGCGTCACTACGGCAACCGCCTGACGATCACGCTGCAGCCGGAAGAGTCGATCCAGCTTCAGATGCTGGCGAAGGAGCCGGGCAGCGGCATGCACATGCAGCCGGTCACGCTCAATCTCGATCTGCAGCAGGCCATGACGCAACGGCGCGCGGAAGCCTACGAGCGCTTGCTCATCGACGTGATTCGCGGCCGGCTCACGCACTTCATGCGGCGCGACGAGCTCGAAGCGGCATGGACGTGGGTCGAGCCGATTCTCAATGGCTGGAAGGAACTGGGCGATCGGCCGCGCGGCTACACGGCCGGAACGTTCGGCCCCGCGGCTTCGAGCGCATTGATGGCGCGGGAAAATCTGGCCTGGGCCGAAGAAGCCTGATCGTCCGAAACGAAGGGTGCGATGCGCGTGGCGCAACGTCACCGCATCGCCGTGGGCGGCGCTCGTCGCGCCGCCCACGCTGCGCCCGCGGCCATCACCGCCGACAACACCACGATCCCCGCCAGAATCCCTTCGAGCCGCAACAGCGCCGGCATCGGGTCCGATGACCAATGGTGATCCTGCACGAACACCATGATGAACGCGATATTGAACTGCCGCCCGACATAGCTCGCGCCCTGCGTTCCCGTCTGGACGTGACAGCCGATCCACACGCCCGCGCACAGCGCCAGCATGCAGGCGAGCGGGTTGTCGCCCAATAACGGCAGCAACGCGAGACTCACGGCGCCCGCGAGCAGGCAGCCGATGAAACGCTGAATCATGCGCTCCGCGACAGGCCTGTTCGTCGGCTTGCCGAGCGCCGATGCGGGCAGGATCAGCACGGCGATCGCCGTCACCATCGCCTGCGCGAAGCCGGGCAGATTCCACGCGTACGCGAGCGACGCCAGGATCATCACCGACCACGCGCCTTGCCACGCGAGGCGCTTGCGCATCGCGAGCGCCGTGTGCTCGGCGCGCGCGACGTGGGTCGCGTCGAGCGCCTGTACGGCCTGGGCGGCATCGGAAGGCAGCACGGTGACGGTCTGCGCGTTGACGCCATCGACGCGATCCACCGTGGAGGCCGCCTGCGCACGCGGCACCGGCCGCGCCCCGCGCGAGTTCCGATACTGCTGCACGCCCGCATGAAAAAGCGCCGACACGGCCACGCACGCCACCGTCCCGACGATCACTTCGGCCACGCGCAGGAGCGCGAACGACGCCGTCGCCGCCGCGGACCCGAGCCGATGCGCCTCGAAGGTCACCATCAGCGACGTCACGCCGCCCAGCACCCACGCGTAGCCCGCATCCGAGACGAGCGCGCGATACACGGACATGCCGACGATCGCCCCGAGCAGCGGCACGAAGAGCCACGGCACGTCGCCGATCACGGATCCCGCCACTGCGCCGATCAGCGCGCCCGCGATCGTGCCGACCACGCGATGCACGCCGCGCTGCGCGCACGCCGAGAATTTCGACTGCATGACCGCGAAACCGCTGATCGCGGCCCACCAGATGTTACTCAGATGGAATGCATAGGCGAGCGCCACGGCGAGCCCGACGGAAAGCATCGCCTGCGTGCCGAACAGCGCACGCGCGGGCGTCGGCCGGATCGCGATGAGTTCGCGCCCGAGCGCGGCGAACGCGTCACCGACGATGCGCGCAAAATCGGCCACGATTGCGGTGCTTTCGCGCGGAACCGGGCGCGCGCTTGAGGAAGAATCGTCGGTCGGCATCGTTCTGGCGATTGATCGGGCGTCTGCTTGAGCGTAGCCGCCGATGCTCCGGATGAAAAGCCGAACCGCACACGGTGCGGCAAATCCGCTACACGCGCGAGCTCAGCAGCCGGATGCCCGCCGCGCCGAACACGAGCGCGAGACACGCATCGAGGCCGCGCTGGATGCGTTGTAGACGCGCCGCGCGGACGCCATTGAAAAGAGCGCGGCGTAACCGCCGAACACGCATACGCCGATGCACAGGCATCCCGCGACGACGACGAGCATATGTCCCGGCCCTTCGCCCGCCGACGAACCGAGCGCCGCCACCGACATCCACACGAGAATCGCCTTCGGATTGGTCAGATGCAGCAGCGCGCCGCGCGCGTAAAGCCTGCGGCCGCTTTGCCCCCGCGCATCCGCCGAGGATGTGCGCACCGGCGGCTTCAACGCCGCGCGTCCCGACTTGAACGCGAGCCACAGCAGATACAGCCCGCCGCAGATCTTCACGGCGATGAGAAAGCCCGAGTACGCAGTCAGCGCGGCGGAGAGACCGAGCGCGGCGAGCATCGCCCAGAAGAACGAACCGGACATCACGCCCGCCGCGAACGCGAAGGCCGCGCGCCGGCCGGACGCGCTCGCAATCGACATGATCGCGAGATTGCTCGGCCCGGGGCTCGCCGTGCCGACGAAATACGCCGACCAGGCGAGAAGCAGATTCGCGCTAAGCAAGGCGTGACCGTTCATGGCGGTTGCGTCTCCGGTTTGGGTTTCGGCAGTGTCGTCGACGAAAGGCGCGTGCGTCCATGAACGCTTCGGATGGGCGCGGGCAGGCCAGTTCCTTGCGAATGTGCTGCGCGGTGCTATCTTTGAAGGCGCGCAAGGAACCGCGCATCTCCATCCGATGCACCCTCCACACAAGGACACATCATGGCGAAAGTACTGGTTCTCTACTATTCGATGTACGGCCACGTCGAAACGATGGCGCAGGCGATTGCAGAAGGCGCGCGCAGCGTCGCGGGCGCGGAAGTCACGCTCAAACGCGTGCCCGAAACGATTCCCGCCGATCAGGCCGCGAAGATCGGCGTGAAGCTCGACCAGCAGGCGCCGGTCGCCACCATCGACGAACTCGCCGATTACGACGCGATCATCTTCGGCACGCCGACGCGCTTCGGCAACATGGCGGGTCAGATGCGCACCTTCCTCGACCAGACGGGCGGACTGTGGGTGAAGGGCGCGCTCGTCGGCAAGATCGGCAGCGTATTCTCGTCGACGGCTTCGCAGCACGGCGGGCAGGAAACCACGATCACGTCGTTCCATAACACGCTGCTGCATCACGGAATGGTGATCGTCGGCGTGCCGTATGCGTGCGCCGGACTCACGAACATGAGCGAGATTTCCGGCGGCACGCCCTATGGCGCGACGACGCTCGCCTCCCCCGACGGCAGCCGCCAGCCCTCGCAAAACGAACTCGATATCGCGCGCTATCAGGGCAAGCATGTCGCCGAACTGGCGAACAAGCTCGCCGGATAGATGCGTTACCGCGCGTAGTTTTCGAGACCTTCGGCCAGTGCGTCGAAGGTCGCGCGGCAACGAAGACTCGCGCGCAGGTCCTCGTGCATCGTCACCCAGGCTTCGATGCTCAGGCTTCGACGTCGAGCTTCACTTCGTAGAGCGACTTGCCGTTCAGGTCGTGCAGCGAGACCGTCAGCGCACGGCTCACCGGATCGATTTTCGCGCGGCCATAGTACTGCTGCAGCGACGCCGGCGAACGATTCTGCGGATTGTCCTTCGGCACGCTCACGTAGCGCAGTTCCGGACCGAATGTCATGTCGAGATCGTTCGGGCCGAACGTGCCCGCGTTGATCGGCCCGCCGACGAATTCCCAGAATGGCTTGAACTCGGTGAACTTCGCGCGCGACGGATCGTAGTGCGTCGCCTGCGCATAGTGCACGTCCGCCGTGATCCACACGACGTTCCTGATGTCTTCCCGCTTGATGAAGCGCAGGATTTCGGCAAGCTCCAGTTCGCGGCCGGACGGCGTGCCGTTGTCCGCGTTAGCCCATGCCTCGAAGGTGCCCTTCGGCACGTCGGGGTTCAGATCGGGCACGACGAGCGAGATCGGCATGTCGCTCGCAATCACCTTCCATGTCGCGCGCGACGCCTTCAGCGAAGCCTTCAGCCACGCGGTCTGCTGCGAGCCGAGGAACGCCGAGTCCGCATCGAGACGCGTCTGTCTGTTCGGCGAGTTCGCGCCACGATACGAACGCTCGTCGAGCATGAACACATCGAGCAGCGGACCGAACTGAAAGCCGCGATACACCTGTTCCGGATCGAGCTGGTTGATGCGATACGGGTTGTATTCGAACATCGCCTGCTTCGCGCGCGCTTCGAGCAGATCGATCGCGCGCGTCTGATAGCGCTTCTCCGCTTCGCCGATGACCTGTCCCGGATACCAGTTGTTGCGCACTTCGTGATCGTCCCATTGCACGAGGAACGGCACTTCGGCTGCGAAGCGGCGCTTGTTCCTGTCGAGCTGGTTGTATGCGAAGGCCGCGCGATAATCGGCGAGCGTCTGCGCGACATGCGACTTGCCTTCGGTGACGACGTTGGTCCACATCGTGCCGTCGGGCAGTTTCACTTCCGGTTCGATCACGCCGTCCGCGTAGATCTGATCGCCCTGATGGATGAAGAAGTCCGGCGATTCGCGGCGCATCGCTTCATAGATGCGATAGCCGCCGAAGCGCTCGTTGATGCCCCAGCCCTGCCCGGCTTCATCGCCGGAGAAGACGAAGCAGATAGGCTTGTCCGCATCGAGCGACGCGGTGCGCAGGCGTCCCGTCACCGGCTCGCTGTACGCCTTGCCATCGACGAGATCCTGAAAGCGCACGCGATAGAACACGTCGGCGCCGGGCGGCAGGCCGGTCAGATCGACGCGCGCCGTGAAGTCGCTCGAGTCGAGCGCGGCCGGTCCGATGCGCCGTTGAAACGTCCTGAAGCTCTCGCTCGTCGAGTACTCGACGATCATGCGCGACGGCCGGTCCGCGGGGCTCCACACGATGCCGCTCGTCGCGGTGACATCGCCGCTCATCACGCCGCCGGGTAGTTGCGGGCGCAACTTGTCGGCGGTGACGACGGCGGGCGCGACGCCTTGCGCGAGCGCATCGGCGAGACCCGCGCCCGTGAGCGCGAGCCCCGTGCCGGAAACGAGACCCTTCAGCAAGGCGCGTCGGGACGGTTTGACGATGCGATCCGGCATGGCGAGCTTCCTCTGGAACTGTACGTTGGAGTCGTGACGCGCTGCGTCGAATCGACGATGTTAAAACGTAACGGTGTCGCTTTTGTTTCAACGGGCGCTTCATTGCCCGCACGGTTCGACGCGATGAGCACGCGACGATTGCTGTGACGGCTCACTGCATCGGCCACGCGCTCTTCCCAGAAGCGCCAGTGCGTGGCTTGGGTGCGGCCGATCACGATGAGATCCGCATCGAACTCGCGCGCCGCCTGCGCGATCACGCGCGCGAGCGTCGTGCCGCCCGGCAGGTCCATCGTCACGCATACGCCGTTGATGCTCGATGCGCGTATCGCCTGCAGCGTGCGCTTCTCGACTTCGCGCGCGAGTTCGTCGATCTGCGCGAACGCCGCGCCGAAGTCGTACTGCGTGGACGATATCGCCCAGAACGGCGCGCGATCCACCACGTGAAGCGCCGTGAGGCGCGCATTGAATTCGCGGGCCCGTGCGATGCCGAGCGCGAGCGCGGCATGGCTGTATCCCGGTCCCACTGCCACGAGAATGTGCTGTTGCATGATGTCGTCTCCGATCGATGGTTCGCGCGATTCAATGCATGCGCCAGGCGCGCTTCACCGCATCGATCACGGCGGCTTCGGTGCAAGTCATGAAACCGTCCGCGACCACCGCCGATTCGCAGAGCATCAGCACGTCGCGTCGTCTGTCCTCGTCGCATACTTCTTTCGCGAGCTGCTCCACGACATGCGGATCGACGCGACAGACGTCGTCCCATGTGAGATACGAACATTGCGTGAGGTCCTCGCAGACTTCGCGCACGACTTCATGCAACTCTCCCGCATGAAGCCCGAGCCGCGCATAGAATCCGCGCCGTTCGAGCTCCTCGATTTCCGCACTGCCGATATGCCCGTCCGCGATCAGCGACATCACGACAATGCGCGCCGCCGCGCGGGGACTGTCCGATGGATAGTGGCGCATGGCTTTTCTCCTCGATGAAACGTCGTCAACGAAAGGCAGTGCGATGGTTTCGATCAGTAGCGCGCCGCCCGGTTGACTTGCATCGTAGGCGCGGACAATGAGCGTCGAATGAGCAGGCCATGTCTGCGCGGACCGAACAAGCGCGCTGAAAATCGTTGGCCGGCGCACGACAGTCCGCTTTCCTTCGCACGTTTTTCCATCGCCTTGAAAGGCCTGTCGCACAAGGCTTGCACGCCGCTCGTACGTCGCCTGGCATAGCCGATGCATAAAGCCTTGCCGTCGCGTCATGACTGCCTGCCACTGCTTGACGCGACCGGGCCGGCCGCCTCGCGTGCCGGCCCGTTTCTTCCGGCGCCGCGGGTTTCGCATCGCGAGTTTCCGGCGGCACGCGCAGGCGCCCAGGAGATCACCATGAACAACTTCGATGACGCCTTCGAAGCGCTGATCGGCAGCGAAGGCGGCTACTCATTCCATCCGGCGGACCCCGGCGGCGAAACGATGTGGGGCGTAACGGCGCGCGTCGCGCGCGGATACGGCTACGCGGGCGCGATGAAGGACCTGCCCCTCGACCTCGCGAAGCGCATTGCCAAGCAGAAGTACTGGGATCCGCTGCATCTGGACGAATTCGATCCGCGCGTCGCGTTCCAGATCTTCGATGCGAACTACAACGGCGGCCTCGTCGTGCTGTGGATGCAAAAGGCATCGGGCGCGAAGGAAGACGGCAAGTTCGGCCCCGATACCGTCGATGCCGTGAAGGCCGCCGATCCGATGCGCTTCGTCTTGCGCTTCGTCGCGTATCGATTGCGTTATCTGAAGGGCCTGCATGCATGGCCGACGTTCAGCCGCGGCTGGACCGAGCGCATGGCGACGAATCTTCTACTGGGAGCAGCATGATGGACTGGTCGAAAGTGGCAGCAACGATCGGCGCGAAGGCGCCTCTTCTGGCAGGTCTCATCGGCGGGCCGGTCGGGCTCGGCGTGAGCACGGCGGCCGCGATCATCTCGCATGCGCTCGGCACGCCGAGCGATCCGGATGTCGTCGAGACCGCGCTCAACGATCCCGCGGCGCTCGACAAGATCAGTCAGGCCGAAAGCGCGAACTCGCTGCAGTTGCAGCAGCTCGTGGTGGCGGCCGCGCAGGCGCGCCTTTCATTCGAAGCGGACATGGCGCGCATCGCGGCGGGCGATCGCGCCGATGCGCGCGCGATGGGCATCGCGAACAAGGACTGGGTGCCCAAGGTGCTCGCGATGTGCGTGACCGGCGGCTTCTTCGGCATTCTGCTGTTGATGGCGTTGCGCGCGTTGCCCGAGGCGAATCGCGATCTCGTGAACGTCGTGGTCGGCGCGCTCGGGACCGCGTGGATCAGCATCATCGGGTATTACTTCGGGACGTCGGCAGGCTCGATGCGCAAGACCGAACTGCTTGCGCAGCCGAGCGTGCCGATCACGCCCGAGACCGCTGTCACGTTGCGCGATCCGGCGCCGGCATCGGCGTCCCGCGATCAGTCCGGCGCGAGCGTCGACCATGCGCCGCGCGCTTTCAGCCCGGGTGGACAAGGGCCGATCTTCACGGGTGCGTCCTGAGCGTCGTCGCGTCGGAGTCCGGTCCTCGGATCGTAGGGACGCGCCGGATGGTGCGCGATGTTCTCGAATTGCGGCCGCATCGCATCGCTGAAGGTCTTCTTCTGCTGATCGGTGAGGCCGCTGTAGAACCCGAGCCACGCCTTCGCCGATTGTCCGGATAACGGCGCGTCCTGTTGTTCCGCGTTCTCGTGCATCGCGTGGAGCAGGGTCAGGCTGGTCTCGTCGTCGACTTCGAACAGAACGCCGATAACTCCCGAAAAGCCTCACCTTTAGCTCGATCGGCACGCGCGCCGGGCCCTTTGATAAGGGGCTTTCACGCCCGAGCGTGCGCCCGCTCCCGAATACCCTCACCTTTGCGGTCAGATCACGTTCAACATCGACAACGCCGTCTCCTGCAACGGCTGCAACACGCGGGCGAGCGCCGCCTCGCCCGTCTCCTTGCCGATGGGCATGTTCGCCGACAATGCCGCCACCACCTCACCATGCCGGTTCTTCATCGGCACCGCGACACCGCGCACGCCCATCTGCAACTGCTGCTCGATCGCGACGTAGCCATCCACGCGCGCCTGCCGGATCTTCTCGTAGAGCTTTTCCTTGTTGGTGATCGTGAGCGGCGTAAAGGGCTTGAACTCGGTCGCGTCGAGCCAGCCGCGCACCGAGGTCTCGTCCATGTATGCGAGCATCGCGATACCGCCCGACATCAACGCGGCGGGCACGCGCGCGCCGAGCACGAAGCCCGTCGTCATCACGCGCGTCGAGCCGTTACGCGCGATGATCACGAGATCCCAGTCGTCGAGGACGCTCACGTACACCGATTCGTGAATCAGCGCGCTCAACTGCTGCAGATAAGGCTGCACGATGCGCGGCAGCCGCGCCGATTCGAAATAGGACCATCCCATGCGCAGCACGCGCGGCGTGAGATTGAAGAGCTTGCCGTCGGTCTGCACGTAGCCGAGATGGGCGAGCGTCAGCAGATAGCGCCGCGCGGCCGTGCGCGTGAGGCCCGTGCGCGTCGCGGCCTGCGTCGGCGTCATGCGCGCGTGCTGATCGTCGAAGGCTTCGAGGATCGCCAGCCCCTTTTCCAGACCGGCTATCCAGTCGCGCTTATCGAGTTCCGGTTTAGTCATGCTCGCATGCTTGTTTAGTTATGGATCACGTGATGTTTCGGCGCTCCACCAAAGCCATTTGCTAGTGCTAACCCCCAAAGTGATCGATTATCGGACACTCGCGTTCGATAATCGCGCAAAACTTATCACAGAATGTTGATCGAAAGGGGTTGCGCTTTTATTCTCCAATCACTTTCAGAGCGACGCGCAATTCCGGTTCGAATGCCCCGCCGCTCGGCCAGGTTCCCAGGCTCAACTCCATAAACCCATTGTTCGGAGACATCTCTATGGCTAGCCCTAAGGAAGACGCGCACAGCGGCCGCCAGGCGAAAAAAGCGACCGCGAGCGGCTGGATCGGCTCGGCGCTGGAGTATTACGACTTCTTCATTTACGCCCAGGCCGCCGCACTCATTTTCCCGCAGTTGTTCTTCCCGTCGGGCAATCCGAAGGTGGCGATCATCGCGTCGCTCGCGACGTACGGCGTGGGTTACGTCGCGCGTCCGATCGGCGCGTTCGTGCTCGGCCATCTGGGCGATACGCACGGCCGCAAGAACGTGCTGCTCATCTGCATGTTCCTGATGGGTTTCTCGACGATGGCCGTCGGTCTGCTGCCGACGTATCACCAGATCGGCATGGCGGCGCCCGCGCTGCTCGTCGTGTTGCGCCTGATCCAGGGCTTCGCGGTGGCCGGCGAAATCTCCGGCGCCAGTTCGATGATTCTGGAGCACGCGCCGTTCGGACGTCGCGGCTACTACGCGAGCTTCACGCTGCAGGGCGTGCAGGCCGGCCAGATTCTCGCCGCTGCCGTGTTCCTGCCGCTCGCCACGTTCATGCCGGAAGACATGTTCAACTCGTGGGGCTGGCGTGTGCCGTTCCTGCTGTCGGCCTTCGTGCTGGTCGCGGGCTACATCATCCGTAAGGAAGTGCACGAGACGCCGGCGTTCACGTCCGAAGAATCGCACGGCGATCTGCCGAAGTCGCCGATCAAGGAAGCGTTCGCCAACAGCACGCCCGACATGATCCGCGTCGTCTGCATGGCGCTGATGAACGTGATTCCCGTCGTCGCGACGATCTTCGGTGCGGCGTATGCGGTGCAGTCTTCGTATGGCATCGGCTTCCACAAGAGCGTGTATCTGTGGATTCCGGTGGTCGGCAACATCGTCGCGGTGCTGGTGATTCCGTTCGTCGGCAATCTGTCGGACAAGATCGGCCGTCGTCCGATGATGATCGGCGGTTCGCTGATCTCGGGTGTGCTGGCGTTCGCTTATCTCTACGCGATCAGCATCCACAGCGTGCCGCTCGCGTTCCTGATGTCGCTTCTGATGTGGGGTGTCGTGTACCAGGGCTATAACGCGATCTTCCCGAGCTTCTATCCGGAACTGTTCCCGACCCGCTCGCGTGTCTCGGCGATGGCGATTGCACAGAACATCGGCACGACCATCACCGCGCTGCTGCCGGCACTCTTCGCCGCGGTTGCGCCCCCGGGATCGAACAACATCCCGCTGACGGTCGGCTCGATTGCCCTGGGCGTGACGATCATCGCGGCGATCGCGGCTTACTCGGCGCGTGAGACGTATCGCATCCGCCTGAACGATCTGGGCAAGAAGGACGCCGTGCCGATGAGCGAGCAAGAGTATGAGCGTCTGCGTGCCGACTCGATCTCCGTGGATAAGGTCGCCAAGGCTCGCCACGCATAAAGTTGACCGTGTTGGAGTGATTTGCCGGGCCCTTCGGGGCCCGTTTTTTTTGCGCCCGCTTTTCGAGCGTCACACGCGCCGCGCCGCGATATCATGAATGCCGTTCGATCCATGACGCGGAGGCATGTATGGCGGGCTTCAACGAACGCATTCTCAACGGCATCAGCGTGTTCGCGGCGATCGTCGATGCGGGCACGTTCGCTGCTGCCGCCGATCGTCTCGGCATGTCGCAGCCCGGCGTGAGCCGTGCGATCGCGCGTCTCGAAGCGCGTCTGAAGATTCGTCTTTTCGATCGCACGACACGCAGCGTGTCGCTGACCGACGACGGCCGGCGTTTCTTCGAACACGTGATGCCGCATCTCGCCGGCCTGGAGGAAGCGGCGACGATGGCATCGGAGGGCGCGACGGCCGTGCGCGGGCGACTGCGCGTAAACGTCGATCCGATCTTCTCGCGGCTTCTGCTCGGACCGAAGCTCGATGCGTTCCTCAAGGCGCATCCCGATCTGCAACTCGAACTCATCACGAGCGACCGTCTCGGCGACATGATCGCGGACGGCTTCGATCTCGCCGTGCGCTTCGGCGAGCCGCGCGATTCGAGTCTCGTCGCGCGCAAGCTGCTCGATACGCCGGTGCGCACGGTGGCCGCGCCGTCATATCTCAAGCGGCGCGGCAAGCCCGCGACGCCGCAGGCACTCGCCGAAGAATCCCATACGTGCATCGAGTTTCGCGATCCCGAAACGGGTCGGCCGTTCGCATGGCAGTTTCATCGCGGGAGAAAGCGCATTGCCGTGGACACGCGCGGCCGTCTTACGCTGAACGATCCGGGCACGATGCTGAGCACGCTCCTTTCGGGCCACGGCATCGCGCAGATTCTTCTGCTCGGTCACGAGCACCTGCTCGCGAATGGCAAGCTCGTCGACCTGTTCCCTGACTGGCCCGACGAGCGCTTTCCGCTGTATGCGTTCTATCCGTCGCGACATCATCCGCCGGCGAAGACGCGCGCGTTTCTCGATCTCGTCATCGCGCTGACTGGAACGCGCTGACGAGAGGTGTCAACGCAAGGCTTTCTCGAACCAGTGATCCGCATAGGCCTCGGCGCTGAATGCGGCAACCTCGACATAGCCCGAGCGCCGGTACAGGCTGATCGCCTCCGCGAGCGACTTGTTCGTCTCGAGACGCAGCACCCTCGCGCCGTTCCGCAACGCGAGCTTTTCGGCCTCTTCGAGCAAGCGCCGTCCGACGCCCAGCCCGCGCGCGGCCGCGCTTACCCACATGCGCTTCAACTCGGCCGGAGACGAGCCGTGAAACTTGAGCGCCACGCAACCGATCGCCGCGCCGCGAAGCCTCGCCACGATCAGCGCGCCCTGCGGCGCGGTCAATTCGTGCGCGTCGGCGGACAGGCTGACGGACGGATCGAAGCCCGAATCGAAGCGCGCGTTCAGCTCCGCGAAGTATTGATCGATGCACCATTGCGCATCGGCGCTCGTCGGATCTTCGATCGCAAAGCGAACCAGCGAGGGCTGCAGCAAGCGCTCGACTTCGGCCATCGCTGCGATCAGCCTCTGGCGCTGCGCGTCGTTCAATGGCGCGAGCATGCCGCCGGCGACCGCGTCAGAAAGCCGCTCGAGTTCATCGCGTTCGACGCGGCCCGCTTCGGTGAGCGTGGCGCGGCGCACCCGGCGGTCATCGGGACGAGCCCCGACCGCGACGAGGCCCTGCCGCTCCAGCGCCGCAAGCGTGCGGCTCAGATAGCCCGAATCGAGACCCAGCCGCTCGCGCAGCACGCGAAGATCGACGCCCTCGGCACCGATCTCCCAGACGAGCCGCGACTCGCCCATCGGGCGGCCTCGTCCGAGGAAATGGTCGTTGAGCGCACCGATGCCCTCGGCAACGGTGCGATTGAAGCTGCGAATCTGGCGGATATCGGTCGGGTTCATATCTCTGACTCTAGTCAGAGAATCGGCGGACGTCAATTCGAATCGCTCAAGGCTCTTGCGTCACGGCCTCCGCGCGCCTCTTTTCGCGGCGCCACGTTGCGGGCGGCTTGCCGACGAGTCGCTTGAACGCGCGAATGAACGCCGCCTCGGATGCGTATCCGACGTCCTGCGCGACGACCGCGATCGTCGAGTTCGTGTTGCGCAGCAGCCCGGACGCGACCTGCATGCGCCAGTTGACGAGATATTGCATCGGCGGCAAGCCGATCATGTCGACGAAACGCTCGTGCAATGCCGAACGCGAGAGGCCCACGCGCTCGCCGAGTTCCTCGACGGTCCATTCGTGCGCGGGCGCATCGTGCATGACGGCAAGCGCGCGTCCGACGAAACGATCGCGCAGGCCCGCGAGCCAGCCGCGGCTTTCATCGGGCAGCACGTCGACGTAACGGCGCACGGCATCGACGAACATCATCTCGCTCATGCGTTCGAGCATCGCTTCGCCACCCGGCCGCTTGAAACGGGATTCGACGACGGCCTGCTGCATGAAGTGATTAATCCAGCCCTGCGTGCCGCTCTCCTTCAGATGCAGAAGCCGCGGCAAGGTCGCGATCAGCGGATTGAACGGTCGCAGATCGCAGCCGAGGAAGCCGCACACCAGCATCGTTTCATATGCGTCGTCGGGACAGGGATTGTTGCGCGCTTCAACCGCGTCATAGGTCAGCGTGAAGGGCAACTGATCGATCTTCGCCGACAGCGCGCCGACGTCGATCTCCGCGCGAATGCCGGGCGCGCTCGAGATCACATGCGCGTCGCCGTGCGGAAACACGATGATATCGCCGCTCGCGAGACGCACCGGCGCTTCTCCGACGATCGCGCCCCAGCAGCTTCCGCGCGTCACGACGTGATACTCCATCACGTGCTCGCACTCCGGCATGACGATGCTGGCGATATCGCGCGCGGGCGGCGCTTCGGCCGCCCAGTTGCGATTGCCGCTCACGTGAAAGAAGAGTGCGCCGCGCAGGCGCACCGTGCGCAGCACATCGGAAAGGATGTCGTGGCTCATGTCGGCTCCCGCGGGTACGCAAGCATTGCCATGACGCGGCGCGAAGACGAAGCGGACGAACGGGCAATTCGCAGCGACTCGCGGACAGGCGTCGAAGCGATGGTAACGGGATACTGCACGTGCCCGCCATCAGGGCGATGCTCGACACATCATCCGCACACTGGAGAAGGAACCATGCATGCGTTGAATACATCCACGGTCTGCGACGAGGCGACCCGTCCGCAACCCGATTTCGCCTCGATCAAGGCCCGGCAGCAGGCCACCTGGGCCAGCGGAGACTTTGCGGTCGTCGGCACGACGTTGCAGATCGTCGGCGAGATGCTCGCCGAAGCGATCGATGTGCGCGCGGGCGAGCGCGTGCTCGATATCGCCGCCGGCAATGGCAACGCGACGCTCGCCGCCGCGCGCCGCTTCGCGCACGTGACGTCGACCGACTACGTTCCCGCTCTTCTGGAAAAGGGCCGTGCGCGCGCGCTAGCCGAAGGGCTCGCGGTCGACTTCGAGGTCGCCGACGCGGAAGACCTGCCCTTCGACGACGGCAGCTTCGATGTCGTGCTATCCACGTTCGGCGCGATGTTCACGCCGGATCACAAGCGTCCCGCGAGCGAGATGCTGCGCGTGGCGAAGGGCGGCGGACGCATCGGCATGGCGAACTGGACGCCCGAGGGTTTCATCGGCCAGTTGTTCAAGATCATCGGCGCTTATGTGCCGCCGCCCGCAGGGCTGCAATCGCCCGCGCTGTGGGGGACCGAGCCGCATCTCGTCGCGCTTTTCGGCGCCGAGGCCGCCGACATTCGCTGCGTGCGCAAGCACTTCAACATGCGCTATGAATCGAGCGCGCATTGGCTGCGGGTGTTCCGCGATTATTACGGACCGGTGCACCGCGCGTTCGCGGCGCTCGATTCGGAAAAGCAGGCCGATCTCGAACGCGACATCGACGGCCTGCTCAAACGCTGCAATGTGGCGGGACCGTCATCGCTCGTGGTGCCGAGCGAGTATATGGAGGTCGTGATCGTGAAGCGCCGATAGAAGATTCACGCGCCGTCCGCGGCGCGTGAATCGCTTCGGAATATCAAAGCGTGACGGGCTTCTCGCTGCGCGCGCTTTCGATGATCGCCGCGAGCGTCGCGGCATTGTCGAGGCTCACTTGCGCGTAGTACTCGATCGCGGCGGCATCGCGCGTCGCGACCATGCGCGCGAAACTTTCCGCCGCGAAGAAAAAGCCGCTGCCCGCTTCGGACACGATCGGCTCGAACGGCACGGAATTGGGAATGCCACGACGCACGCGCATCTGGCTCGGCAGATAGCCGTATTGGTCGCCGGCGGTCTCCGCGCTCGTGTGGTTGAGATACTCGGTATCGAGCGTGCCTTGCGTGCCGATGATCGTCGCGTACCGATGATTCGCCGCATCCATCGAGCACGAGACCTGCGCGCGGCGGCCATCGGCATAGATGAGCGTCGTCATGAGACTGATGTCGACGTTGCTGCCCGCCCACGTCGCGACCGCATCGACGCGTTGCGGCGCGCATCCCATCACGAGACGAATGAGGCTCAGCGGATAGCTGCCCGCATCGAGCAACGCGCCGCCGCCGAGCTCCGGCTTCATGCGGATGTTCGCGCCGGGATTGCCCACCGTGAAGCCGAAGCTCGCCTGAATGGCGCGCACCTCGCCGATCGCGCCTTCGCCGATCAGCGCCATCATCGCGGCGGTCTGAGGCTGAAAGTAATACGGGAACGATTCGAGCAGCATCACGCCGTTGCGGTCAGCGGCTTCGAACATGCGTGCGGCTTCGTCGCGATCGAGCGCGAGCGGCTTCTCGCACAGGATGTGCTTGCCGTGGTCCGCCGCCTTGATGGCCCATTCGGCATGCAGGCTGTTCGGCAGCGGAATATAGACGGCGTCGATATCCGGGCTCGCGAGCAGCGCGTCGTAGCTGCCGAACCATTTCTCGATGCCGTTCGCTTCGGCGAAGGCTCTTGCGTTTTCGTCGCTGCGGCTCGCGACCGCGACGACGCGCACCTTCTCGCTCGGTCGGACGTCACGCGTGAATTGCCTGGCGATATTCGCGCCGCCGAGAATGCCGAGGCGCAGTACGGATGAAGCTTGAGTCGAAGACAAGGCTGGCTCCTTGAATTTGTACCAAATGGTTCATCCTCTAAAGGTACCACAACCGCGCACGCTTCAGGGCGCACACTTGTCAGGACGAACCTTCGTGCCGCGCTGCTCGACCGGCACGTGGCAATTGTCCACCCGTTGGTCGTCGCTCGCCTTGTCGCCGAGTCGCTCTTTCAGGGTCTTCGGCTCGGATGCCGCATCCGACGCCGCGACGGGCGCTTGCGCCGCAAGCGCAACGCCGGTCCACACGACACACGCGCATAGCAAGGCGAGCTTCTTCATGATGGGCCGGCATGAAAGGAGGAAACAAGCAAGCTTCGCCGGGCGGCATCCGCGCGACGCCCCGCTTCTTGCGCTTTCATTCACGCATGCATTCCACTGACGATATCCTTCGCGCGCGCCGATGCGACCGCGCGCAAGCCGCGCACCGAAACGACGAGTCCGCTGGCATCGTCACGGTTCATGATTTCGAGCGTCGCGTGATGCCGCTGCGCGACACGCAGTGCGATCGCGAGTCCCAGCCCGCTGCCGTGCCCCGTCGTGCCGATGCATCGATAAAAGCGGTCGCATACCCGCTCTATCTCGCTGTCCGGAATGCCCGGTCCGGAGTCGAGCACGGTCAGCGCGATGCCTTCGGTCTCGCGCCGCAACGTCACATCGACGCGGCCGCCATGCGGCGTGTGGCGGATCGCGTTGTCGAGCAGATTGTTCACGAGCACCGCGAGCGCGTGCGTGTCGCCCATGACGACGAACGCGTCGTGATCGTCCCGCGCGTGTTCGAGTTCGAGACCGAGGTCGATCGATCGTGCTTCCGCCAGCAACGAGAAGTCGCTCACGCGGCTTTCGCAGAGCATGCGCAGACTCATCGGCGCGATGGCCGCTTCGCGCGCGGCATCTTCGCGCGCCATGCTGAGCAGTTGCTGCGCGAGATGGATGAGGCGGTTCAGGCGGCCATCGATTTTCGCGAGCGTCGCGCCGTCGACCTGAAGCGAGCCATCGCCGATCGCGCCCTGGATTTGCAGCTTCAGTGCGGTAAGCGGCGTGCGGAGTTCATGCGCCGCATCCGCGACGAACGCGCGCTGCGCATGCGATGCCTCGCCCAGGCGCACGAGCAGATCGTTCAGCGCATTGACGAGGGGACGCAGCTCGTCGGGCATAGGCTTGTCGAACGCAATGGGTTCGAGCGATTCCGGCGAGCGCGCGGCGAGCGCTTGCGACACCCAGCGCACCGGCGAAAGCCCTCGCGCAACGACGACGAGCACGATCACGACGAGCACGGGAATCAGCAGGGCCAGCGGCCAGATCGTGCGCAGCGCGAGGGACAGCGCGAGATCGTCGCGAATGAAATAAGGCTGGGCCACCTGCACGAAGCGCTCCGGCTGCGCGACGCCGAACGCGCGCCAGAGATAGCCTTCCCGCTCCACTGACTGGAAGCCGACGCCGAAGCGCGGCAGCGCGGGCTCGTGCGGCGAATGGTAAACGAGACGCCCGGTCCGGTCCCAGATGTCGATGACGAGCCGGTCGTCCGCGATGCCGTGCAGTTCGGGATTGCGGCCGAGCGCGACGTCTTCGGCGCCGATGTTCTGCGGCAGCGAGAGCGCGACGGTGCGCAGTTCATAATCGAAAAGCTCGCCTGCCTCCAGGCGCGCGGCGCTGAAAATGCCGATGCCCGCGATCAGGCACGCAACGCCGAGGCCGCAGATGAGCCAGCCGAGCAGCCATCGGCGAATCGAGGTCATCCGATCCTCTTCAGTCGATAACCGACGCCGCGCACCGTCACGATCTCGTCCGCGCCGATCTTGCGCCGCAGGCTGTGCACATGGACTTCGATCGCGTTGCTGCCCACTTCCTCGCCCCAGCCGTAAAGCTTCTCTTCGAGCTCCGGGCGGCGAAACACGCGCGACGGCTCCTCGATCAGCGCCTGCAGCAGCGCGAACTCGCGCGGCACGAGATTGAGCGCGACGCCGCCCTTGGTCGCTTCGTGCGCAGCGGGATCGAGCGTCAGCTCGCCGTGCGAATACACCGGATGCTTGTGCCCCGTGCGGCGTCTGAGCAGCGCGCGCACGCGGGCCGCGAGCTCGTCGAGATCGAACGGCTTCATCAGGTAGTCGTCCGCGCCGGCGTCGAGGCCGCGGATGCGGTCGTCGACGGCATCGCGCGCGGTCAGGATCATCACGGGCGCGTCTCCGCCGTTCTTGCGATAGGTCGCGAGCACGTCGAGGCCGTTGCGCTTGGGCAGGTTCAGGTCCAGCAACACGAGGTCGTACACGCCGTTGCCGAGCGAAAGCTCCGCGGCTCGCCCGTCCTGCGCCCAGTCCACGGTGTAATTCGCGCGGCGCAACGCGGCGAGCACGGTCTCCGCGATCATCTCGTCGTCCTCCACCAATAACAGGCGCATGCGCTTTCTCCAGGCTCGAAAAGGTCGCCGCCGATTCTCCGGCCTGCATGCTTAAGCGCCACTTAAGTTGTGCGCGCAGCCGCACATTATGTCTCCGTTACCGGCTTTGTGCGCCGCCGGCTTAAGCATCGCATAAGGTTCGCCCACGCACTATACCGTCCAGCGCGCCGATTCGCGGCCGTGCGGCCCCGGAGATGCCGATGCGAGCGTCCACTCTCGTTTCCCTGCGTGCGAACACGGTGCTGATTGCATTGTGCATAGCCGCGTCGGATGCGGCGTGGCTCACGGTCTGTGGCTGCACGGGCCATGTGCACGCGCTCGAAACCACAACGGTGCGTCTCGCGACGCTCGCGAGCGCGGCGGGCATCGTGCTCGTCGTGCGGCGCGTCGCGAAACTCGCATTCGATGCGGCCAGGGCGGCAAGGCGCATCGCATGGGCCGCCGACCAGCTCGTGATCGACGGCAACGGTCCAGGCGACTGGCTCGTGCAACTTCATGTGGAACTTCATCCGGCCGGATTACGACCAGGCGCCGCGCACGCGTGCAAATGCGCTGCGGCGTCGTGCAGAGTGCCACGCGGTCGGGCGTGACCTCGGAAACGCGCCCGATCTCCTTCACCCGGCTCCTGAGCCGGGTTTTTTTCGTCCACGACAGGTGCCGGGCGTGAGGATACACATCGCTTTCACGCGTATTTCAATGTGCATTCGTTCGCTTACCTAAGCATATCTTAAGGTTTGGACGGGCAGTCTTCGGGTTCTCGATGCACGTTCGAACCGTTGCGACGTGCAAGGCAACCGTGGGGATCATCATGCCGTCGTCGATTTGCTGCATGCAGCCGAAGCGATCATGACAGCGCATTCGGTTCCGTTGTTCTTGTGGCTCGTCATCGCGCTGTGCTGCGCCGCGGCCTGCCACGCGACGCTCGCGGCGCTCGCCTTTCCAGGGCTGCGCGGGACTGCCGGCACGCCGCGCGTTGGCGACATGCCCGGCCCCGTCAGCGTACTGAAGCCGCTTTGCGGCATCGAGCCGCGTCTCTACTCGAATCTCCAGACCTTCTGCACGCAGTCGCATCCGTCGTATCAACTGTTGTTCGGCGTGGCGAGCGCGGACGATCCCGCGGCCGGCGTCGTCGAGCGGCTCATGCGGGCCTTTCCGAACCACGATATCGAGCTCGTGATCGACGGCACCGCGCATGGCAGCAATCGGAAGGTCGCCAACCTGATCAACCTCGCCGCGCGCGCGAAGCACGATGTGATCGTGATCGCGGACAGCGATATCGCCGTCGAGCCGGACTATCTCGTGCGCGTGACGGAGCCGCTCGCCGATGCGGACGTCGGGGTCGTCACATGCCTGTATCGCGCGCGGCGTGTGGGTGGCTTCTGGTCGCGCATCGGCGCGCTTTTCATCGACGAATGGTTCGCGCCTTCGGTGCATGTGGCGAATGTGCTCGGGCAAAACCGCTTCGGCTTCGGCGCGACGCTCGCGCTCAGGCGCGACACGCTCGCGAAGGTCGGCGGCTTCGTCGCGCTGCGCGACTGTCTCGCGGACGACTACTGGCTCGCGGAGCACGCGCGCGCGCACGGCTTGCGCACGGTGCTGTCCGATGTGGTCGTCGCAACCGATGTGATCGAACGCGACCTCGCCGCGCTCTGGAGCCGCGAAACGCGCTGGCTGCGCACGATCCGCTCGCTCAATCCGCTCGGCTTCGCGTGCCTGTGCCTTACGTTCACCACGCCGTGGCTTCTGACGAGCGCGTTACTCGGGCTCGGATTCGAGCACGGCACCGATCCCGCTCAAACCATCGCGGACACCATCGTCGATCTGAGCACATCGCTCGGTCTCTCCGCGCGGCTCTTGCTGCACGCGCGAAGCGCGCGCTCGTGGCGCGCGTTCTGGCGCGACCTGCCGCTCATTCCGTTGCGCGACCTGCTGATGTGGCTCCAGTGGCTCAGCGCATCGTTCGGATCGAGCGTCGTGTGGCGCGGCGTGCGCATTCCGCTCGACGCCCCCGGCCAACGCTACGACGCCAACGCCTCCGACAGTCAATGACGCATTCACCGGAACTCGCATCATGAAGCACACGCTCTTTCTGCAAGCGCCCTCCTTCGACGGCTTCGATGGCGGCGCCGGTTCGCGCTATCAGGCTAAGCGCGAAATACGTTCGTTCTGGTATCCGACGTGGCTCGCGCAGCCCGCCGCGCTCATCGCCGGCAGCCGCGTGCTCGACGCGCCCGCCGACGGCCTGTCCGTCGACGCCGCGCTCGATATCGCCGCGCAGTACGAGCTCGTCGTCATCCATACGAGCACGCCGTCGTTTCCCACCGACGCGTTGTTCGCCGAGCATCTGAAAGCGCGCGCGCCTTCCGTGCTGATCGGCATGGTGGGCGCGAAGGTGGCCGTCGATCCGCACGGCTCGCTCGCCGCGAGCGAGGCGATCGACTTCGTATGCCGCGAGGAATTCGATTTCACGTGCAAGGAGATCGCCGAAGGCTGCGCGTTCGCCGGGATTAAGGGACTCAGCTATCGGCTGCCCGACGGCTCGATCGAACACAACGAAGCGCGCCCGATCCTCGAGAACATGGACGAGCTGCCGTTCGTCGCGCCGGTCTACAAGCGCGATCTCAAGATCGACAACTATTTCATCGGCTATCTGAAGCATCCGTACGTGTCGATTTATACGGGACGCGGCTGCCGTTCGCGCTGCACGTTCTGCCTGTGGCCGCAGACGGTGGGCGGGCATCGCTATCGCGTACGCTCGGTCGAGAACGTGCTCGCCGAAGTGAAGTGGATTCGCGACAACATGTCCGAGGTAAAGGAGATCATGTTCGACGACGACACATTCACCGACTTCCGGCCGCGCGTCGAGGAAATCGCGCGCGGGCTCGGCGAGCTCGGCGTCACCTGGTCGTGCAATGCGAAGGCGAACGTGCCTTATTCGACGCTCAAGATCATGAAGGACAACGGCCTGCGGCTTCTGCTCGTGGGCTACGAATCCGGCGACGATCAAATCCTTCTGAACATCAAGAAAGGGCTGCGCACGGATATCGCGCGACGCTTCTCCGACGATTGCCGCAAGCTCGGCATCAAGGTGCACGGCACGTTCATCCTCGGCTTGCCGGGCGAAACGAAGGAGACCATCGAGAAGACCATTCGATACGCGAAGGAGATCAATCCGCATACGATCCAGGTGTCGCTCGCCGCGCCCTATCCCGGCACGACGCTGTACAAGCAGGCCGTGGAAAACGGCTGGCTCGCGGAGAACAAGGTCATCAATCTTGTCAGCAAGGAAGGCGTGCAACTCGCCGCGATCGGCTATCCGCATCTGTCGCGCGAAGAGATCTATCACGATCTCGAACGCTTCTATAAGCGCTTTTATTTTCGTCCGTCGAAGATCTGGGAGATCGTGCGCGAGATGCTCACGAGCTGGGACATGATGAAGCGACGCCTGCGCGAAGGCGTCGAATTCTTCCGTTTCCTGCGCGCGCACGAGGCGTGATGTCGTGCGCGGGATCATCGTCACCGCCGACGACTTCGGCCTGCACGAGCGCGTGAACGAAGCGGTGGCGCGCGCGCATCGCGAGGGCGTGCTCACGTGCGCGAGCCTCATGGTGGGCGCACCCGCCGCGCACGACGCGGTGAAGACCGCGCGCGCGTTGCCGGACCTGCGCGTCGGTCTGCATCTGGTGCTGACCGATGGCGCCGCTTCGCTGCCGCATTGGTCGATACCCGAGCTCGTCGATGCGCGCGGCAACTTCGAAGGCTCGATGTTCGCAAACGGCGTGCGCTTCCATCTGCTGCGAAGCGTGCGGCGGCAACTCGCGAATGAGATCTTCGCGCAGTTCAACGCATTCGCCGCGACCGGACTCGCGCTCGATCACGTCAACGTGCACAAGCACTTTCACCTGCATCCGACGGTACTTGAGCTGATCCTCGAGATCGGGCCGCAATTCGGCATGCGCGCGATGCGGCTGCCGCGCGAGATGCATGGTTCGCTCTTGCTCAAGCCATGGGTCGCGCTGATGAAGAAGCGCCTCGATGACGCGGGCGTCGATCATAACGACTGGGTCGCGGGTATCGCGTCGACCGGCCGCATGGATGAAGCCGCGTGGCTCGCGCTGCTCGCGAAGGCGCCTGAAGGCCTGCTCGAAATCTACAGTCATCCCGCGACGGACGGCGCGCCGTTGACGCCCGCGATGCGCGACTATCGTCATGCGGACGAACTGGCGGCCTTGTGCTCGCCGCGCGTGGCCCGCGCAATCGAAGCGACGGGCGCAATGCACGGCGGCTTCGCCGATGTGTTCGGCCACGCGCCCACGCGGGAGCCAGTCACGTGAGGACCTGGCTCAAGCGCGTGGCGTGGCTGCGCTGGCCGGCGGCCGTCGCGTTGCTGGTCGCGCTCGCGTTGCACGAAGGCATTGCGGATGCGTTCACGCTCATCGGGCGCACGGGCCCCGTGCTGGTGTGGCTCGTGCCGCTGCACGCATTGCCGCTGTTGCTCGATGCGCGCGCGTGGCAGCTTCTGCTCGACAAATGCATCGGCCTGCCCGCGCTCTGGTGGATCGCCGTCGTGCGTGAGGCGGTCGGGCGACTGTTGCCGGTGCTCGGCATCGGCGGGGAACTCGCGGGCATCCGGCTCGGTACGCGCTATACGCCGGATGTGAGCCGCATGAGCGCGTCGGTGATCGTCGAAATGCTCGTGACGATCGCGGTGCAATACGCGCTCGCGATCCTCGGCCTCCTGCTGCTGCGCTTTCACGCGAGCGATGCGCGCGGCATCGGCGACATGATCGGCGCGGGGCTGATTGCTTCGCTGCCTGTCTGCATCGCGGCGTTCGTCGTCGCTCACAGGGGCGCGCCGTTCCATCGGCTCGAAGCGATCGCGCGGCGCTGGCTCGATCCCGCTCACGCACTGGCGGCCAGACTCGACGGCAAGCGGCTCGATCGCGACATTCGCGCGTTGCTGCGGCGCACGCCGCTCCTCGCGCGGGCGTTCGCGTGGCAGTTCGCGGGATACGTGCTCGGCGCGGTCGAAGTCTATGCGGCCTTCGCGATGCTCGGTCATCCGGTGTCCGTCGCTGGCGCGATCGCCATCGAATCGCTCACGCAGGCCGTGCGCAACGCGGTATTCATCGCGCCCGCGGGACTCGGCGTTCAGGAAGCGACGATCGTCGCGATTGCATCGGCGTTCGGCGTCGAGCGGGAGGCCGCGCTTTCGTTCGCGTTGCTGCGACGCATGCGCGAGTTCGCGTGGGGCGGCATCGCGATCGTGCTGCTGCGCGCGGTGGAACCGAAGCGCGCACGCGTCCTCACGCGCGAAAGCGGCTAAAGGTGAGAACTTTCGGGAACACGATTTTTCTTGCGAAAGTTGCGGGTCGCAACTAAATTGAACGAATCTGGTTGCGCTTCGCAACCGATGGAGACGTCATGGATTTCATCGACACCCCCGTTCAATCCCGCGAAAAGACCATCCTCGAACTTCGCGAGTTTTCGCGCAAGCTCGTGCGCGAACTGGGCTTCATGCGCAACACGCTGGCGGACAGCGGGCTCGCGCCCTCGGCGGTGCACGCGATCATCGAGATCGGCGCGACGCCCGGTATTCAGGCACGCGACATCGCGCAGATTCTCCGGCTCGACAAATCGAATGCGAGCCGGCAGATCGCGCGCCTCGAAGCGGCCGGACTGATCATGCGGCAGACATCGAGCGACGATGCGCGCTCGTCCGAACTGTATCTCACGACGGCGGGGCAGAAGCTGCGCAGAAAGATCGACAAGTTCGCGACCGATCAGGTATCCGACGCGCTGCGCCGCATGGTGCCCGAAGATCAGCAGACCCTCGTGCGCTCGCTCGCGCTCTATGCCGATGCGCTCGCGCACGGTCACGACCACAAGACGTCGCAGGCCGCGCATACGGAGAGCGCGCGCATCATCGAAGGCTATCGGCCGGGCTGCATCGGCGACGTGGCGAGCCTGCACGCGCGCTTCTATGCGCATCATGCAGGCTTCGGCGTGTTCTTCGAGCGCAAGGTCGCGACCGAGCTGGCCGCGTTCGCCGAAAGTCTGCCGGCGCAAGGCAAGGCGCTGTGGCTCGTGATGGAAGGCGAACGCACGCTCGGCTCGCTTGCGATCGACGGCGATCTCGTCACGCGCGAAGCGCATCTGCGCTGGTTCATCATCGACGATGCCTTGCGCGGCAGCGGCGTCGGCAGGCAATTGATGGCACGCGCGATGACTTTCGTCGACGCACATTATGACGAGACGTATCTGTGGACCTTCAAGAGTCTCGATGCGGCGCGCCACTTGTACGAATCGTTCGGCTTCGCGTTGACCGATGAAGCCGAAGGCACGCAATGGGGCACGTCGGTGACCGAGCAGCGTTTCACGCGCCGCCCGGTCCGATGATTCAACGACGCAACACCCGCGACGTCGGGCCGAGGCGTTGCGCGAAACGGCGCGCACATTCGAGGCCGAACTGCGTCGGACGCGCGCCGCGATCGTGCAGCACATCGAAGCCCATGCGCCACGCCGCGATGCGCTTGCCGTAACAGGTGAGCGTTTCCAGGGACTGCATCACGAAGACGATCTCCGGCAGCGTGTCCGCGTATAGCGATTCGGCGTCGTGCTCGCGGCCTTCGACGAAAGCGTCGTGAATGGCGACTTGACGATCGAACGCGTCAGGCGCGACGATCAGTCCGGCGCAACCTGCGCGCAGGTTGTCCATGAGCTCCTGACCACCGCGCCCGTTGAATACCGCGAGCGTCTGTTCGAGCGCGCGCAGGCGTTCGATGGTCGCGCGGATCGTCAAGGCCGGCCCTTCGCCCTTCAGCAGGCGGAAGTTGGGGCACTCGGCCGCGAGCGCGGCGATCGATTCCGCCGACAGTCCCACGCCAAGATATTCCGGCGCGTTCTGAATGCCCGCGTTCGCGCCGGTTCGTTCGAGCACCGATGCAAAGAAGTCGTAGTAGAACGCCTCGGGCTCGCCGCGCATCGACGGCGGCTGAAGGATGATCCACGATGCGCCGCGTTCGAGCGCATGGCCGGCGAGCGCGACCTGGGCATCGACGCTATCGCCGGTGATGGTGACGGCGAGCGGCACGCGCTTCGCGATATGCGCGGCGCACACGTCGATCATCGTGCGCTTTTCGTCCTCCGACAGGCGATTGACTTCCGTCGCGAGACCGAGCGTGACGATCGCAGGCGCGCCCGCCGCGATGGTCGCGTCGATCTGCCGGCGCGTGGCGTCGCTGTCGAGCCGGTTCAGCGCATCGAAATAGGCGTACAGCACCGGCCACATGCCGGGCGGCGGCGTTTTTAAGTCCGACATCGACACCTCCGCTCAATGTGAATCGCGCGGCACGGACGCGCCGCTCGAACCGACGAGGAAGTCCAGGTCCGCGCCCTGATCCGCCTGCAACACGTGCTCGACATACAAGCGGTAGTAACCGCGCTTCGGCAACTCGGGTGCCTGCCATGCGGCGCGGCGCCTGGCGAGCTCTTCGTCCGACACGTCGAGATGCAGACGGCGCGCTTGTACGTCGAGCTCGATCATGTCGCCCGTCTGCACGAGCGCGAGCGGTCCGCCCGCCGCCGCTTCCGGCGATACGTGCAGCACGACCGCACCGTAGGCCGTGCCGCTCATGCGGCCGTCGGAGATGCGAACCATGTCGGTGATGCCTTTTTGCAGCACCTTTTTCGGCAGCGGCATGTTGCCGACTTCCGCGAAACCGGGATAGCCCTTCGGCCCCGCGCCCTTCAACACCATGATGCAGTGCTCGTCGATATCGAGCGAATCGTCGTCGACTTTCGCGTGAAGCTCTTCGACGTTCTCGAACACGACCGCCCGCCCGCGATGCTTCAGCAACGATTCCGTCGCCGCCGACGGCTTGATGACCGCTCCGTTGGGCGCGAGATTGCCCTTCAGCACCGCGATGCCCGCGTGCGGCTTGAACGGTTTCTCGAAGCGGGTGATGACCTTCTCGTCGTAGTTCGACGCTTCGCTCACGTTGTTCCAGATCGTGCGGCCGTTCACCGTGAGCGCATCGCGATGCAGCAAGCCTTGTTCGCCGAGCTGACGCAACACAGCGGGCAAGCCGCCCGCGTAATAGAAGTCTTCCATCAGGTACTCGCCCGATGGCTGCAGGTTCACGAGACACGGCACGTTGCTGCCCAGCTCCCAGTCTTCGAGCTTAAGCTCCACGCCGATACGCTTCGCCAGTGCGATCAGATGCACGACCGCATTCGTCGATCCGCCGATGGCCGCGTTCGTGCGTATCGCGTTCTCGAAGGCCTCGCGCGTGAGGATCTTGTCCATCGTGAGATCCTCCTTGACCATATCGACGATGCGTCGTCCCGCCATGTGCGCGAGCACCTGACGGCGCGCATCGACGGCGGGAATCGCGGCGTTGTGCGGCAGGCCCATGCCGAGCGATTCGACCATCGAGGCCATCGTGGAGGCCGTGCCCATCGTCATGCAATGGCCTCGCGAGCGGTTCATGCACGACTCGGCCTCGACAAATTCTTCCCGCGTCATCGTGCCCGCGCGCACTTCTTCCGACATCTGCCAGACACCCGTGCCCGAACCGATGGTGCGGCCGCGAAAGCGCCCGTTGAGCATCGGCCCGCCCGATACCGCGAGCGCGGGCAGGTTGCACGATGCCGCGCCCATCAGCAGGGCGGGCGTGGTCTTGTCGCAGCCGACGAGAAGAATCACGCCATCGATAGGATTGCCGCGAATGGACTCTTCGACATCCATCGACGCGAGATTGCGAAACAGCATGGCCGTGGGCCGCAGATTCGATTCGCCGAGCGACATCACCGGAAATTCCAGCGGAAAGCCGCCCGCCTCGCGCACGCCGCGCTTCACGTATTCCGCGAGCTCGCGGAAATGTGCATTGCACGGCGTGAGTTCCGACCATGTATTGCAGATGCCGATGACCGGCCGGCCATCGAACTGATCGTGAGGAATGCCTTGGTTCTTCATCCATGAGCGATGAATGAAGGCGTCTTTGTCGTTACCGCCGAACCAGCTTTGCGAGCGTAGCTTGCGCATGGAAGTCCCCTTTTATCGCGCTCTCTTCATAGTGTGGGATCCAGCAAAAAAAAGGCCGCGCGGGCGGCCTTTCGAAACCCGGACACGTCGAGTTATACACCTCGCTACGCATCCGGCGCGCGTCTCGCGCAAGATTTGACGATCAGTCGAGCGTCTCGTGAGAGCGTTCGCGCATGCATGCCACCGCGATCACCGAGAGCGTGCCGCAGCCGATCACATACCACGCGGGCGCCATCACGCTCTTCGTGATGACGATGAGCGAGGTCACGAAGAATTGCGCGAAGCCGCCGAAGATCGCGACGCCCAGACTGTAGACGATGGCCGCGCCCGTCGCCCGCACCGAGCGCGGAAACAGTTCGCCGAGCATCGCGCCGGTCGGACCGACGTTGAGCGAATGCACGATGGAGAGCGCCGTGACGACCGCGAGCAGCGTGCCGGTCGTCGGCGACTGGTTCAGGAGCGCGAAGGCTGGCCAGATCGCGAGCATCAGCAGGATTCGCGTCGTCTGTGCAAGCTTGTTGCGGCCGATGCGATCCGACAGATAGCCGCCGATCGGCGCGACGACGAAGAGAATCGCGCCCGACACGCAGCCCGAAAGCATCGCCGTCCAGCTCGGCAGGCCGAGTGTCTTCACGCCGTAGATCGACAGATAGAACACGATGATGAAGTGGGCCGACGTGCCGCCGATCGTCAGGCCCAGTCCGTTGAGCACCGCGCGGCCATGTTCGCGCAGCACGGTGACGAGCGGAATCTTCGGCGCTTTCGGAGCGCTCGCGACGCTTTCACGCGGCGCTTCTTCCATCGTGCGACGCAGCCACCAGCCGACCGGCACGATCGCGGTGCCGATGATGAACGGCACGCGCCAACCCCAGCTTTCGAGTTGCGCCGGCGTGAGCGATGCCGTCAGCGCGACGCCCGTCAACGCGCCCGCGAGCGCGGACAGACCCTGGCTCGCGAACTGCCACGATGCATAGAATCCACGACGGTTGGCAGGCGCCTGCTCGAGCAGCAGCGTCGTCGATGCGCCCACTTCGCCGCCCGCCGAAAAGCCCTGAATGAGCCGCGCGATCACGAGGATGACCGGCGCCGCGAGCCCGGCCTGCGCGAACGTCGGCGCGACGGCGATCATCGCGGTGCCGAGCGCCATCAGGCCGAGCGTGAGCAGCATCGCCTTCTTGCGGCCGGCGCGATCGGCGTACATGCCGATCAGCAAGCCGCCCACGGGACGCGTGAAGAATCCGACGCCGAAGCTCGCCACCGCGAGCAGCAACTGGCCGACCGGATCGTGCACCGGAAAGAACAGCTTGCCGATGACGAGCGCGAAGAACGCATAGACCGTGAAGTCGTAGAACTCGAGCGCGTTGCCGACCGCCGCGGCCATCACGAGCCGTGTGCGCGCTGCACGGCTGGTTTGCGTCGATGCGTTCGCCGGCGCGCTGGCGAGAGTAGGTGCGTTCATGATGTGTTCCGAAGAGGTCAGTCGGCGAGCCAGGCTTCTGCCAGGCGCACCCAATAGCTCGCGCCGATCGCAAGGATGTCGTCGTTGAAGTCGTAGCCGGGGTTGTGCACCATGCAGCCGCCCTTCGAGCCGACGCCGTTGCCAATCCACGCATACGTGCCCGGACAGGCTTCGAGCATGAACGAGAAGTCTTCGCTGCCCATCAGCGGCTTCGCGGCCGGATCGACGCGTTGCGCGCCGAGCATTTTCGTCGCGACATCGGTAGCGAAGGCGGTCGGCTCCGCGTGATTCACGAGCACCGGATAGCCGAGTTCGTAGTCGATCGCGGCCGTGCAGCCGAACGCCAGCGCCTGCGCGTTCACGAGCGCGGTAATGCGTTCCTGAAGCTGCTTGCGCACGCCCGCGTCGAGCGCGCGCACGGAGAGCTTCATCAGCGCGGTATCGGGAATCACGTTGCACGCCTCGCCCGCCTGCACGCTGCCGACGGTGACGACCGCGGACTTCTGCGCATCGATTTCGCGCGCGACGATGCTGTTCAGGCCGAGCATGATCGATGCGACCGCGGGCATCGGATCGCAGGCGACGTGCGGCATCGCGCCATGACCGCCGACGCCGCGCACCGTAATGTTCACGCGGTCCGACGACGCCATGCCCGGGCCCGGCGTGAAGAACATGTCGCCCGCGGGCAGGCCGGGCATGTTGTGCAGGCCGAACACGGCGTCGCACGGGAATTTCTCGAAGAGACCGTCCTCGATCATCGCGCGCGCGCCCGCCTCGCCCTCCTCGGCGGGCTGGAAGATCACGATCAGCGTGCCCGAGAACTGGCGGCTCTCGGCGAGATAGCGCGCGGCGCACAGGAGCATCGCGGTGTGGCCGTCGTGGCCGCATGCGTGCATCGTACGGGCGTGCTTGCTCGAATACGGCAGGCCGGTGGCTTCCTCGATCGGCAATGCGTCCATGTCGGCACGCAGGCCGATGCGCTTGCCGCCCTCGCCTTCGCTCAGCACGCCGACGACGCCCGTCTTGCCCAGCCCGCGATGCACTTCGTAGCCCCATTGCGCGAGCAATCCCGCGACGAGATCGCTGGTTTGCGTCTCTTCATACGCAAGCTCCGGATGCGCATGGATGCGCCGGCGAACATCGACGAATTCCGATGCGATGGCGGCAATGCCGGGGATGACGGGCTCGACTGACAGCATGTGACACTCCTTGCTCGATGCGGTTTCAACGTGTCCCAAGCATATAAAGCCGAAAAGCAAACCAAAAGACGGTAAATTTATTGCGTGATTACCATCAGTTGTCGGTGCTAACCCTAGGGTGTCGCTCATGAGCATGAAGTTTCACCAGTTGCGTGCGTTTCTGACAACCGCCGAGCAAGGCAGCATCCGCGCGGCCGCGCGCAGCCTTCATTTGTCGCAGGCGGCGCTGACGAAGGCGATCAAGGAACTGGAGCAGGATCTCGGCGTGCCGCTCGTGTTGCGCACCGCGCGCGGCGTCCAGTTGACCGCGTTCGGGCAGCAGTTGCGCGTGCGGGCGCATTTGATCGTGAGCGAGATGCGCCGCGCCGAAGACGACATCGCGGAGATGAAAGGCGCGGGTGCGGGAAGCGTGAGCGCGGCCGTCACGCCGACCGCCGCGCTATCGATACTGCCGCAGGCGTATCGCGCGTTTCGCAAGCAGATGCCCAACGCGCGCGTGAGTTTCATCGAGGGTTTTCCGGGCGTCGCGATGCCGCGTTTGCGCGACGGCTCGCTCGACTTCGTCGTGGCGGTCGTGGTGCCCGAGCACCTCGCGCCGGAGTTCGATCACATCGAGTTGTACGAAAGCCGCTCGGCGATCGTCGGGCGCGCGGATCATCCGCTGCGGCACTGCACGTCGCTGGCGGAATTGTCGGATGCGGAGTGGTTGCTGAATCCATCGCCGGAAAGCTCGACGCAGGCGCTCCTCGATTCATACGCCGAGCGCGGTTTGATGGTGCCCAAGCGCGTGATCGAGTGCCCAAGCTTCATCATCGCGCATGGCTTGCTGCGCGGCTCGGATGTGCTGGCTTCGATGCCTGCCGCCTTGCTCGAACATCAATGGGTCAGCGAGGGCCTCTCGATCTTCCCGATCGACGATCCGTTGCCCGCGGTGTCGGTCAGAGTCGTGACCCGGCGCGATAGCCCGCTGACGCCCGCCGCTACGTTGTTGCTGGAGTGCCTCCAGCACGCGGCGCGCTCGAGGTGAAGCGCGGTTCGAGTCAATGCCGCCTGTCTGAGCGATCCGGGATCGGAGAGCGTGTGGGACGAGAGGTGAGATTATTCAGGATTACCTAGAATTTCACTTTGAGCATGAAACCGAGCGTGAACGGAAGGTCGCTCGAAGGTATCGGCGGAATCAGGATGATGTTCGCGCCGACGCGCTTGTATTCCAGCATGATGAGCGGCGCGGCAACCGGACCGACCGTATGGTTATGACCGATGCCATAGCTGCCGTAGTCGTAGCCGGAAATGAGACCGGCCATCACGGCGAGCCTGACGTAATGCCAATGAAGGAAGTCCGGTCCCCACACGCCGCCGCCATAGAACGACGGCTTCGACAGCGAGTTGCGAAAGTAGCCGCCGGTGACGGCCCATTGCGGCGCGACCCAGCATTCCACGCCGATGCCGGGATTGAATTGCTCGAAATCCTTGTCCGGATGAACGTGATACGAGGCGATCATCGCGTCGACCCAGAGGCCGTCCCCACACCAGCTCGCGTGCGCGGCGGGCGTCCATGCCGACGTGGCCAAAGCAGCGGCCGTCAACCAGTGCGCGCGGAAAGTGCGGAAACGGGACAACCAGGTGCGCATGTGTTCTCCGCCGTCGCACGTATGCGATGGCGCCTTTTTCGAGATGAAGGTCGAGGCGAACTCTACCTGATCGCGCCATTTTCGTGTGTGCTGACGAAAAGACCGTGACGGCTTGCGCACGCTTTCACGATCTCGGCGAAACTTGCCGAAGTTTCTATTTTTCGGTTTCGAGGTCAGGCACGATGAAAAGTTATAAGCGTCTCGTTCCTTTTGTGGCGGCGCTCGCCTTGATGGCGTGCACGCCGCTGCAGGTCGTTACGCATCATGTGTCGTCGAGCGAATCGAGCGTGCCGCCGGGGCGCTACCAACTCGATCCCCATCACTGGAACGTCAGCTTCGACGTCGATCACTTTCATTACTCACGTTTCGTCATCCGATTCGACAAGACGACGGCGCAGCTCGACTGGAATGCGGACGGAATGTCCGCAAGCTCGGTGCGCGCGCGCATCGATGCGTCGAGCGTCAACACCAACGTGCCGCTGCTCGATCGCATGCTGAAAGGGCCCGACATGTTCGATGTCGCGCGTTATCCGGACATCGTCTTCGTCAGCACGGCTTTCCAGCGCACTGGCGACGACAAGGGCGTATTGACGGGCGATCTGACGATCCGCGGCACGACGAAGCCGGTCACACTGAATGTGACGTTCAACGGGCACGCGGTGAATCCGCTCACGAAACAGGAAACGCTGGGCTTTTCAGCCGACGGACAATTTAGCCGCGCGCAGTTTGGACTGACGACGTGGTATCCGGCCGTCGGCGACGACGTGCACGTCGCCATACAGGCCGAATTTTCGAAGGCGCCGTCGGATAGTGCTCAGTGATGTCCGCCGCTCAAGCCGCGACGGCGGTCCAGTCGAGTACGACCTTGCCGCTGTTGCCGGAGAGCATCGTGTCGAATGCGCGCTGATAGTCGTCGACAGGAAAGGTATGCGTGAGGATCGGTGAAAGATCGAGGCCGCTTTGGAGCATCGCGACCATCTTGTACCAGGTCTCGAACATCTCGCGCCCGTAGATGCCCTTGATTTCGAGTCCCTTGAAGATCACCTGATTCCAGTCGATCGCGGTTTGCGCCGGCGGAATGCCGAGCAGCGCGACCTTGCCGCCGTGGTTCATCGATTCGAGCATCGCCGTGAATGCGCTCGGCACGCCGGACATCTCCAGACCCACGTCGAAGCCTTCGGTCATGCCGAGTTCGCTCATCACGTCGCGCAGGTTTTCGTTCGCCACGTTGACCGCGCGCGTCGCACCCATCTTGCGGGCGAGTTCGAGCCGATAGTCGTTGACGTCGGTGATGACAACATTACGCGCGCCGACATGCCGCGCGATCGCCGCGGCCATCACGCCGATCGGACCCGCGCCGGTGATCAGCACGTCTTCCCCGACGAGGTTGAACGAGAGAGCGGTGTGGGTCGCGTTGCCAAACGGATCGAAAATCGCGGCAAGGTCATCGGAGATATCGGGCGGAATCTTGAAGGCGTTGAACGCCGGAATCACGAGATATTCGGCGAATGCGCCTTCGCGATTCACGCCGACCCCGACGGTGTTGCGGCACAAATGACGACGTCCCGCGCGACAGTTGCGACAGAAGCCGCAGGTGATATGGCCTTCGCCCGACACGCGATCGCCGATGGCAAAGCCGCGCACTTCCTGTCCCATCTCCACGATCTCGCCGACATATTCATGGCCCACATGCATCGGCACCGGAATCGTCTTTTGCGCCCATTCGTCCCATTTCCAGATGTGGATGTCGGTGCCGCAGATCGCTGTCTTGCGGATGCGGATGAGAACGTCGTTGTGGCCGACTTCAGGCCGCTTAACGCGCGTCAACGTGAGGCCGGGGGCGCGTTCGAGTTTGGCGAGGGCTTTCATTGCGATTGATCCTGACGTTTGGTCGTGATGATGCTTCTTCGAGGGTCGAGGGCTTGTGGCCGTCCCTCATAGCTTTATGCGCATAAAGGTCGGCGCCTGCGCTCAGCGAATGATGCCGAGCGATCGGCCGACGCGAGCGAACGCATCGACTGCACGATCGATCTGTTCCGGCGTGTGCGCCGCGCTCATCTGCGTCCGGATTCGTGCGCGTCCCTTGGGCACGACGGGGTAGGAAAAGCCGATCACATAAACGCCTTCATCGAGCAACGCGTCGGCCATCTTCGACGCAAGCTGCGCGTCGCCGAGCATGACCGGAATGATCGGATGTTCTCCGGCAACGAGATCGAAGCCGAGCGCTGACATCGCTTTACGAAAGTGCGCGCCGTTCTCACGGACACGCTGGCGCAAAGTCGCGCCTTCATCGCTGGCGAGTAGTTCGAGCACCTTCAGGGACGCCGCAGCGATACTCGGCGCCAACGTGTTCGAGAACAGATAAGGCCGGCTGCGCTGACGCAGCAGATCGATGACTTCTTTGTGCGCTGCGACATAGCCGCCCGAAGCACCGCCGAGCGCCTTGCCGAGCGTACCCGTGATGATGTCCACGCGATCCAGCACGCCGCAGTGCTCCGGCGTCCCGCGTCCGCCGTCGCCGATAAAGCCGACGGCGTGCGAATCGTCGACCATCACGAGCGCGCCGTAACGGTCGGCGAGATCGCAAATGCCGGCCAGATTGGCAATGATGCCGTCCATCGAAAATACACCGTCAGTCGCGATCAGCTTGAAACGCGCGCCGGCGGCGTCGGCTTCCTGAAGGCGCGCTTCCAGATCCGCTAGGTCATTGTTCTTGTAACGCAGACGTCGCGCCTTCGAGAGCCGCACGCCGTCGATGATGCTGGCGTGATTCAACTCGTCGCTGATGATTGCGTCTTCCTCGGTCAACAACGTCTCGAAGAGGCCGCCGTTCGCATCGAAGCAACTTGAATAGAGAATCGCGTCGTCGGTGCCGAGGAACTGCGCGATCGCCTGTTCAAGCTCCTTGTGGACGGTCTGCGTGCCGCAGATGAAACGCACGGACGCCATGCCGAAGCCATCGGCATCGAGACCGGCCTTCGCGGCTTCGATCAGGCGACGATCGTCAGCAAGGCCAAGATAATTGTTTGCACAGAAGTTCAGCACGCCGCTTCCGTTCGCGAGCCGAATGTCCGATGACTGCGGGCTCGCGATGACGCGCTCCGTTTTGTAGAACCCCGCGGCGCGAATTTCGTCGAGCGTCGAGCGGAGGTGGGAGAGGTATCGGTCTTTCATCGCAATCCTTGTTCGTGGCTGCTCATGCAATCCGCGCGCTTGCTGCCTGCCCGCGCGGTCCTTAGCCCTGTTATAGTGCATTCATCGCATCGGACATGTTCGATATTTCGAACCTATTTCCGATATGCCGAACACTTTAAGGGATTGATGGATTCATGGCAAGCTCGGGTTCAGAAGGAAAGACGGGTGACCTCGCAGGCGCAGGCGCGACACCGCCGCGGGTCGGGGAAATCATTCAGCGGTTGCGCAATGAACGGAAACTGACGCTCGACGATTTATCGCGAGCGGCGGGGGTATCGAAGTCGATGCTGTCGGAAATCGAACGTGACAAGGCCAATCCAACGATCGCGGTCGCCTGGCGACTGACCAACGCGCTCGGCATCAGCCTCGATCAATTGTTCGCGCAGCAGAGGCCCGTCGAAGCAATTCGCGTAGCCGGCCCGCACGAGATACCGACCTTGAGCGGCGACAATGGTGGCTATCAGTTGCGCGTCTGGGGCCCGATTGAACTTGCCGGGAAATTCGAGTGGTACGAGCTCACGCTTCAGTCGGGCGCCGCGCTCACGTCGAATGCGCACGAGCCCGGGACGCGCGAGCATCTGACGGTGCTAAATGGTTCGATCGAAGTGGATGCTTCGGGCGCGACGCGTCGTCTGAAAGCCGGTGAGACTGCGCGGTATGCCGCGGATGAAGCGCATGCAATCCGCAATGTGGGACGGGCAGATGCCAAGGCGCTGCTCGTGGTCATTCACGGCTGACGTGCGGCCCGCTCAGGCACCTTTATGCGCATAAATTCCGGCACTTGGCACGCCGGCTCAAAGAAAAGCGGGACGCACGTCGCGTACGTCCCGCTCCAATCGGCGCCAGCATTTCAGCGCCGTCTTTCACGTCTTACGGATTCTTCTTCACGCTGTCCTTGAGTTCTTCACGAGCATCGCCCACGCCTTTCTGAACCTTGCCCGCAGCCTGCTGCAGATCACCCTTCGCTTCCTGAGCCTTGTCGCCGGTCATTTTGCCGACGCCCTCGTTGATCTTGCCCTTGACCTGCTTGCCAACGCCTTCGACTTGATCCTTATTCATCTCAGTTCTCCCGTGATTTACAGCGCTGTCGGCCGCGCGGTGCCGTCGAACGAACGCAGAAACGCCCCTGCACGTTCCGCTCAGGAGAATTCCCAAGCATGGCTCAACGATGCGCTTCGTTCGTCGACGCGCATAGCGGCGCATGTCTGAATCGCACGTAGGCGGAATCGCACATACACCCGAACCGGCTAGCGCGACGCTATTTTCATTGCAACAAGTACTGTATATTTGTACAGTACAATAAGACCGGTTGGGAAGGGGTGAATCATGGAGTCGAATGGTGAAAATCTAAGCAGAAGGCAGTTTGCCCGTGCTGTACGTGACCTCGAGCGCATCACGCGTCAGATCGCGGGGCGGTATATTGATAAAGGCGTTCCCCTGACCTGGCGGCTGTTGCATGCAATCGAGGCCGAGGCCGTAGCAGACCTCGGATTTGCGGGACGACATGAAGCCGCACTGCGCGAACTGTTCGCGCGTCCCGACGACTTTCATTTTCCCGAAACCGACGACGTAGTCGATGTCGCATCTTCGGACGCGTTGCCCGCTGTTTTTGCCTTCGCTGTGGACGCCTACGAACGCGCCGCACGACAGAGCCGACCGCAAGCGGTTATCGCTGCGCACTGACACGTCGATCCGGCACGCGTCAAGGCCCGCGTGCCCTGGTTCATCTCCTCGCATCGAATTGCTTAACGGCGCAAAGTCCGCTGCCGTGTCTGCGTCGGAACGCGCATCGACCTTGTCGTCCTGGCACGCGGCGCGAGACACCTCAACATCCTTCTCTTACTGATCACGTAGCCGCGAGGAAAAGCGGTTTGTCGTCGTGATTCGTGAGCAACAAAACGAGACAGCGCGTGCCGACGCTACCCGCCACCGCGAAGGCGACCCCATAGACGTAAGCCTTCAAGGATTGCTGGGCCATCGCCCACTCCTCTTGACTCAAGTGTTTGTAGATGGCAGGAAGCCGTATATTCGACGAAGCGCCCGCGCGGAAAGACGGTTATCGACACCTGGACGAACACTCGCGCTTGACGCCACGCGCCCGAGGCCCGACCCTGTGCGCAGTGCAATACAGCGGGCAACGTGCCTTCGAACTCTATGCCGAACACTTCCGATCTCTTCGATCAACAGCGCGCCGACTGGCAGGCGGATCCGCACGCCGCGTTCGATGCATGGCTCGCCCAGCAATCGTTCAGGGCGTCATCGGCCGATGTGTATCGTGCGCAATGGGGAAATTTTCTCGAATGGCTGGCCGCGAAGCGCGCGACCCTGCACACGGTGCAACGTCCGGTCATCGAGCAGTTCGTCGCGCAACTGGATATTCGCCGTCCTCAGCGCATGCGCTACCTGCGGTTGATCGAGCGCGTGCTGGATCACGTGCGGGAAGTGGAATCCGCGGCGACGAATCCGGCGCGATTCATCGCCCAAGACGGTGACGCGGCATGGCGCAAAGCACGCGACAACGAGCCGACCGGCTTTCTCACGCACGACGAGCGCGCGCTACTCGTCGCGCATCTGTTTGCGCCGATCGGCGCGGTGCCGGCCGGACAGCGCTGGCGCGAGCGGCGCGACCGGGCATTGGTCGCTGTTTTTCTCGGCGGCGGTGTGAAAACGGGCGAGGCGGCGCAGTTGACCGTGGATTGCTACGCGGCGGGCGCGCCTTACTTGACCGTCGACGCCGCGAATCCGCTGTTGATCCGGCAAGCGCGACTCGCACCGTTCGCGGTGGACTTGCTCGACGACTGGATTAGCGAGCGCAAGGCAGCAGGTCTCGCAGGCGAACTGCTGTTTCCGGCCGCGCCGTCGGGACGCTCCATGCACAAGGCCACGATGCTGCGGGCGATCGATGCGGTCGTGGCCGCGTCGGGCATCGGCGCGTCTCGCGTGGCACGGGCGAGTCCGCAAACGTTGCGCAATACCTACGCCGCGGAGTTGTTCGAAGACGGAACGGACCCGGACCGCGTCGGACAGTGGCTCGGATTCCAGCAGACGATCTCCGTGCACCGGCTGCATCGCGCATGGCAGGAATGGATGGGTGAGCAAATACGGGAACGTGATATCGCCCGGGCGCGCGCCGATGGGAAGTCTGACCCGGACCTGTCCGGCTCCGTCGGCGATCCCGAAAATTCTCACCTTTGACGATTTCCGTTGGGCAACGCGATCAGGAGGCGCTCACGCGCGCCGATCGCAGGAATCCATCGACGGCAGCGAGCTTCGATATCGCCACGCCCGACGTCCGTTCGCAGTTCGGGCAGGAAAGTTCGTATTCGTCTTCGTGACGCTGCAACTCCGGTTCGCCAGCCTCGCATGCCGGACAGACTGCCGGCGCTACGACGTGCGCATCCACTTGCGTGCCCAGCCCGGCGATCTCGGTGGCACTGAGACGTCCCCGCGCCGCCAGCGACGCGATCAGCGCGCCGACTTCGGCGCTCGCGCCGGACTGGATGCGCTGTGCGTCGCGCTCGAAAGTTAGGGCATCGATTTCGTCGGATTGCGCGCGTACCTGCGACTCGAGCCGGTCCGCACGGCTTCTTGCCGCGCTAAGTTGTTGAATAAAATCGAATTCTTTCTGGCTCGCCTCGCGGGCGCCCGTCTGATAGGTGGCGGCCATGCCGCGCAGCGAGTCGAGTTCGACCAGCATCGGGTGAACGCGTCGTTCGGCTTCCTTGACGGCGTCCTTGATCTGCTGGGCGTAGTGTTCCGTGTTGTGACGCAGTTCGCCCTGAAGTTGGTCGACACGGTCGCGCAACCGCGCGGCGCCATCCTGCTCCGACTGCAAGCGGTCGGACAGCGCCTCGTTTTCTTTTTCCCAGCGGATGATGACTTCGCGCAAACCGGCCTGAGCGTCCGCCCCCTGACTTCGCAGCGCCTTCAACTCTGCCTCAAGAGCGGAGATTCGTGCAGCACCTGCTTCGGCGCGCGCCTCCGCACGCTGATGAGCTTGTTCGATCGTCTCCCGGCGGATTTCGGCATCGCGAATTTGGGCTTGCGCGGCTTCGACAGCGCTATCGAGACGTGCTTTGTCGTCTTTCAGGGCGGATCGCGCAAGCCTTTGCGCCTCGTCGTAGAGCGCGGCCAGCAGTTCTCCCGCGCGTTCTTGCAGTGACTCCGGTATGGCGCCAGCGTCGATACGCACATGTAGCGCCGAGCGCAAATCGGTCCAGAAGGCTTCGATATCTTTCGGGATGTCGCTCGCGCTGCCGGTTTGAGTGAGTTCCCGGACAGTGGTCACCGACGGTCGAATACCGAGGTCGAAGAAAAGTCGCTTGCATGCGTGCTGCGAAAGGTCCTGTCGTCGCGCGCCGGCCGCTCGCATCGCATCGATTTCTTGGCGTAGTGTGTCGCGGGTATGCTGGTCCATGGCTGGGAAATAGACAGTTCAACATCACAATCATAACGTTTTACGTGTTGAACGTTACGTATTTGGTTGAAGCGCGTGCAGGCGGGCTAATATCAAACCACTTTGCGTCTTGCTGCTCATATTACCGACCTCTCGCAGCACCTTTCGTGAAACATCCTGAGGAAGTATCTGCAAGCCTATGATTAGGCTTGGATTTTAGCGGTATTTCGTCGACATGCTGTTGTTTCACGTGTTTCGAGTCAGTGGTGACTTTTTACAGGGAAGCACATCGACGTTTGAGAGTGTTAGAAGTAAACACCCTTGAACCTTGTTAACAACGTTAACGCCACGCTAAAGCCTTATCCCATCAGGGTTTGCGGGCTATCGGGTGAGATGGTACGGGAGCTATGGTGAAGACCTGCGGGAGACATCGGTGACGAGCTTCGGGATCGTCGGTGAGTAGGCACAGGAGGTTTCGTGAGCGGGTTCGGGAGTCGTTGAAAACACGAGGGTGAGCGAATTCGGGAACGCACTTCCGCGTGAGCATTGACAAGTGGAAGGCGTCTGTCGATGAGTCATTGACCGAAGGTGAGAATTTTCGGGAATCTGCGAAACACCGGATTTATATTGTTTTTCAGGTTGTTTTTACCGAGTGGTGAGCTTTTTCAGGGAAAAATCGGAGACAAAGGTGAGCTTTCCCGGGGTCGAAAGCCCCGTTGGACCGCGAATTTCATCGGAACATGTCTATAGGTGAGGGTTTCCGGGAGGAATAAATAATCCCGGAATACCGCGTGGATCGTCTTTGTCTCACTCACGTTGTCGAAATTGGCGTGAGGTGAGTCTTTACGGGAACAGAGACGCAGACCGTTTCTGCAGTTTTGCCCATCAGTCGCTGGGGAATGGTGAGGAAATACGGGACCAGGATTCGCGTCATCGAGATCGTTCGCGCTGACCGAAACTGGACCTGAACGTAAAAATGCAGTGAAAACATATGGATAGCTCGAACCCATGTTGTTCCGGTCTGCGGGTGGTGAGGGAATTCGGGAGCGGCCGCTTCCAGAGGAGGATGTGCCGATCGGGCGATCGGTGAGGGTTTGCGGGAACACATCGGCTCACAAGTATGTGAAGAAAGCGATATAAGTGCCTGGAACGGCGGATTTTTTTATCAAGGACGGTAAAGGGTGAGTCTTTACGGGAGTTGAGGTGAGCCCTTTCGGGATCAGTCGCCAAGGTGTCGGTATTTGTGAAAGGTGAGTCTTTGCGGGAGAGCCTCGATGCACGATTGCGTCACTGCAGGCCCAAGAATAAGGCTCGTCGCGTGGAACAGCTTGTCTAAGGTGAGTGTTTCCGGGAATTGCAAGACGGGTTCGGTTTACGAGTGAGTCCGCTCATCGAAGTATTCGCACCAGAAGGCCTCTTGCTGCGAGAAAATGTAGTCAACCTAGCCCTGTCTCGGGCACGCCACATCGCGACGTTTCATCGAAAATTTTTTGAGGTGAGCATTTTCGGGACGCCTGTCCGCTCGTGGCATCGCGTGGAAAAAAGGCCGCAATCCGTTTACCCGCGCGGACATTACACGAATGGGACGAAGGCGATCGGTGAGTGGTGAGCGTTTACGGGAACGCACCGCAGTGAGCCGTCCCGCCGGTGCCGGGATCACCCCTGTACGGTGAAGACACCCCTATAGACGGGTTTCACCCCAATCGGTATTCTTTCTCGCAATATCGATCTTGACCATTTCATGGCCACCAAGCGCGCGAAGAAAACCGACGTAGTCAGCCCGAGTTCGGCGGAATTGCGCAAGGCAGTCGAAGCCATTGCGATCCAGCCGAAAAGCGGCAAGATCACGCTTCTCACGAGAAAGCTGTTCAACGTGCTCCTCGCAGTTGCTCAGCAGGCGGATGAATCAGGCGACACGTATCGCGCACTTTTGTCGGATATCGTCGCAAACTCTGCGTTCGACTCGAACGATACCGCGCTGGTCAAAGAACATTTGCGTCGCATGGTGTCGGTGCAGGTCGAGTGGAGCACCGGCACGTCGAGTCAGAAGCCCGGTCGAAAATGGGGCATTTCGACGCTGATCGCCGATGCCGAAATTCTCGAAGATCCGACGACGCGCCGCGTTTGGGTCGAATTCTCCTTTGCACCCAAGATCAAGAAGAAGCTGCTCGATCCCGTCCAGTACGCACGCTTGAGCCTGCAGTTCCAGAGCCAGTTGCGTAGCAGTGCTGGCCTTGCACTCTACGAGATCTGCGTTCGCTATCTCACCAATCCCAGTCATCTGACGATGCGCGAAACATGGGAGTGGTGGCGGCCCATTCTGTCGGGTACGCCCGATACCGAAGCCGGCGACGAGGCCAAGCGCGAGTACAAATATTTCAAGCGCGATTATCTTCGTCCCGCGATCGCTGAAGTGAATGCAGTGACGAACATCTTCGTCGAACTGGTGGAGCATCGCGAAGGGCGGCGCGTGGCGGAAATTCAGTTCCGCGTGACCGAGCGCAAACAGCCGATGCTCGCGCTCGATGAACATCCGAATGTGTTCGATAGCACGCTGGTGGATCGGATGGTGAAGATCGGCATTCCACTGAAGGACGCTCAGACCTTATATGCCGACAGTGAGGAAAATCGCATCCGCGCTGCACTGCAGATGACTGAACAGCGCATGCGCAGCACGTCGTTGCCGCCGGTTCGTAGTGCCGCAGCGCTCTTCAAGGACGCGCTCAAGAAAGGTTATGCGCCGCCGGTGGAGGCGCTGCCGCCCGCCGCGAGCGGTGCCGCCTCACGAACGCCCGCAGCCGTGTCAGGCGCCGACGATCTCAAAGCTCGCTTGTTGAGCGAATTTTCGGCCTACCGCCGCAAGGAAGCGCGCGTGCTGTACGACGAACAAGGTGAGGAAGAACGGGAACTCGCGCGTCAGTCCTTCGAGGACGATGTACTGCCGGGACTCGGCACGCACATGCGCGATGATTGGCGCAAGCGCGGACTGGATTCGAAACTCGCCGAAACCTCGTTTTTCGACTGGCTGGCTCGTAAGACGTGGGGCGAGCCCACGGATGGCGACCTGCTGGCCTTTACGCTGAGTCAGTCGCGCTGATTCTTCGCGGCCGGCCGAAACCGCAGGCAGGCCCGCAATGCTTTTCGACGAAGAAAATCTCAATCAATGCGGCCGCCGAAAAATCCTCGGCGACCGTTCATTGCATCACTGCTTGGTCTCGACAGCCTGAAGCATCTTTTCGATTTGATGCAGCAACTCATCGCGCTTCTCGCGCGACAAACCGCGCAACCGCAATTCGAGCCGATCTTCGCCGTATGACTTCAGATCGCCGACCGAGACGCCATCCAATTTGATCTCGAGACGCTGGGCATATCGCTGACGACTCGGCGGCTTCGGTGCTTCCTGAGCGCTCGCGCGGCCTTTGACGATATCGGCGACCTGCCTTGTGCTCAGATCGTCCGAGGTGATCTTGTTGATGAGCCGCAGCGTGGCGTCGCTGCCGCGGGCGGCGTGGTAGCGGGCGATCTGATAGGCCATGTTCGAGCCGAATCGGTCGGGCCGCGCGACCATCTCGTGCATCACGTTCTCAGGAAGCTTCGCGATGGACAAGGCCACCGCGATCGTCGATTCGTCGAGGCCCAGATGATCTGCCAGTTCGCGCTGGCTCTGAAAATGCTGCTCGTCGAGGAAGCGTCGCCAGACCACGGCGTTGTCGAACACTGTCTGCGAGTCACGCTGAACGTTCAGATCGTAGCCCAGCTTGTAACTCTGAATACCGATCGGCAGGTCGACGACCACCGCCTTGACGGTTTCCTTGTTCGCCTCTTTCAGTGCTCGCACGCGCCGGCCGCCATCGCTGACGAAGAACGTGCCTGGGTTCTCGTAGTCCGGAATAACGTGAATCGCTTGCTGTTGGCCCTGCTTGGCAAGGTTGACAGCCAGCTCCGCGATCGAGGTCTTAAGATAAAAATGGCGCGGGTTGAACGGACTGGGTTTGATCGCCTTGAGCGGGAGTTCGATCACTTGCCCCGTCGTGTAGCGGTTCGCACGCCTCCACATGCGATAGTCGTCCGACTCCGGTCCGGCATTGGTATCACCGGGTTCCTCGGCGATGAACGCGCTCGATCGGCCGTTCGCCGCAGCCTGCCCGACGTGTTGAATATCGACGATGCCATCGATCGCATTGAGACGGTCGAGCGCCGTGCGCTTCTCGCTGCTTGTCGAATCGGGGCGAGCCTTGAAGCCCTTGGCAAACTGGGACGGTTTCATTCAGGGTCCTTTATGCGCATAAAGTCACGAGAGCATGCCGAGGATCTCATCGGCCACCGCGCGGATCTCCGCTGCAGCGAGGCGTGAGCCGCGATCGGTCATTTGAAGCACGGTCAGCCCGAGCGCCATTGCCTGCTTGTAGCACTCGCGCGTAGGAATCTGCGTCTTCAGCAATGGGAAGCCGAGCTCTTCGAGCGCCACCTTGAGCTCGCGTGTGAGCATCCGCTTCTCTTCCGTCTTGTTGAGGAGGAAGACGGCGCGCAGATCTTCGTTCATCACTTGCGCTTGCTGCACGAGTTTGACGAGGCCGACGCTCGACCAATAGTCCGCAGGCGACGATGAAGTGGGGATCACGGCGACGCTCGCCGCGAGCAGCACGACGCCGGAAACCTTCTCGGTGATCGACGGAGGGCAATCCACAACGATGATGTCGTAGTCGTTGACGAACTTCTTGATCTCGCGGTGGATCTGCCCGCCAGCCTCCGAGAGATTGACGACGGGAAACGGAATTCCGCTTGTGCCGTCCGATGCGGCGCTCGACCAATGGATCAGCGTGTTCTGACCATCGGCGTCGACGACGAGCACGCGCTTCTTCTTTTCGTGAAAGGCTGCACCGAGGTGCATCGCAATCGTGCTTTTGCCGACGCCGCCCTTCTGCTGCGTGATCGCTATGATTTCCGCCGCCACGTTTTGCTCCGAATTTTGAAGTCCGTTGAATTCTACATCGGCGTATATATTTTTCCAGTGTTAATCCACAACAAGTGACCATCGCTGGCCATTTGGCCGAGGTTTATGCGCATAAAGTCGCCCCAAGCCTGCGCGCACAGCGTCGGAAGCGAACATGCGACGGCGGACGTCCCGTGATCTTTATGCGCATAAAGTCATCGCCGGTGCGTCAGAGGGGCGCCCGTCATCATCCTCAGAACAAAATCGCCTATCCTAAGCGCTGACCCCACTGCCGCTCGTGCCGGAGCCGCCATGACCGTTCGCAATCTGGATATCCTGTTCGCGCCGAAGTCGATTGCCGTCGTGGGCGCTTCTTCGCGTGCGGGCAGCATCGGCGAGATGGTATGGGCACGTATTCAGTGCGCGGGATTCACCGGCGCTCTGTGGCCTGTCAATCCGAAGCACGAGTCGCTGGGCGGCGAACCCGTCTATCCCGACGTCGATGCCTTGCCCGAAGCACCGAATGTCGCGGTGCTCTGCACACGCCCTCATACCTGGCCGGATCTCGTCGAGCGCCTGGGCCGAAGGGGCACGAAAGCCGTCGTGATCGTCGGTGAGGCGAAGCAGCGTGGTGGCTCCGCATTGAAGGACAAACTGCTCCCTTCAGCAGACGACGCGGACAAATGGACCGCTCGCACACTCGCGGCCGCCCGTCCTTTCCTCGTGCGCATAATCGGACCTGCCAGTCTCGGTGTCGTGACGCCTGCAATCGGCGCATGTCTCGGCGCGCCCGCATGCAGCGTCAAATCGGGTGGTGTCGCGTGGGTATCCGGATCGAACGCTCTGACCAACGGCGTGCTGGGATGGGCGCGTGCCCGCGGGCTCGGCTTCTCGCGCATCGTCGCACTCGGCGATGAGGCCGATGTCGATTCCGGCGACATCCTCGATTTCCTCGCGAGCGATGCATCGACGCGCGCGATCCTGCTCGCCATCGAAACTGTCCGATCGGCGCGCAAGTTCATGTCCGCCGCACGGGCCGCCGCGCGAAACAAACCTGTGCTCATACTGCGCACCGGCCGCGACGATCCCTTTGACCGTCTTTATGGCGCAGCCTTCCGACGCGCGGGACTTGTCCGCGTCGATGCTCTCGACGATCTGCTCGACGAAATCGAAACACTCGGTATCGGCCGCGTCGCGGCGAGCGATGTTGCGACCGTCATCACGAGCGATCGCGGAGTCGCTGCACTCGCGCGGGACGCCTTCGGCGCCGCGGGCGACGACCTCGCGCAATGGCCGACAGCCGCGCGCGACGCCGTGGCCGCAGCGCTGCCTCGGGCACGCGCGGGCAACCCACTTCTTCTCGGCGACGATGCCACGCCCGCGGATTTCGGCGCTGCGCTCGAAGCCCTCGCATCGCATCGAGAGACCGGCACCGTATTCGTGGTGCATGCGCCGACGCACAGTGCGCCCGTCGCCGAAGTCGCGCGCACGCTGATCGCGGAGCGGCGTCATGCCTATCGCGGATTGCTCGCGTGCTTTTTCGGATGCGCCGATTCGGCCACGCGCGATGAACTCCACGCGAACGGCATTCCCGTGCATTCGACGCCGCACCGGCTCGCGCGCGGCTTCGCGCGCCTCGTCGATTTCCGGCAAGGCCGTGAGTTGCTGATGCAAACGCCCGACGGCCTTCCCGCCGATATCCCGGAGGACATCGACGCCGCGCAATGCGAGATTCGAAATGCGCTCGGAAACGGCATCGCCGAACTGGATGGCGAACGTGCGGCGCGCGTGTTCGCCCGCTTCGGCATAACAGTGAAGCCGGGACCGCCCGACTCGCTCACGACCGATGCGGTCGAGATTCAGACGCGGCTGCTCAACCATCGCGTGTTCGGTCCGGTGTTCGAGTTCAGGGCCGAAGGCGCCCTCGGCCTCGCGGACGCACTTCACGAGTTCGCGCTGCCGCCGCTCAATCCCGTGCTTTCGCGCGATCTCGTCATGCGCTCGCCGCGCTCGCGCGAACTGCCTGCCGAGACGCTGCTCAATGCACTGACCGCGCTGTCGCAACTCGTTTGCTATATCGAAGAAATCGTCGCGTTGCGCCTGACTCTGCGCGTGACGCGGGATGCGGTCGCCGTTCATGAACCGCAACTCACGCTGGGCGCGCATCGCAAGCCACTTGCAATCGTGCCGTATCCGCGCAGCCTCGAAGAGACGCTCGACTGGCGTGGAATGCGCGTCACCGTGCGGCCGATTCGCCCCGAGGACGAAGAAGCGCATGCCGCATTCGTCGCCGCCAATACCGCCGAAGATTTGCGTCTGCGTTTCTTCGGCGCCGTTCGCAGCTTCGATCATTCGCAACTCGCGCGCATGACGCAGATCGACTACGACCGCGAAATGGCGCTGATCGTCACGCGGGCAAATGGCGACGGCACGGGCGAAACGCTCGGTGTCGCTAGGGCAATCGCCGATCCGGACAACGAGACCGCCGAATTCGCCGTCGCCGCGCGCTCGGATATGAAGGGCAGGGGCTTGGGATCGCTGCTGCTGTCGCGCATCATCGACTATGCGAAGCAGCGCGGTACGCGCTGGATGATCGGTGAAGCCTTGCGCGAGAACGCCGGCATGATCGCGCTGGCGCGCAATGCCGGTTTCGAGTTGACGAAGACCGAAGACCCGGGTGTCGTCGGCTTCAGGATGCGGCTATGCGATGCGCCGTCGCAGCCGCACAAAAATTAGGCCGCGAGTCTGGCGAGCGCGTCGTCGATCTGAGGGCGCGTCAGCGAAAGCTCGTCGAGCAATGCTTCGGCGTACGTACTTCCCGTTTCCTTTTCGAGCCGTGCGATGGTCAGCGCGCAGCGCGACGTGTCCTTCAACGTCGCGATGAATGGCTTCACCGATTGCCCCGACGTGAACGCTTCGAAGAGCGGCACGCGGATGTCGTCGGGCAGTGCGCGCGATGTCCACTGATACGGCTTGCCGTTGTGTGTCAGTTGCGGCGGAAGCGTGCGTTCCTTCTTTGCGGCGGGGATCAGCCCGAAAGTGCGCGCCGCGTCGGCGATCTGCTCGGCTGAGAAAAGCTCATCGGGCGTGATGTCGAATTGCGCGATATACGTTTCGATCGCCTGCATCGCGGCCGCGCGATCGTCGCGCTTTTTTTGCGCCCGCGCGACGATCTCGCGCAGCTCGTCGGCTTCGTCGGTTGTGATCGTGAAGTTCGCCTGCTTTTGCTGGAGTTCGGTGAAGCGGAGGAATTCGGAGTCGGAGAGGAGTTTCGCCATCGGGAATGCGTCGGATTGAACACGGCGGCACGCGTTGCGGCGCGCCGCCTTTTTGAGAGGGCCGCCATTCTAACGCGCGAAGCGCGCGCTGTTCAGTCGTGCATCATGGAAAGCGATGCCGCAGCTTCTTTCAGCAACGTCATGACATCGTCGATCGACGGCGCGACGTATTCATCGATCCGCCGCATAAACGGGCAGGTGAGCGCGGCGATCGCCTGACCGGACGGCCCGAGCAGCGGATAGGTCACGTCCGTCACGCCGAACGTTTGCTGGCTGTCTTTCTTCGAATAGCCGAGTTCGCGAATCTGCCGGTAATCGGCGTCGAGCACCGCGCGATCGAGCGCGAGTTCGCCTTTGACCTTCGTGTGTTCGGCGAGCATGTGCTCGCGTTGCTCGTCGCTCTGGAAGGCGAGCATCACGCGTCCGGAACCCGTATCGATCAAGCCGACGCGCGAGCCGAGCCGCACCGAAATGCCCCACGTTCCGGGGCCGTCCACTTGCGCGATGACGAGCAGATTGCCGCGATCGTAGACCGCGAGATGCACCGATTGCTCGGCGGCGTCGGCGAAACGCTGCATCGTCGGCAGCGCTTCGGCGATGAGCCGGTTCATCGGCGGATGACGATGCGCGAGCGCGTAGAGCTTAAGGCTCAGCGAATAACGATCGCCCTCGGGCGAGCGCACGACGTACTGCCGCGCGACGAGCCGCTCCAGCATCCGATACATCTCGCTCGCGTTGCGTCCGAGCATCTTCGTGATTTCCGCGCGCGTGAGTCCCGACTTCTGTTCTGACAGCAATTCCAGAATATCGAGCCCTTTGTCGAGCGCGGGCGCGCGATAGCGATCGGCGTCGTTGTCTTCCACGTCCATATGCAGTCTGGGTCGGTTCATGAATTCGCGCCGAGTTTAAGCCTTCTGTCAGCGAACGCCGATGCAGCTCGCGAAAAACCGGCTAGGGAAACTACCGATCGGTCTCGTGGCACGCCGTTCTTGACTTCGAATTGTGCGTATATGAATAATACGTTCACTGATGAATTAGTGCATCGACAGTTTCCGTAGCACCCCACGTTGCAATCACGAAGAACAGCAATCACTAGTGCATCGGACCGGAGCAAGGCGCGAACGCGCCAACGCCGGCCGACACATCAGGAGACAAACGCATGACCTTCACCCGGAAACTCGCCGTCGCCATCGCTGCGATCGGCACCATCGGCCTCGCCAATGCCGCCGAGAGCGGCAAAGTCGGCTTGGGCTTGCCGCTGCTGACATCGCCGTTCTGGCAGTCGTACAACAACTACCTGCCGAAGTACGCGAAGGAGATGGGCCTCGATATCCTCGCGCCCGTCAATTCGAACGGCGATCCCGCGCAGCAGATCACCGACATGAACAATCTGCTGAATCTGGGCGCGCGGGGCATCGTCGTCGGGCCGCTGGATTCCGCGGCGATCAGCCGGGCGCTCGATGCGTCGTCGGCGAAGAGCGTGCCGGTGGTCGCGGTGGATGTCGCGCCGACGCAGGGCAAGGTTGCGATGGTCGTGCGCGCCGACAACCGCGCGTACGGCACGAAGTCGTGCGAATACATCGGCGAGCACGTGAAGTCGGGCAAGGTCGTGCAGATCATGGGCGATCTGGCGTCGGTGAACGGGCGCGACCGCTCCGAGGCGTTTCGCGCGTGCCTGAAGAAATATCCGTCGTTGAGCCTTCTCGAGATTCCGGCCGCCTGGAAAGGCGACGCCGCCGCGACCGCGCTCGACAGCCTGCTGACCGCGAATCCAGATGTGAAGGCCATCTACATGCAGGCAGGCGGCGTCTATCTGTCGCCGACGCTGCAAACGCTGCGCCGCAAGCAATTGCTCGTCAAGGCAGGCGATCAGAAGCACATCGTGATCGTGAGCAATGACGGCATCCCGCAGGAATACGACGCGATCCGCCGCGGCGAAATCGACGCGACCATCTCGCAGCCCGCCGATCTCTACGCGAAGTACGGTCTCTTCTATATCAAGGCGGCGCTCGCCGGACAGACGTTCAAGCCTGGCCCGACGGATCACGGCAGCACGATCGTCCAGCGCGCGCCCGGCATTCTCGAGGATCAGTTGCCCGCGCCGCTCGTGACCAAGGCCAACGTCGACGACAAGTCCCTCTGGGGCAACACGCTGAAATGAGCGCGCCCGTCGTAGAGGCCTTGGGCTTGACGAAGCGCTACGGCTCGACCGCCGCGCTCGCCGACGTCACGATGCGCGTGCTGCCCGGCGAATCGCATGCGCTCGTCGGGCGCAACGGCGCGGGCAAGTCGACGCTCGTCTCGATGATCACCGGCCTGCGCAAGCCCGACGCCGGTGAGATCCGCTTCGGCGGCGAGCCCGCGCCGCCGATCGCGGATCGCGACGCGTGGCGTGAGCGCGTCGCATGCGTCTATCAGCATTCGACGATCATCCGCGAGTTGTCGGTGGCCGAAAATCTGTTCATCAACCGGCAGCACCGGCGCGGTGGCGTCATCGACTGGCGCACCATGCGTCGCGACGCCCGCGCGCTGCTCGATCACTGGAAGATCGACGTGCGCGAGGACGCCCGCGCCGGCGATCTGACCGTCGAAGCGCGGCAACTCGTCGAGATCGCGCGGGCGCTGTCGTATGGCGCGCGCTTCATCATCCTCGACGAGCCGACTGCACAGTTGGACGGCGAAGAGATCAAGCGTCTGTTCCGGCGTATCGAAGAGTTGCAGACAGAAGGTGTCACTTTTCTATTCATTTCCCATCACTTGCAGGAAGTGTATGAAATCTGTCAGGCGGTGACCGTGCTGCGCGATGCGCGGCATATCGTCAGCGCGCCGGTTTCGGCGTTGCCGCGCGACAAGCTGATCGAGGCGATGACGGGCGAGCAGGGCGGTCTCGCGGTCGCGGATGCGGCGACGCGCGCTCCGCTGCCCGCCGATGCATCCGTCGCGCTTTCCGTGTCCGGCCTGGCCGGCGCCGACTACGCCGACGTCAGCTTCGACGTGCGTCGCGGCGAAGTCATCGGGCTCACGGGCGCGACGACGAGCGGCCGCACGAGTGTCGCGGAAGCCATCGCCGGGCTGAAGGCGCAACGCAGGGGCACGATCGAAGTCGATGGCCGCGCGCTGCCGCCCGGTGACGTGCCCGCCGCGCTCGCGAACGGCGTCGGCTGTGTGCCGAAGGACCGGCATCGCGAGGGCCTCGTGCTCACGCAATCCGTCGCGGAAAACGCGTCGATGACCATTGCGCGAACACTTGGCCGTTTCGGAATCGCGTCGCCGGCGAAGAAAAACGCATTCGGACGACGCATGATCGCCGCGCTCGGCATCAAGACACTTGGTCCCGAGCACGAAGTGTCAGGTCTGTCCGGCGGCAATCAGCAGAAAGTCGTGATGGCACGCGCGCTCGCCACCGATCCGAACGTGCTCGTGCTCATCGATCCGACCGCGGGCGTCGACGTCAAATCGAAGGAAGCGCTGCTCGGCGTCGTCGAGCGCGTGCGTGACGAAGGCAAGGCGGTGCTCGTCGTCTCCGGCGAACTCGACGACCTGCGCACTTGCGACCGCGTCCTCGTGATGTTCCGTGGCGCGATCGCCGCCGAATTTCCTGCCGGATGGCAGGACCATGAACTCATCGCATCCGTCGAAGGAGTGAGTCTCCATGAAGCATGACGTTTCCAGTCCCGCGATCGTCGGCGTGCCGATGCAACGCCAGCGCCCGCGCATCGAACTCGCGCGTTTTCGCGATCTCGCGCTATTGCCCGCGCTCGCGCTGCTGCTCGCGATCGGCGCGTTCGTCAGCCCGAGCTTTCTGACGCAGGCGAATCTGATCAGCATTCTCGGCGCATCAGCGGCGCTCGCGCTCGTCGTGCTCGCGGAGTCGCTGATCGTACTGACGGGCAAGTTCGATTTGTCGCTCGAATCGACGGTCGGCATCGCGCCTGCCGTCGGCGCGATGCTCGTGATGCCGGCAGCGTCTGCGGGCTTCGGGCTCGAATGGCCCGCGGCGGCGGGGCTCGCCGCGATCGCCGTGGTGGGCGCGGCGATCGGCTTCATCAACGGCTTCCTGGTCGTGCGGCTGCGGCTGAACGCGTTCATCGTCACCCTCGCGATGCTGATCGTGTTGCGCGGGATGCTCGTCGGCGCGACCAAGGGCGGCACGCTGTTCGACATGCCGCCGTCGTTCTTCACGCTCGCCACGACGCTCGTGCTCGGCCTGCCGGTCTCCGTCTGGCTCGCGGCGGCGGCGTTCGCGTTTGCCGCGTTCATGCTGCGCTATCACCGTCTCGGCCGCGCGCTCTATGCGATCGGCGGCAATCCGGAAGCGGCGCGCGCGGCGGGCATTCGAGTCGAGCGCATCACGTGGGGCGTCTTTGTTTTGGGCAGCGTGCTCGCGTCGATCGGCGGCCTGATCGTGACGGGCTATGTCGGCGCGATCAACGCCAACCAGGGCAACGGCATGATCTTCACGGTGTTCGCCGCGGCGGTCATCGGCGGCATCTCGCTCGACGGCGGCAAGGGCACGATGCTCGGCGCACTGTCAGGCGTTTTGCTGCTGGGCGTCGTGCAAAACCTGCTGACACTTGCGCAAGTTCCTTCGTTCTGGATTCAGGCGATCTACGGCGCGATCATTCTCGGCTCGCTGATGGTGGCGCGGCTCGCGGGTGGCGAAGCACAAACCTGAGATATCGATAATGCAAGAAACAACCGATCCGCGCCTCATTCTGCTGAGTCCGGAAGACAACTGCCTGATCGCCGCCGCGCGCCTGCCCGCCGGCGAAACGCTGATGATCGAAGGCGAGGCCGTGACGCTCGCGACGACCATCGAGCTTGCGCACAAGCTCGCGCGATGCGCGTTGTCGAAGGACGACAAGGTGCTGCGTTACGGCGCGATCATCGGCCATGTGAGCGCCGACATCGCACGCGGCGAGCATCTGCATACGCACAATCTGGAAAGCGACTACATCCCGACGTATACGCACGACGCCGGGCACGCTTACGTACAGCACTAGAAAACAGTCATGAACAGTCCCGCACTGCAAGGCTATCTTCGCCCCGATGGCAAGAAAGGCATCCGCAATGTCGTCGCGGTGGCGTATCTCGTCGAATGCGCGCATCACGTCGCACGCGAGATCGTCGCGCACTTCCGTCCATCGTTCGATGATTTCGATGCCTTCGATCCGCAAGCCGAACCGCCGGTGCATCTGATCGGTTTCCCGGGCTGCTATCCGAACAGCTACGCCGAAAAGATGCTGGAGCGCATCTGCACGCATCCGAACGTCGGCGCCGTGCTGTTCGTTTCGCTGGGCTGCGAGAGCATGAACAAGCACTATCTCGCGGATGTCGTGCGCGCGAGCGGCCGCCCCGCCGCCGTGCTGACGATCCAGGAAACAGGCGGCACGCGCAGCACGATCCAGAACGGTCTCGACTGGGTGCGCGAGACGCGCGCGACACTCGCCGCGCAACACAAAGTGCCGATGGCGCTCGACGAACTGATCGTCGGCACGATCTGCGGCGGCTCCGACGGCACGAGCGGCATCACGGCGAATCCGGCAGTGGGCCGCGCATTCGATGCGTTCATCGACGCGGGCGCGGCCTGCGTCTTCGAGGAAACGGGCGAGCTCGTCGGCTGCGAGTTTCATATGAAGCGGCGCGCGGCCCGGCCCGAACTCGGCGACGCGATCGTCGAATGCGTGCAAAAGGCCGCGCGCTATTACACGACGATGGGCCACGGCTCGTTCTCCGTCGGCAATGCGGACGGCGGGCTGACGACGCAGGAAGAGAAGTCGCTCGGCGCGTATTCGAAGAGCGGCGCGTCGCCGATCGTCGGCATCATCAAGCCGGGCGACGTGCCGCCGACGGGCGGCCTCTATCTGCTCGATGTCGTGCCGGACGGCGAACCGCGCTTCGGCTTTCCCAATATCAGCGACAACGCGGAGATCGGCGAGCTGATCGCGTGCGGCTGTCATGTGATTCTCTTCACGACGGGGCGCGGCTCGGTGGTCGGCTCGGCGATATCGCCCGTGATCAAGGTCTGCGCGAATCCGTCGACCTATCGCAATCTGGCCGGCGACATGGACGTCGACGCGGGCCGCATCCTCGAAGGCCGCGCGACGCTCGACGAAGTGGGCCGCGAGATCGTCGATGTGACCGTTGCGGTGGCGGAGGGCGCGGCGTCGAAATCCGAAGCGCTCGGGCACCAGGAATTCATCCTGACTTACAAAACCTTCGAACCGGTCGGCCCCGCCTGTTTGCCGGGCGGCCTGGGACGCGTTACTGTGGCGGCTTGAGAGCGGCTTCCGAAACAAACTGATCGAGGTTTGCACATGACCGCACACGCGCACGAAGCAGTCTCGCGCCGGCGCACGATCGGCCGCACGTCGCTGGAAGTGACCGCGCTGTCGCTCGGCACCGCGCCGCTCGGCGGCCTGTATCACGAGCTGACGGAAGACGAAGCGCGCGCGACCGTCGATGCCGCATGGCAGGCCGGCATCCGCTTTTTCGACACCGCGCCGCACTACGGTCACACGAAGGCGGAGCATCGTCTGGGCGACGCGCTGCGCCGCTATCCGCGCGGCGAGTTCGCGCTCTCGACGAAGGTCGGCCGGCGCTTCGTGCCGCGCACCACGCCCTACGACGGCAGCGAAGGCTGGGCCGCGCCGCTGCCGTTTCAGGCGATCTACGACTACACCTACGACGGCATTCTCCGCTCGTTCGAAGACAGCCAGATGCGGCTCGGCATGACCGATATCGATGTCGTGCTGATCCACGATATCGGCCGCGTCACGCACGGCGAGCAGAACGCGCGCTACTGGACGCAACTGACCGATGAAGGCGGCTTTCGCGCGCTCGAAGAGCTGAAGCAGGCGCGCGGCGTGAAAGCGGTCGGCCTCGGCGTGAACGAAGGCGCGGCAGTGATGGAAGCGATGGCCGAATTCGACATCGACTGTGCATTGCTCGCCGGCCGCTACACGTTGCTCGAACAAAATACGCTCGACGATTTATTGCCCGAATGCGAGAAGCGCGGCGTGAGCATTCTGCTCGGCGGCGCGTTCAACTCGGGCATCCTCGCGCGCGGTCTCGATGCCGACGCTCACGGCGATCTCAAGTTCAATTACGGCGATGCGCCGAAGGATATCGTCGAGCGCGTCGGCAAGCTGGAGCGCGTGTGTCGCGCGCATGGCGTCGCGCTATCGGCGGCTGCCATCCAGTTTCCTTATGCGCATAAAGTCGTGGCCACGGTGCTGATGGGCGCGCGCACGCCGGATGAAGTGCGCGAGAACGCGGCATCGTTCGCGACGCCGGTCCCGCACGCACTCTGGGACGCATTGCGCGCCGAAGGCCTGCTTCACGCGAACGCGCCGGTGCCGCGATGACAACTCACGTGAGCATCGATGCCCATCAACATTATTGGGACCCCGCGCGCGGCGATTATGGCTGGCTCACGCCGGACATGAGGCCGCTGTATCGCGTGTTCGGTCCCGACGATCTCGCGCCGCTGCGCAAGGCGGCCGGTGTTTCGAAGACGGTCGTCGTTCAGGCCGCGCCGACGATCGAGGAAACGCGCTATCTGCTCGATCTCGCGCGCGGCGACGATTCGATCGCGGGCGTCGTCGGCTGGGTGCCGCTCGATTCGTCCGATGCCTCGACGATCATCGACGAATTCGCGCGCGAACCGAAGTTCAAGGCCGTGCGTCCGATGCTGCAGGACTTGCCCGACGATACGTGGATCGGACACGCGCCTCGCAAGGATGCGATCGAGCGCCTGATCGACCTCGATCTCGCCTTCGATGCGTTGATCTTCGCGCGGCATGTGCCGTCCCTGATCGATTTCGTGGCGCGATATCCGACGTTGCGCGTGGTCGTCGATCATGGCGCAAAGCCGCCGATCCGCGATGGCATCGACGCGGGCTGGCAACCGTGGGCCGATGGTATCGCGCAACTCGCGAAGCTCCCACAGAAGCTGCATTGCAAACTTTCGGGCCTTGCAACCGAAGCCAATCCGAACTGGACCGACGAGACGCTGCAACCCTACGTCGCGCATCTGCTCGAACAATTCGGAGCGCAGCGGCTGATGTGGGGCAGCGACTGGCCCGTGCTCGACATGAACGGCAGCTACACTGCGTGGCACAGCACGGCCAGAAATCTCACGTCACATCTCGAAAAAACTGAACAAGACGCGATTTTCGGCGCGAACGCCCGCGCTTTCTATCGCCTCTGAAACGGCTGATATACCGGGCATGTCTCAAAAACACTTTCGACTGGAGCGGTAGATGGTACAAAGACTGGCAGGCAAGACGGCGCTGATCACGGCGGCGGGACAAGGCATCGGGCTCGCGACGGCCGAGCTTTTCGCGGCGCAGGGCGCGCGTGTGATCGCCACCGACATCCGCACGGAATCGCTCGCAGGAAAGCCCTTCGAGGTCCACCAGCTGGACGTGCGCGACGCGCAGGCGATCAACGCGCTGGCCGGCGAAATCGGCGCGATCGACGTGCTCTTCAACTGCGCGGGCTTCGTGCACGCCGGCTCGATTCTCGAGGCGAGCGAGGACGACTGGGACTTCGCGTTCGACCTGAACGCCAAGGCGATGTATCGTACGATTCGCGCTTTCCTGCCGAAGATGCTGGAAAAAGGCGGCGGCTCGATCATCAACATGTCGTCGGCGGCGTCGAGCGTGAAAGGCGTGCCGAACCGCTTCGTGTATGGTGCGTCGAAGGCGGCCGTGATCGGGCTGACGAAGTCCGTCGCCGCCGATTTCGTCACGCGCGGCATCCGCTGCAACGCGATCTGCCCCGGCACCGTGGAATCGCCGTCGCTGAAGGACCGCATCGCGGAGCAGGCGAAGGCGCAGGGCGCGAGCGTCGATCAGGTGCAGGCCGCGTTTGTCGCGCGTCAGCCGATGGGACGCGTCGGCCGCGCCGAAGAGATCGCGGCGCTGGCGCTCTATCTCGGCTCGGACGAATCGTCGTTCACGACGGGCCAGATTCATATCATCGATGGCGGCTGGTCTAACTGACCGTCCGCCAGTCTTTTTCGGAACCAGGAGGATCACACCAGATGAAGCTGCTTCGTTACGGCCCCAAGGGTCAGGAAAAACCGGGTCTGCTGGACGCGGAGGGCCGGATTCGCGACCTGTCGAAGGTCGTCGACGACATCGCCGGCGCGACGCTGACCGAAGCGGGCCTGGCGAAACTGCGCGCGACCGATCCGGCGTCGCTGCCGGTCGTCGACGGCAATCCGCGTATCGGACCGTGCGTGGGCCGCGTCGGCAAGTTCGTGTGCATCGGCCTGAACTACGCCGATCACGCCGCCGAATCGAATCTTCCCGTGCCGACCGAGCCGGTCATCTTCGGCAAGTGGACTAGCGCGATCTGCGGCCCGAACGACGACGTCGAAATCCCGCGCAACTCGGTGAAGACCGACTGGGAAGTCGAGCTCGGCGTGGTGATCGGCAAGGAAGCGAAGTACGTCGACGAAGCCAGCGCGCTCGATTACGTCGCGGGCTATTGCGTGATCAACGACGTGTCCGAGCGCGAGTGGCAGCTCGAGCACGGCACGCAATGGGACAAGGGCAAGGGCTTCGACACCTTCGGCCCGATCGGCCCGTGGCTCGTCACGAAAGACGAAGTCGCCGATCCGCAGAAGCTCGATCTGTGGCTCGAAGTCGATGGCAAGCGCTATCAGAACGGCAACACGAAGACGATGGTCTTCACGGTCGCGCAACTGGTCGCGTATCTGTCGAAAGTGATGAGCCTGCAGCCGGGCGACGTCATCTCGACGGGCACGCCGCCGGGCGTCGGCATGGGCGTGAAGCCGAACGCGGTGTTCCTGAAGGCCGGCCAGACGATGAAGCTCGGCATTCAGGGTCTCGGCGAGCAGACGCAAAAGACCGTTTCGGCGCAGTAGCCGCGACGCATTGCGGGCAACAAAAAACCTCGCCGCGGCGAGGTTTTTTGTTTCGGACGACGGGATTGAAAGAATTCAGGCGTGAAGAACCGGTTCGGCAGCCATTTCGCCGATGCGCGTGATCGTGCCCTGCGCGACCGCGACGAGCCGCTCGGCGCCGCCATCGGTGACGAATACGTCGCACTGGCAGGTCGCCTGCGTCATGCCCGCATGGACGACGCGCGCACGCGCCATCAGCGTCCCCGAGACGGCCGGGCGCAGATAGTTGATCTTGTATTCGCCGGTGACGACCTTCGGCCCGAGCCGCAGCGCGCCCGCGAAAGTCAGCGCGTTGTCGACGAGATAACTCACCACTCCCCCGTGCACGAAGCCGTGTTGTTGCCTCAACTCATCCCTGATCGGCAGGCACAGCGTGAGACTCGCTGAATCGACCTGCATCAGTTTTGTTCCGAGCAAGGCGCTGAACGGTTGCGCATTCAGCGCACCGCGCGCGATATCGACAATTTCGGCCATTCGGACACTCCTTGGGTGGGTTCGGTGCCGTCCTGCAAAGACAATAGGAAGCGTTCGCCCGCACTGCAAGGAAGTCACGCAAAAATTGTGCAATGGTGCGTTTCGGACGGCATGCGCGCCCCTTCGACGATGTTTCCGCCGGAGCGGCGCGATCCTGCATTCGCGTAGACCCGACTTCGCGGCAAACGATTCAAGCTTTGCCGCCCGCTTGCCGTAAACCCGCACTGTCCCCGCATGGGCGGGCCCAATTTCGGAAAGCGTAGGTGCAAGTGATGTTCGGAAAGATCAAGGTTTCATCGGGGTTGCTCGCGGTTCTCGTCGTGTTCTGTCTCTTTCAACTGGTGACCGAAGGGCTCGGTTTCTGGTCCCTCTCGCGCACCCATGACGATGTCGGCAGCCTGTCCGATATCGCATTGAAGCAGGTCAACTCGGTCAACAAGACCACGCAGCACCTGATGGATGCGCGCATCAACCTCTCGCGCGCCGGCACGCGCATGGTGCGCGGCGGCACGGAGCCGACGGAGATCGTCCAGCACGCGCGCGAGCAGATCGCGGCCGCGGACAAGTCGTTCGCGGCGTTCCTGAACGCGCCGAAGACCGGCGAGGAAAATACGGCGCGCATGACCGCGCTGCAGGCGAAATACGCCGAGTATGCGAAGGCGTTGAGCGAGCTTGTGCAGTATCTCGACGCGGGCAATATTCAGGCGTTCCTCGACCAGCCGACGCAAGGCTTCCAGGACCGCTATCTCGCGGAACAGCAGAACTTCGTCAATTTCGGCGATGAGGCGGGCCGCGGCTATCTCGCATCGATCGACACGCGTTACGCGTGGTTCCGCGCGGTGGGCATCGTGATTCTGGTGGCGCTGGTCGCGGGCATCGCGCTCGTGCACGTCGCGCTGCGCCGTGGCGTGATCGAGCCGCTGGAAGAAGCAGGACGCCATTTCGAGCGCATCGCGAACGGGCGGCTCGGCGAGCGCATCGAAGATCGCGGCACGAACGAAATCGGCCGTCTGTTCGCGGGACTCGCGACCATGCAGGCGAGCGTCGCCAATACGGTGAAAACGGTGCGCGAGACGTCGGATTCGATCAACTTCGGCGCCGATGAAATCGCGAGCGGCAACGCGGATCTGTCCGCGCGCACGGAGAATCAGGCCGCTTCGCTCGAAGAAACCGCATCGAGCATGGAAGAGCTGACCGCGACCGTGCGTCAGAACGCCGAGCACGCGCGCGAAGCGAACACGCTCGCGGGCGAAGCGCTCGACGCGACCTCGCGCGGATCGGGCGTGGTGGACGACGTCGTCGAGAAGATGCGCGGCATCGCGGCGAGCTCGGACAAGATCGCGGAAATCATCTCGGTCATCGACGGCATTGCGTTCCAGACCAACATCCTCGCGCTCAACGCGGCCGTCGAGGCGGCGCGCGCCGGCGAGCAGGGCCGCGGCTTCGCGGTCGTGGCGGGCGAAGTGCGCGGCCTCGCGCAGCGTTCGGCGCAATCGGCGAAGGAAATCAAGGAACTGATCGGCGAATCGGTCGCGCAGGTGAGCGACGGCTCCGTGCTCGTCGAGCGCGCGGGCGCGGCGATGCGCGAAGTATCGACGTCGATTTCGCGCGTCACGCAGATGATGGCGGAGATCAGCGCGTCGTCGCTGGAGCAGAGCGTGGGCATCGAGCAGGTCAATCAGGCCGTCACGCAGATGGACGAGATGACGCAGCAGAACGCGGCGCTCGTCGAGCAGGCCGCCGCGGCCGCGTCGTCGCTGCACGAGCAGACGCGGCAACTGAAGGCGGCCGTTTCGGTGTTCCAGCTCGCCTGAGCCGGCTCAAGCGGGCAAGGCCGCGTACGACGTCGCGAGGTGATACGGCGTCGTCGACGGCATTTCGGCGCGCGCGATCTCGCCCGTCGCCGAGCGGCATTCCACCCAGCCCGTTTCATGCAGGAAACGCGCGCGGAAGCGCCCGATTTGCCCGCCGACGGCGTCGCCGCGGGTGGCCAGCGCGCGCAGATATTCCGTCTGCGCCCAGATGCGCTGCGTGCCGTCGATCACGCGCCCGGCTTCGTCGATGGCGGCATATACGCCGCCCGTCTCCGGGTCCACGCCGTGCCGCTGCGCGAACGCGAACGCGCGCGCGAGCCGTTCGTTGAGCCCTGCCGCCTCGAACGCGGGGTGAGCGCTGCCCTGCGCCAGAAAATACCACTCGAACTGGTGGCCCGGCTCCAGCCGGTTGCCCGCCGTGCCCATCGGCAATTCGGCGATGGAGCCGCTCGGCTCGTGCACGAACGCATCCGCGACGGACTGCGCGAGCTGCGCGAGCCGCTTGTCGTAGGCGGGCTCGCCGGTCGCTTCGCGCGCGGCGAGCCACGCTTCGGCGAGATGCATCAGCGGATTCTGCAGCGGCGTTTCGATCGTCGCGCCGAAATCCTCGGCGAGCACGGCGTTGAGCAGATCGCCGCCGCTCGAAAAGCGCGCTTCGACGAGCCGCGACGTTTCATCGAGCAGCGCGAAGGCGTCGGCCGAGCCGCTTTTCCTCGCGTAATGCGCGCACGCGAAAACGACGAACGCATGCGTGTAGAGATCCTTTTGCCGCTCGAGCGGCGCGCCGCTTGCATCCACGCTGTAGAACCATCCGCCGTTTCGCTTGTCCTGAAAATAGTGCCGTAGCGATTCGAACAGCGTCGCGGCGTGCGTGAGGTCGCCGGCTTCGGAGAACACGAACAGCTGCCGGGCGCAGGCCATCGCGCGATAGCGCTTCGGCGGCAGCGGCGCATGATCGCCCGGTGCGACGGCCTCATACGCCAGGCCGAGCGCCGCATTGAACCCCGGACCGCGCCAGATGGGCAGCACGACGTTCGCGTAATGCGCGTGCAACTGCGCGGCGGACTCCGGGTTCGTCGATTGCATGGGTGACGATGCGTTTGATGGCTGATCCTGCATACGAAGACTCTTATTGGTCCGAGGGACGCGCGCCCGCGCCGGGCACACGCAACAGCAGAGGATAGCAAAACCGGCCCGGAGCGCCGCGTTCTCGGGCCTTTCACCGAGAGGAAGACGACAACATGTTGGGAAATATGGAACTGGTGTCGAGGCTCATGATGGCCGCGGCGCTCGGCAGCGTGATCGGGTTCGAGCGCGAGCGGCTTTCGTGGGCGGCGGGTCTGCGCACGCACATGCTCGTGTGCGTCGGCTCGGCGCTCATCATGATCGTGTCGGCGTACGGATTCGAGGATGCGCTGAAGTACGATCACGTCGTGCTCGATCCGTCGCGGGTCGCGGCGCAGGTCGTGTCGGGCATCGGGTTTCTCGGCGCGGGCTCGATCCTGCTGCGCGGCGAAATCGTGCGCGGGCTGACCACCGCCGCGAGCCTCTGGTCGGTCGCGGCGATCGGGCTTGCCGTCGGCGGCGGCCTCTACACGGCGTCGATCGCGGCGACGGCGATCATTCTCGTCATTCTGGCGGGGATCAAGCCGCTCGAACGCCGCTTCATCACCGTGAAGCAGCGCCGGCAGCTGACGATGCTCGTCGATCGCGGCACGCTCGATTTTCATGCGCTGCACGAGGCGCTCGGGCCGGGCAGCGTGCGCGTGAAGCAATTCGTCGTTCAGCAGAGCGAGGATTCGCCCGACCTGGACGAGGTCCGGGTGGAGCTGTCGCGGGCGTCCGCGACGGAATATCGGGCGATTTGCGAGCGTTTGCGGCAACTCGACGTCGTGCGCGAGTTTCGCGAGGACAATGCGGCCTGAAATCGCCAGCGGGACGCTGGTTTGCGCGCGCTGGCGTGCGACAATGCGGCCTCTCGAAAATAATCGCCGAAGCGCTGGTGTGCCCCGTCCCTGAACGCTGCCGCCTTTCGAACCTATGCCAGATTCCGCAGTAAAGAGAGATTCCGACGCATCGTCCCGTCGTCGTCGCACGACGCAGCCGCATGAATTGCAGGCGACGCAAACCACCGCCGACACCGAAAAGAAGCTCGCCCGCGCCGCCCGATCAGCGCAGCGCCTCGCGCAGTTGAGCGAAGCCTTGCGCGGTAGCGAGACGCTGGACCTGTTCGCCGAGGACGCCGAACGCGCGCATCTCCAGGCAATGAACACCGATATCCGCCAGGGCACCTTCGAAGGTTTCGAGCTGCCGGACGTGTTTCTCGCGGCAGTGCAGTCGAATGGCGGGACCGCATCGCAGGGCGGGAACGCGGCCGAGTCCGTCGCGGCGAAACGCGCGGCGCGCGGGAGCGTCGCATCGGTCGAAGCGGTGCAGGGCCTGTTTCAGGACGAATTGCCCCACTTCGACGTGCCGCCGCCGGACGATGGCAAGTCGGCGGGCAAAGCCGGCGCGATCGCCGCTGTCGCGACGCGATCGGCGAGCATCAGCACGTCCGTCGCGCCGGAAAACGGGGCGCAATCGCCCGCCGCGCTCGCTTCCGCGCTGATCGCACGGGATCGCGGTGATCGTGGCGAGCGCAGCGAAGCCGGGCCGCTCGCGAAGGCCCGCGCCCGCGATGCCGCCGCGCCCGAACTCGACCGCGCCCGCGCCACGGCGTTCGCGGACACCATCGACGCGCTGCACGCGGTGATCGTCGAGCAGCGCACGTCGACGGCGGCCCACGCGCGCCGGATGAAGACGATGCTGACGATCATCGTCTGCGTGATGCTGCTCACGATGGCGACGGGTATCGCCCAGACGGCCGTGCTGCTGCGCATGAGCCGCGACGGCAAGCTGCAGCAGGACCGCACCGAGCAACTGATGCTCAACCAGCAGGCGACGCTCGCGTCGCTGTTCGACACCGATTCCGCCAACTTCAGCATGCGCGGCCCTTCCGACGCGCAGGACGATGCCTCGCCGGTTCGGCCCGTCAGCTCGGCCGCATCCGATACCGCGCCGAAAAAGCACGCGCGTCACGCGCACCACCGCGCCATTTCCCCGGCGCACTGACCCTCGCCGTCACATTCCCGCGACACTCCGCACTGCGGCGGCGTGTCGCGGTTTCGCTCGCCCTCGGCGCCGGAAGTCCGTCATGTGGCCTTCCCCGGCCCGTCCCCGTTTTTCTGGTGCCGTGAAATCGGTAAAATGTAGAAAAACTACAAAATTTCTTTCCAAGAAATGTTGCATTGCACTAGAAATCGATCAGGGGTAACCCTATAATTCGTTCTAAGGGAAAACCCTTTATCACTAACCGGAGTCAGTCATGAGCTACCTCTTCGCCCTGCTTCAAAAATTTGCCGCGATGTTCGAATCGGCCCACCTGCCGATGGACAAAGACTATTCGTATCAAGCACGTTTTCGTGAAGCCGAGCGCCAGCGCAAGGCACGCGGCACGGCTTTCGGCTTCCGTCTGTAATGCGTGATTGATGGCGGCGCGGGAAACACAACACCAGCAATACACGACGGCACACGCCGTACGATCCGCCCGCCAATTCTTCATCTTTATGTAGTTTTTCTAGTAGTTTCAAACCGCTTCGGCTTCCAGCCGGACGCCTCGTTTTTCCGCGTTTCGCGCGCGCGACATCTTTTTTCCTCCCTTTCGTCTTGCTGACGCGCGCTTCGCAAGCCGCCTGCATCGAAAAATGGCTTCGCGACTTGTCTCTGCGCGACATGCCGAAAATCGCAAGATCGTTCTCTTCGCACCCCGCAAACCCTTACCCAGTAAGGCTCCGATCCGGCGTCGGCACTTTCGCGCTTATTCCAGTGTCGTATTTCCTCATGTGGTTGTCGCAAATAGTCGGCTGATGAGACTTTTTTCTAGCAACTATGTATGCACAGCGCGGACGTACGTCCGCACACGCCAGGAGATATTCGATGAATTCCCCCAAGGTGGTAGTCGAGGGACTGTGCAAGGTTTTCGGCAACAGTCCCAAACAGGCGCTGGACATGCTGGCCGGCGGCGCGACGAAGGAAGAGGTCTTCAAGCGCACCGGACAGATCGTCGGCGTCCATAACGTCTCCTTTGACGTCAAGGAAGGTGAGATCTTCGTGCTGATGGGCCTGTCCGGCTCGGGCAAATCCACGCTGATCCGGCTCATCAACCGGCTGGTCGAGCCGACCGCGGGCAAGGTGCTGATCGATGGCCGCGACGTGGCCGCGGTGCCGCGGTCCGAACTCACGTCCCTGCGACGCAAGGACATGAGCATGGTGTTCCAGTCCTTCGCGCTCATGCCGCAGCGCACGGTTCTTTCCAACGCCGCATTCGGCCTCGAGGTCGCGGGCGTCGGCAAGAAGGAGCGCGAACAACGCGCGATGACCGTGCTGGAGCAGGTGGGCCTCGCGCCGTTCGCACAGAAGTTGCCCGCGCAGCTATCGGGCGGCATGCAGCAGCGTGTGGGTCTTGCGCGCGCGCTCGCCGTGAATCCATCGCTGATGATCATGGACGAGGCGTTCTCCGCACTCGATCCCTTGAAGCGCAAGGAAATGCAGAACGTGCTGCTCGATTTGCAACGCGAGCAGCGGCGCACGATTCTTTTCGTGTCGCACGATCTCGAAGAGGCGATGCGCATCGGCACGCGCATCGCGATCATGGAGGGCGGCCGCGTCGTGCAGATCGGCACGCCGCAGGAAATCATCACAAATCCCGCCGACGACTACGTGGAGGCCTTCTTCGAAGGCATCGACACGAGCCGTTATCTCACGGCCGGCGACCTGATGCAGACGGACGCCGTGCCGATTATCAGGCATTCGCCGCAAATCGACGCATCGAGCATCGCGGCGACGCTCAACGGCAGCGCCGACTACGCGTTCGTGCTCGACGGCGAACGCCGCATCCGTGGTTTCGTCGGACGCGATGCGAACGGCAATGCCGCACCGCGCATCAATCCCATCGAATGCATCGAGCGTCACGTCGCGCTGGACGAGGTCGTGAACCGCGTGGTCGCAAGCCCCGCGCCGCTGCCCGTCGTCGACTCGGACGGCTCGTATTGCGGTTCGATCAACAAGACCAATGTCCTGAAGGTCCTTACGCACCATCGAGGTTCCCATGTCTGAAATCATTCCGCTTGGCAGTTGGGTGGACCACGGCGTCCACTATCTCCTCGATCACGACGCGAAGACCTTCGATTCCATCGGCAAGGTCATCGAAACATTCGCGGCGGCCGTCGAGCATGGCCTGCAGGCCATCCCGATGTGGCTGCTGATGGCGATCTTCGTCGGCATCGGCCTGTGGCGCGTCGGCTGGCGATTCGCGGTGTTCGTGCTGGCTTCGCTGCTGCTGATCTACGCGACGAACTTCTGGGACCAGATGGTCATCACGCTCGGCCTCACGTTGTCGTCCACGGTCATCAGCCTGTTGCTCGGCATTCCGCTCGGCATCTGGACGTCGAAGAGCAAGTACGTCGAAATGGCCGTGCGCCCCGTGCTCGACCTGATGCAGACGATGCCCGCCTTCGTCTACCTGATTCCGGCCGCGATGCTGTTCGGTCTCGGCCGCGTGCCGGGGATTCTGGCCACCGTCATCTTCGCGATGCCGCCTGCCGTGCGTCTCACCGCGCTCGGCATCAAGCAGGTGAATCGCGAGATCGTGGAAGCGGGCCAGGCGTTCGGCTGCACCTCGTTCCAGTTGCTCTACAAGGTGCAGATTCCGAACGCGCTGCCGTCGATCATGACCGGCGTGAACCAGACGATCATGATGGCGTTGTCGATGGTGATCATCGCGTCGATGGTCGGCGCGGGCGGTCTCGGCAACGATGTGCTCGCCTCGATTCAGCGTCTCGATATCGGTCTCGGCTTCGAGAGCGGCTTGTCGGTGGTGTTGCTGGCGATCATTCTCGACCGCATCACCGAAAGCTTCGGACGTGCGCCCGGCATGGCGCGTGCGCCGCTCTTCTCCGGCCTGAAGAACGTGATGAAGGTGCGCCGCGAACCGGCGACGCAACAGAGCTAAATCAAGGCAACGACCCATGAAGCGCGACGCGATCGTCCCGGCGGTAACGAGTTCACCGTTGTCCAGTCTCGCGCACTTCGGCTTTCTCACGCTGCCGAACTTTTCGATGATCGCGTTCACGAGCGCGGTCGAGGTGCTGCGCATGGCGAATTATGTCGGCCGCGCGCAGCACTATCGATGGTCGATCATCACGCCGGACGGCGAACCCGCGCGCGCGAGCAACGGCATCACCGTGAAGCCGACGGTGACGCTCGACGAAGCGGGCATGCCGGATGTGCTGATCGTGTGCGCGGGCTGGCACGTCGCCGACTATGTCGACGACAAGGTCATCGAACTGCTGCAACGCGCGCACGAAGCGGGCATTCCGCTCGGCGGCATCTGCACCGGGCCGTATGCGCTGCTCGCCGCGAAGCTGCTCGATGGTTATCGCTGCACGCTGCACTGGGAAGACATGTCGCCGGTCAACAAGCGCTTCCCGCATGTGCGATTCGCCGACGAGCTTTTCGTGATCGATCGCGACCGCATGACATGCACGGGCGGCACTGCTCCGCTCGACCTGATGCTCAATCTCGTCGGCATGCGGCTCGGCCAGGCGCACGCGGCGCAGGTGTCGGAGCAATTTATCGTCGAGCGCATTCGTGGATCGACGGACTATCAGCACATTCCCGTCGATGCGCGCGTCGGCTTCTCGCGCGCCGAGCTCGTCGAAGTGGTGCGGCTGATGGAGGCGAACATCGAGGAGCCGCTGTCGCTCGAAGAGCTCGCGCGTCTCGTGCATCTGTCGCAGCGTCATTTGCAGCGCATGTTCAAGATGTTCCTCAACGTGTCGCCGACGCATTACTACCTGACGCTGCGATTGCGCCGCGCACGCGAGCTGTTGCGCAACACCGATGCATCGATCGCGCGCGTGACGAGCGTCTGCGGCTTCCATTCGCCGTGTCACTTCAGCAAGGCATATCGCGCGCAGTTCGGGCATGCGCCCAGTGTGGAGCGCCGTTTGTCGGCTTGACACCGTTCCTGTTTGAATTCCTTGGCCCGCGCGGGCTTCGAAGGACTCGCGCGCGGGCCGTGCCATGCCCTCGAGAAACCTGGGAGAGAAATACATGAAACGCTTGTGGATCGCGTCGATGGTAGCGGCGATGCTGTCGGGTGCTTATGCGGCGAACGCCGCCGAGCCTGCCGCGTGCAAGAACGTGCACTTCGCGGATGTCGGCTGGACGGATATCGCCGCGACGACCGGACTTGCATCGACCATTCTTCAAGGACTGGGCTACAACCCGACGAAGACGATCGCTTCGGTGCCGATCACGTTCGCGGGCGTGAAGAGCAAGCAGATCGACGTGTTCCTCGGTTACTGGTCCCCGACGATGGACCCGATGATCGATTCGTTCAGGAAAGCTAATCAAGTAAAGGTTCTGCCGACACCGAACCTGACCGGCGCGAAGTACACGCTCGCGGTGCCCGACTACGCGTATCAGGCGGGCATCAAGAACTTCAGCGACATCGCGAAGAATTACGACAAGCTCGACGGCAAGATCTACGGCATCGAGCCGGGCAACGACGGCAACGCGCTCATCAAGAAGATGATCGACAACAACATGTACGGGCTCGGCAAGTTCAAGCTCGTGGAATCGAGTGAGGCGGGCATGCTCGTCGAAGTGAATCGTGCGATCCGTGACAAGAAGCCGATCGTGTTTCTCGGCTGGGAGCCGCATCCGATGAACGTGCAGATGAAGATCGACTACCTCGCGGGCGGCGACGATGTATTCGGGCCGAACTATGGCGAGGCAAAAGTATTGACCGTCACGCCGACCGATTACGACACGCGCTGCCCGAACGTCGCGAAGCTCGTGTCGAACCTGCAGTTCACGACGGATATCGAGAACCACGTGATGCTGCCGATCATGAACAAGACGGATGCGAACAAGGCCGCGCGCGAATGGCTGAAGGCGAATCCGGCCGTGCTCGATAAATGGCTTGCGGGCGTGAAGACGTTCGACGGGAAGGAGGGATTGCCGGCGGTGAAGGCTTACGTCGCCGGCAACTGAGTGCAGTGACGCGAAGAAGGCGCGTCAGGTCCGATAATCGGGCTTCGCGCCTTCGATCATCCGCAACGCCGCTTGCCATTGCAGCGCCATGATGCCGTCGGCCTCATCGCGACGATACTGCTCCGCCGTCAATTCACACACCTTCCGCGACGGCAGATTCAATTCCGCATTTCCCGCGAGCGCCCGAATCTGAATCTCGCAAGCCCTTTCGAGAAAATACATTTCCTGGAACGCCTCGGGAATCGACTTTCCACAAGTCAGCAAGCCGTGGTTCTTCAGGATCATCGCGTTATGCGTGCCGAGATCGTTGACGAGCCGGTCGCGCTCCGCGAGATCCAGCGCGATGCCTTCGTAATCGTGATACGCGAGATGCCCGTAGTACTTCAGTGCGTGCTGGCTGATCGGCAACAGGCCTTGCTTCTGCGCCGATACCGCCGCGCCCGCCGCCGTATGCGTATGCACGACGCAGAACACATCGGGTCGCGCCATATGAACGGCGGAGTGAATCGTGAAGCCCGCCGGATTCACGCGATACCGCTCGGGATCATCGCGCGCGACGGCATCGACCGGCCGTCCCTCGTGATCGATCTTCACGAGATCGGACGCGCGCATCTCGTCGAAGAGCACGCCATAGCGATTGATCAGGAAGTGATGCTCCTTGCCCGGCACGCGCGCGCTGATGTGCGTGAAGATCATGTCGGTCCAGCGGAAGTGCCCGATCACGCGATAAAGCGCCGCCAGATCGCAGCGCACTTTCCATTCTTCCTGCGAGTATCCGTGAGTCTCCATGCCGTTCCTCCTTGGTTTGATGAGCCGCGGAAAACGAGTACAGATGCTGCTAGATTGCCTGCGCGCGGCCTGGGAAAGTCTCGTCGTAGTCCATTGCCTGAGTCGCTTCCTGCGCATCAGGCGCGCCGCCCTGCTCGCGATACATCATCGGCGGCAGGCCGAATTGCTTGCGGAATTCGCGGCCGAGATGCGATGCATCGGAGAAGCCGCAACTCGACGCGATATCGGCGACTGTCTTGTCGGAACTCGTCAGCAGCCACGCGGCCGTGCGCAGCCGCACCTGCTTCGCATACGCCTGCGGCGCCTTGCCCGTCTCCGCCTTGAAAAGCCGCTCCAGTTGCCGCGTCGACAGATCGAGCTTGTGCGCGAGCTCATCGAGCGTGAGCGAACGCCCGACATGCTGCTCCATCAGCAGGATCGCACGTTTCACCTTCGGATGCGTCGCGGGCGCGAGACCCGGCGGATGCGGCTGCGGCGCGTTGCCCTTCTGCATGTCGTCGACGAGCAGGATGCGCAGCGCCTTTTGCACCGTCGCCGTTTCGAAGTGACGCAGGAGAATGGCGGCGGCGACATCGATCGAAGCGCGTCCGCCCGAGCATGTAATACGTCGTCTGTCGATCACGAAGAGCCGGTCCGCGACGAGCATGTGCTCGTCCGCGTGCGGGAATCGCTCGACGAAGTCCCAGTAGTGAAACCAGCTCACGCAGACGCGATGTCCTTCGAGCACGCCCGCGCGCATCAGCGAGAACACGCCGGTGCACATGCCGACGAGCGTCGCGTTCGACGCGGCCGCGCGGCGGATGAACTGCAGCGTCGCATCGCTCGTCGCGGGACCGGAATGCAGCAGGCCGCCGACCACGACGACGTAATCGAACGGTTCGGCCTGATCGAAGGTTTCCCAGGGCGTGATCTGGATGCCGCAACTCGCGCGCACCGGCGCGAGCGTCTCGCCGATCACGCTCCACGAGCAGCGCACCGGGCGGCTGAAATCGCCTTCGTCGGCGGACAGGCGCAACAGATCGACGAAACCGGCGAACGCGGTCAGCGTGAAATTCGGCAGCAGGATGATGCCGAAGCGAATACGCGATTTCGATTGACCGTCGACGGAAGACGGCGGGAGAGGCTCTGCGGCATTCATGCGGGAGACGTGCGGCTGGACGTTATCCAGCGAGCATATCACTCGGCCGCGCGCGTCGCGCGTCTGTCAGAAATGGAACGCGGCCGGCGTCGCGTGACGCCGGCCGCGTGAACGGGAACGGATGAGCGGGGCCGCGCTTCAGCCGCCGAGTACGGCGAAGCCCCAGGCGAACGCGCCGCCGATCAGCGCGCCGGTCGCACGCCCGAGCACGCTCGCGATCGTGTAATCGGCCCAGCGCTGCTCGACTTCGCCCTTCAACACGCCGAAGTAGCGCAACACGGGATCGATCGAGCAGAGCAGCATCAGCGCGATCCAGACGGGCGCCTGACGCGTGAGCACGCGGTCGACCGCGAGAAGATCGACTGCCTGAAGCGTGCCGACGACGGCGACGCCGACAAGGAAGGCGAGAATCCAGGATTTGAAGAACTGGTCGGGTAAGGCGTGAGTTTCCATCGATGCAACCGGAGAATCGAGAAAGGGCGGACAGGACGGTGATCCGAAGTCGGTCGACGTCGGTCACCTCAAGCACCTAGGGAATATACCGATGCACGCCTGTTCGATGCTTCGGACCAGTCTCAAAAACCGTGAAAGTGCAACGAAGATGCGCAAAAACGCGCCGTACGCGAAATGCTCTGTTAAGTGCGCCGAAGTGCGATCGGTGCAATCGAGCCGCGTACGCGCATCAAAAATCCTGGCGAACGCGAGGTCGCCCGAACGCGAAAAGCGGCGCTGACGCCGCGGTCCCATTTCGATGGCGTTTTTGTTCTATCGGGACTTTTCAGGCTTTGGTGCAATGAGCGCCATACCGAGATACTTCGCCAACCCAAGGGACCCGCCCATGAACGTCAGCGTCTTCGATCTGTTCAAGATCGGCATCGGACCGTCGAGCTCGCATACCGTCGGGCCGATGATCGCGGCGTGCCGCTTCGCGTCGCATATCGAGGATGCCAATCTGCTCGCCTTCGTCACCCGCGTGCGCGCCGAGCTGTTCGGCTCGCTCGGCGCGACCGGCAAGGGCCACGGCACCGACAAGGCCGTGCTGCTCGGCCTCGAAGGCAATCTGCCCGATATCATCGATCCGGACGTGATCGCGCCGCGCCTCGCGCAAATCCGCGCGACCAAGCGGCTCAAGCTGCTCGGCAAGCACGATGTCGTGTTCGAGGAGCGCGAGCATATCGGCTTCTATCGCAAGCTGATGCCGGGCGCGCCGGGATCGAGCATCGTGCATCCGAACGGCATGCGCTTTCAGGCGTTCGACGAGAACGGCCAGCTGCTCGTCGAAAAGGAGTATTACTCGGTCGGCGGCGGCTTCGTCGTGAATCGCGAAGGCGATCGCGTGAACGGTCTGCGCGCGGGCAACACGGTGCCGCATCCGTTTCGCACCGGCGACGATCTCATGCGCGTCTGTCAGGAGACAGGTCTGTCTATCGCCGAAGTGACGATGCGGAACGAATGCGCGAATCGCACCGAAGCCGAAGTGCGCGAAGGCATGCTCGCGGTCTGGCGCGTGATGGCCGCATGCGTCGAGCGCGGCTGCAAGGAGCGCGGCGAATTGCCCGGCCCGATGCACGTGAAGCGCCGCGCGGCGGATCTCTGCGCCTCGCTGCGTTCGCGTTCGGAAGAGTCGCTGCGCGATCCCTTGTCGATGCTCGACTGGGTCAATCTCTACGCGATGGCCGTCAACGAAGAGAACGCGTCGGGCGGGCGCGTCGTCACCGCGCCGACCAACGGCGCCGCCGGCGTGATTCCCGCCGTGCTGCATTACTACGTGAAGTTCATGCACGGCGCGAACGATGACGGCATCGTGCGCTTCCTTCTGACGGCCGCGGCCATCGGCATCATCTACAAGGAAACCGCTTCGATCTCCGGCGCGGAAGTGGGATGTCAGGGCGAAGTCGGCGTCGCGTGCTCGATGGCCGCCGCCGCGCTCGCCGCCGTCATGGGCGGCACGCCCGCGCAGGTCGAGAACGCGGCCGAGATCGGCATGGAGCACAACCTCGGCATGACCTGCGACCCGGTCGGCGGACTCGTGCAGATTCCATGCATCGAGCGCAACGCGATGGGCGCGATCAAGGCGATCAACGCCGCGCGCATGGCGATGAAGGGCGACGGCACGCACTATGTGTCGCTCGATTCCGTGATCAAGACGATGCGCGAAACCGGCGCGGACATGAAGACGAAATACAAGGAGACGTCGCGCGGTGGCCTCGCCGTGAACGTCATCGAATGCTGAATTCAGGACCCCACGAAGGAAGAGATACACCATGAGCCGCTATTCCATCTTCAGCCTGCTGCGCAACGGCATGTCGTATCACGAGAACTGGGAGCGCCAGTGGCGAAGTCCCGAGCCGAAGCGCGAGTACGACGTGGTGATCGTCGGCGGCGGCGGACATGGTCTCGCGACCGCGTATTACCTGGCCAAGGAGCACGGCATCACGAACGTCGCGATTCTGGAGAAGGGATGGATCGGCGGCGGCAATACCGCGCGCAACACGACCATCGTGCGTTCGAACTATCTGTGGGACGAATCGGCCGCGCTCTACGAAAAGGCGATGAAGCTGTGGGAAGGCCTCTCGCAAGACCTCAACTACAACGTGATGTTCTCGCAGCGCGGCGTGATGAATCTCGCGCACACGCTGCAGGACGTGCGCGACACCGAGCGCCGCGTGAACGCGAACCGTCTGAACGGCGTCGATGCGGAATTCCTCACGCCGGCGCAGATCAAGGAAATCGAGCCGACGATCAACCTCAACAGCCGCTATCCGGTGCTGGGTGCATCGATTCAACGTCGCGGCGGCGTCGCGCGTCACGATGCGGTCGCGTGGGGCTTCGCGCGCGGCGCGGATCGGGCGGGCGTCGACATCATCCAGAACTGCCAGGTCGTGGGCATTCGTCGTGACGGCAGCCAGGTGACGGGCGTCGACACGACGAAGGGCTTCATCAAGGCGAAGAAGGTCGCGGTCGTCGCGGCGGGCAACACGACGACGCTCGCAGACATGGCCGGCGTGCGCCTGCCGCTCGAAAGCCATCCGCTGCAGGCGCTCGTGTCGGAGCCGATCAAGCCGGTCGTGAACACGGTGGTGATGTCGAACGCGGTGCACGCGTACATCAGCCAGTCCGACAAGGGCGATCTCGTGATCGGCGCGGGCGTCGATCAGTACACGGGCTTCGGGCAGCGCGGCAGCTTTCACATCATCGAAGGCACGCTGGAAGCGATCGTCGAGATGTTCCCGGTGTTCTCGCGCGTGCGCATGAATCGTCAGTGGGGCGGCATCGTCGATGTCTCGCCGGATGCGTGCCCGATCATCTCCAAGACCGACGTGAAGGGCCTGTACTTCAACTGCGGCTGGGGCACGGGCGGCTTCAAGGCGACCCCGGGCTCGGGCTGGGCCTATGCGCACACGATCGCGAAGGACGAGCCGCATCCGTTGAACGCGCCTTTCTCGCTGGATCGTTTCTATACCGGTCATCTGATCGACGAGCACGGCGCCGCCGCCGTGGCCCACTAACCGCACTGGAGATAAAACCATGTTGCTGATCGAATGCCCCTGGTGCGGGCCGCGCGCCGAAACCGAATTTTCCTGCGGCGGCGAAGCGGACATCGCGCGTCCGCTCGACACCGAAAAGCTCTCCGACAAGGAATGGGGCGACTACCTCTTCATGCGCAGGAATCCGCGCGGCGTGCATCGCGAGCAATGGATGCACGCGCAAGGCTGCCGCCGCTGGTTCAAGGTGCAGCGCGACACGGTGAGTTACGAGATCCAGGGCTACGAGACGTTCGACCGTCCGCTGGCTGTGATGAATGACAACGGAGGCACGTCGAAATGAGCCAGAAAGACCGACTCGGCATGGGCGGGCGCATCAATCGCGCGATTCCCGTCACCTTCACGTTCAACGGCAAGACGTATCAGGGCTTCGAAGGCGATACGCTCGCGTCCGCGTTGCTCGCGAACGGCGAACGCTTCGTTGCGCGCAGCTGGAAATATCACCGTCCGCGCGGGATCATCACGGCGGGCGTGGAAGAGCCGAATGCCGTCGTGCAGCTCGAAACCGGCGCTTACACGGTGCCGAATGCGCGCGCGACCGAAGTCGAGCTTTATCAGGGGCTCGTCGCGCAAAGCGTGAACGCGAAGCCGAACATCGAGAACGATCGCATGGCGGTCAATCAGAAGATCGCGCGCTTCATTCCCGCGGGCTTCTACTACAAGACCTTCATGTGGCCGCGCAAGTTCTGGCCGAAGTACGAAGAAGTGATCCGCGATGCAGCGGGTCTGGGCGAAGCGCCGAAGCAACTCGATGCCGATCGCTACGACAAGTGCTTCGCGCATTGCGACGTGCTCGTGGTCGGCGGCGGACCTTCGGGTCTCGCGGCGGCGCATGCGGCCGGCTTGTCGGGCGCGCGCGTGATTCTCGTCGACGATCAGCGCGAGCTGGGCGGTTCGCTGCTGTCGTGCCGCGCGGAGATCGATGGCAAGCCCGCGCTGCAATGGGTGCAGAAGATCGAAGCCGAACTGCGCAAGATGCCCGACGTGAAGATTCTTTCGCGCAGCACGGCGTTCGGTTATCAGGATCACAACCTCGTCACGATCACGCAGCGCCTGACGGAACATCTGCCGGTTTCCCGGCGCAGCGGCACGCGCGAACTGATGTGGAAGGTGCGCGCGAAGCGCGTCGTGCTCGCGACCGGCGCGCACGAGCGTCCGATCGTCTTCGGCAACAACGATCTGCCGGGCATCATGCTGGCGTCCGCGGTGTCGACGTATCTGCATCGCTATGCGGTGCTGCCGGGCCGTCAGGCAGTCGTGTTCACGAACAACGACGACGCGTATCAATGCGCGCTCGATCTGAAGGCGGCGGGCGCCGACGTGACCGTCGTCGATCCGCGTCCGGCCGAATCGAAGGGCACGCTGCCCGCAGCCGCGCGCCGTTACGGCGTGCGCGTGATGAACAACGCGGTGATCACCGTTGCGCGCGGCAAGCTGCGTGTCGCTTCAGTCGAAGTGGCTTCGTATGCGAACGGCCAGGTCGGCCAGAAGCAGACGGAGCTGCCCTGCGATCTCATCGCGATGTCGGGCGGCTGGAGCCCGGTGCTGCACCTCTTCGCGCAATCGGGCGGCAAGGCGCACTGGCACGAAGAAAAAGCGTGCTTCGTGCCGGGCAAGGCGATGCAGGCGGAAAGCAGCGTCGGCGCATGCGCGGGCGAGTTCACGCTGGCGCGCGGTCTGCGCTCAGGCATGGAAGCAGGCGCGGAGGCCGCGCGCGCGGCGGGTCATATCGTCGCGAAGCCGCAGCCCGTGAAAGTGGCTGAAATCGTCGAAGCGCCGATGCTGCCGCTGTGGATCGTCGGCGACAAGGAAATGTCGACGCGCGGCCCGAAGCAGTTCGTCGACTTCCAGAACGACGTGTCCGCCGCGGACATCTATCTGGCGGCGCGCGAAGGCTTCGAATCCGTCGAGCACGTGAAGCGGTATACGGCGATGGGCTTCGGCACCGATCAGGGCAAGCTCGGCAACATCAACGGCATGGCGATTCTCGCGCAGGCGCTGGGCAAGGCGATTCCCGAGACCGGCACGACGACGTTCCGCCCGAATTACACCCCTGTCACTTTCGGCACGTTCGCGGGCCGCGAGCTGGGCGAGTTTCTCGATCCGGTGCGCAAGACCGCGATCCATGAATGGCACGTCGAGAACGGCGCGATGTTCGAGGACGTCGGCAACTGGAAGCGTCCTTGGTATTACCCGAAGGCGGGCGAGGACATGCATGCGGCGGTCGCGCGCGAATCGCTCGCGGTGCGTCAGAGCGTGGGCATTCTCGATGCGTCGACGCTCGGCAAGATCGACATTCAAGGCCCGGATTCCGCGAAGCTGCTGAACTGGATGTACACGAATCCGTGGAGCAAGCTCGAAGTCGGCAAGTGCCGCTATGGCCTGATGCTGGACGAGAACGGCATGATCTTCGACGACGGCGTCACGGTGCGCCTCGGCGAACAGCACTACATGATGACGACGACCACCGGCGGCGCGGCGCGCGTGCTCACGTGGCTCGAACGCTGGCTGCAGACCGAATGGCCCGACATGCGCGTGCGTCTCGCATCGGTGACCGATCATTGGGCGACGTTCGCGGTCGTCGGCCCGAACAGCCGCAAGGTGCTGCAGAAGGTGTGTCACGACATCGACTTCGCGAACGCGGCGTTCCCGTTCATGAGCTATCGCGACGGCACGGTGGCGGGCGCATCGGCGCGCGTGATGCGCATCAGCTTCTCGGGCGAGCTCGCGTATGAAGTGAACGTGCCCGCGAACGTCGGGCGCGCGGTGTGGGAAGCGCTCATGGTGGCGGGCGCCGAGTTCGACATCACGCCGTACGGCACGGAAACGATGCACGTGCTGCGCGCGGAGAAGGGCTACATCATCGTCGGACAGGATACGGACGGCTCGATGACGCCTTATGACCTCGGCATGGGCGGCCTGGTTGCGAAGTCGAAGGACTTCATCGGCAAGCGCTCGCTCACGCGTTCCGATACTGCAAAACAAGGACGCAAGCAGTTCGTCGGCCTGTTGACCGATGATCCTTCGTTCGTGCTGCCGGAGGGCGCGCAGATCGTCGCGGGTCCGTTCCAGGGCGACACCGCGCCGATGCTCGGGCATGTCACGTCGAGCTACTACAGCCCTGTTTTGAAGCGCTCGATTGCGCTGGCCGTCGTGAAGGGCGGTCTCGACAAGATCGGCGAATCGGTCATGATTCCGCTCGCGAACGGCCAGCGGGTCAACGCAAAAATCACCAGTTCGGTGTTCTACGACAGCGAAGGAGCACGTCAGCATGTTGAATGAGATCAAGGCATCCGCGACGGTCGTCGACCGTGCCATCAGCGGGCAGGGCGTGTGGCAGGAATCTCCGCTCGTCGGCGCCGATGCGTTGATGAAGGCGCATCAGGGCGGCTCGCCGAAGACGTTTCGCCTGACGGAGCGGCCGTTTCTCGAACTCGTGAACGTACGCGGCGATACGCGTGATCCTGCGTTCGTGAAGGCGGTGCAGAACGTGATCGGCTGCGTGCCGCCGGAGAAGGCGAACACCATCGCGCGCGGCAATGGCTACACGATGCTGTGGCTCGGCCCCGATGAATGGCTCGTGCATTCCGATACGGCGCATGACGCGTCGCGTCCCGCTCCGCTCGAAGCGAAGCTGCGCGACGCGTTCGCCGGCCAGTTCTCGGCGGCGGTGGATATCGGCAGCGGTTATACCGTGCTCGAGATCGATGGTCCGAAGACGCGCGAAGTGCTCTCGCGCGGATGTCCGCTCGATCTGCATCCGAAGCTCTTCGGTGTCGGGCAGTGCGCGCAGAGCCATTATTTCAAGGCATCCGTGACGCTCGTGCCGCTCGGTGGCGAGCGCTTCGAGATCATCGTGCGCCGCAGCTTCGCCGATTACTTCGTGAAGATCATGCTCGACGCCGCCGAGCCGCTGCTGTCATGAAGCCGTTCGAACCGCTCGCCGCGGGCGGCCAGGGCTGGCGCGTGATCGTCGACGAGTTGATCGTGCAGACGCGCGTCGGCTTGTACGAGCACGAGCATGAGGGGCCGCAGCCGGTGTGCATCGATGCGAGCCTGCGCTATCGCGGCATGCCGCATGAATCGGGCGATGGGCTGATCGATTACGAAGCGTGGTGCAATCGCGTGAGCGTGTTTCTCGAAACGAAGGGACATACGCGCTTGCTCGAAACGCTCGCGGTGGAGATCGCGGCGCTGTCGTTCGAAGAATGGCCCGCGCTCGATGCGCTCACGCTGACGCTGCACAAGCCGAAGATTCGCGAGGGCACGAGGCGTCTCGGTCTCGAACTCGACTGGCGGCGCGCGGATTTCGATGCGTGGCGACTCGGCGCCGCTGCGCATCATGCGACGCTCCGATGAACGCGTCGCGCGATGCGGTTGCGCAGCTTTCCGAGCGTGCGTGCAAGAAGCACGATGCGGATGCGGCGCTCGCGTTGCTGGATCGGAGCATTGCGTTGAAGCATCGGCGTATAGCGTTGATTCGCTATCTGCACGCGCAGTATCTCGATGCGCCGCTGGAGGCGCGGCATCATGAGTATGTGAAGGCGGTCGCCGCGCGGTTGAGCGCGGAGACGGTGATGCGGGTTGTGAAGGCGGCGCGGGGGAGGTTTGAGGGGGTGGGGTGAGGGGGCGGGTGTCTTTGATGCTCGCGGCTATGAGCTTATCTCCGTGCGCGCGGAGGAGCCGACGCGATGTGCACCATGGGCAACGTGGGGATGGGTCTATCTCCGCGCACGCGGAGGAACCTCGGGCGCGCGCTTGTCTTTGATGTACGCCGGTGGTCTATCTCCGCGCACGCGGAGGAACCGGTCACGCGGCAATTCGGCGAAGCGCTTCGTGCGGTCTATCTCCGCGTACGCGGAGGAACCGCCCGTCATGCGGCGACATAACCCTCACGCATGGGTCTATCTCCGCGTACGCGGAGGAACCACGCCCGTTGCGGTTGAGAGGAGCGTAAATCTGGGTCTATCTCCGCGTACGCGGAGGAACCGTCGTGCCGATGTCGACATGGCCAAAACCGTACGGTCTATCTCCGCGTACGCGGAGGAACCTGGCGCAGCTTTTGCGAATTGATCCCATGCAAGGGTCTATCTCCGCGTACGCGGAGGAACCCAAGGGGGATTGCCCCGTCTTATCGAGCCAAAGGGTCTATCTCCGCGTACGCGGAGGAACCACGAAGTAGCAACCGCCCGCCGTGTCGTGCTCGGGTCTATCTCCGCGTACGCGGAGGAACCGGCGCGGCCGTTTCGCGGACCAGCTTCGCGGCGGGTCTATCTCCGCGTACGCGGAGGAACCGCGCAGGCGTCGCCTACGGTGCGGCGCGCGCGGGGCCTATCTCCGCGTACGCGGAGGAACCGTCGGCGAGCGCCAGCAGTGCACGGTCGACGAGGGTCTATCTCCGCGTACGCGGAGGAACCAGCTACGACGGGGCCGATCCCGAGCTCGCCGCGGGTCTATCTCCGCGTACGCGGAGGAACCATACTGGCGCGCGAGCTTGAGCGCGGCTTCCATGGTCTATCTCCGCGTACGCGGAGGAACCACGGTGGACGTTACCGATCTAGGCCCCTTCGCAGGTCTATCTCCGCGTACGCGGAGGAACCGCGCCGATCAATCCGGTATTCGCGCCGAATGTGGGTCTATCTCCGCGTACGCGGAGGAACCGCCCGCGACCACGGAAGCGCCAACTGTCACCACGGCCTATCTCCGCGTACGCGGAGGAACCCTGGGGGCGAGTGCAGGGCAGCAAGCTGATGGAGGTCTATCTCCGCGTACGCGGAGGAACCCTCGAAGAGGCGTTCGCGCTTCAGGTACGCGCGGGTCTATCTCCGCGCACGCGGAGGAACCCGCGCCAGAGAATCTGAGCATGGACGTCTACGCGGTCTATCTCCGCGCACGCGGAGGAACCGCGAGAGCGTGCGAGATTGGCTGAGAGCGCCACGGTCTATCTCCGCGCACGCGGAGGCACCATCGGCCGATGTGCGCCGATGCTGCGCCTTCGGGGTCTATCTCCGCGCACGCGGAGGAACCTCGTCGATCGACGCGTACTGCAATCGCTCCCAGGGTCTATCTCCGCGTACGCGGAGGAACCTCCTTCGATGCGCCGCCCGAATATCGCGGCGCGGGTCTATCTCCGCGTACGCGGAGGAACCGGCTGTTCGGGCACACGCACGTTCGCGGCGGCGGGTCTATCTCCGCGTACGCGGAGGAACCGAGCGCAGCCTGGAACGCCTCGACCATGAACGAGGTCTATCTCCGCGTACGCGGAGGAACCGACGCGTAATCCCTGATGACGTCCGAATCAGAAGGTCTATCTCCGCGCACGCGGAGGAACCGTGAACGGCGGACAATTGCCCGGTACGCTCTGGGGTCTATCTCCGCGCACGCGGAGGAACCTCGCCCGATCAGCCGGAACCAGATATCCGTCTGGGTCTATCTCCGCGCACGCGGAGGAACCCCTACCTACTATCTTTCTGATTTAAAAGAACAAACAACCATTTCGATGTTCAGAAACGGTCACGCCGCGCAGAGTATGGCTAGCTGTCCGACTGTTGTCAAACATCAGAAATCCGAACTGGACTTCACGCAACGGACAAGGCTGCTCGTTCCCAAGCCGCAAGAATTCGGCAAAATCGTATGGAAGCAAAACAGTTCTTAACGTAAAAAATAGGCATCCGAAATAAATGATCGATACGTGATATCTCTTACCCGAGACGATCACCAAGCTTCATTAGCGTATGCAAACCGAGGCAAACAAAAACGATACTTTCGTCGCTTGGGGCAAGCGACCGCGCGACGGCGACGAGCACTCGCCTTGTCACCCGTTGTACGATCACATGCTCGATGTGGCCGCGTGTTTCACGGCGATCGCGCAGTGCGGGCGCATTCGCGATGCCTTGACTGCCACCGCGGGCCGAGCATTGAGGGCTCAGGATATCGAAAGGCTCGCGGTGCTTGTCTATCTGCACGATTTCGGAAAAGCTAACAGCGGGTTTCAGGCAAAACGCTGGAAACGTGCCGCGCCGCGCGAATGGCCGGAGAAAGCGGGACACGGTGCCGAAGCCCTCTACGCATTCCACTGCGATGAAGCGCTGCTTGAAGGACTGTCCATCGAAGCGATATGGAAATGGGCCGGCGGCGTCGAGGATCTCCTGCTCGCGAGCTTGGGCCATCACGGTCGTCCCGTCCCCGAGCCGAGAGGCGTCGATCCGCTGATATGGCGGCCCGTGCATGACGCCGCCGGACGCGAGCTCTACAGTCCTGCAAACACGCTGAAGCAAATCGGCGATGCGTTGCGTCGGCATTTTCCGCTCGCGTTCGCTCCGGATGGCGAGCCGCTTCCGTCGAAACCAGCGTTCGTTCATTTGTTCGCTGGCCTCGTGCAATTGGCCGACTGGCTCGGCTCGGACCAAGACTTCTTCGAATACAGCGAACCGGGAGCCGCGCGAACGCTGAATGACGCGCGCGAGCGGGCGTCAAAGGCCGTCGCAGCCATCGGACTCGAAACGTCGATGCTTCGCGCACAGTTGATTCACGACGGATTCTCTTTTGAATCCGCATTCGGACTGAAGGCGCCACACCCGGTTCAGAGCGCGCTCGGAGAGGACGGGCTCGGCCCTCTTCTCATACTCGAATCGGAAACCGGCAGTGGCAAGACCGAAGCCGCATTGTGGCGCTTCGCGAAGCTCTTCGAGGCCGGCAAGGTCGATTCACTCTATTTCGCGCTGCCTACGCGCGTGGCTGCCACGCAGGTCTACGAGCGTGTCCGCAAGTTCGTCTCGCGCCTTTGGCCGGCGAACGGGCCGGTCGTCGTACGTGCCCTGCCGGGCTATGAAAGCGCGGACGGCAATGTCAAGGAAGGCGTGCTGCCGGACTTCAAAGTCTTGTGGTCCGATGATCCCGACGAAACGAGGGCGCACCAGCGCTGGGCCGCTGAGTCGCCGAAGCGGTTTCTTGCGGCGACGATCGCCGTAGGCACGATCGATCAGGCCTTGCTCGCGGCCCTGAAAGTGCGTCATGCGCATCTGCGTCATGCGGCGCTTTGCCGGTCCTTGCTGGTCGTCGATGAAGTCCACGCATCCGACGCCTATATGTCGCAAGTGCTGGAGCAACTCTTGAAAGCGCATCTCGCGACAGGTGGACATGCGCTGCTCCTGTCGGCCACGCTCGGGTCGACTCAGCGCGCGAAATTTCAACGTATCGCAACCGGGAGCAAAGACCCGTCTGATCCCGGCATCGAGGACGCAAAGCAATCGCCGTACCCCGGACTCACAGACGGTGGTGGCGCGGTTCGAGCTTTGCCTTCCTCGGGCTCGATCAAGACGGTCCACTGGGAAACCCTCAACGCAATCGATGACTACGAGCACGTTGCGCGCCTCGCATTCGACGCCGCGAAACAAGGCGCGCGCGTACTGATCATCCGCAACACGGTGCCTACCGCAATCGCCACGCAAAAAGCGGTCGAAGCGTTGGTGAACGCATCCGGCGATCGCGCATGGCTGTTCGACGTCGATGGCATCCCGACGCTGCACCACAGCCGCTTCAGCCGTCAGGATCGACCGCGTCTCGATGCGCGCGTCGAAAAGCGGATCGGCAAGGTTCGCGAGAGCACGCAGGCGTGCATCGTCGTCGGCACGCAGACGCTCGAACAAAGCCTCGATATCGACGCGGACTTGCTCATCACGGACATTTGTCCGATGGACGTGCTGCTGCAGCGCATCGGCCGTTTGCATCGTCATAAGCGCGAAGGGAAAGATCGAAGGCCGGATGGTTTCGAGGAGGCACGCGCATGGGTGTTGATACCCGCGAATGGTTCCTTTGCAGATTGCCTCGAAGTGCCGCGCAACGGGCTTGGGCAGCTGAAAAATGGCGGCGGCGTCTATCCTGACTTGCGCATGATCGAAGCGACGCGTCGTCTGATATGCGAGCAGCCGAGTCGTGTGATTCCGCTGGAAAACCGCGAGCTGGTCGAACGCGCGACGCATCCCGATTGCCTGCGTTCGATACAGGACGAACTCGGTGGGCCGTGGAAGCAGTTGGCGCAACAATTCGATGGCGTCAATAGTGCTGAGCGAACCATCGCTCGGCTCCATGCCCTTTCGTACGACACGCCATTCGATGAACTCGCGTTTCCGGATGGTGAAGAACGCGTCGCCACGCGTCTCGGCACGGCGGACCGGCTCGTCGAATTCGATCCGCCCGTGCGCGGGCCCTTCGGCACGGACGTGCGTCAGATCGCCATCCGTCATCACATGTTGTCTTCCGGGCTCGACTCGGACGCAAAGCCGCTTTCGATCGTCTGCCATGACGGCGGTTTCGAATTCGACTTCGGCGCGGCTCGCTATTCGTACAGCCGGTTCGGTATCGAAAAGATCGGCGCGCGCCAAGGCTAGGGCCCTTTCATGAATATCCAGTTCAGCTTGCTCGATCAAACGCTGATTCGCTACCGAAACAGCAATCGCCAGGAAAGGCACGTTACGTTGCCGGAACTGTTTGTTGCCTTCAACGACGATGAAGTTTTCGATTTCCCCGCGCTGCGTCCGCATCAGCGTCATCCCTGGCATGCGTTTCTCGTGCAGATCGCGGCGATTGCGCTTCACGTCGCAGAACGCGAGACGCCTTTTCGAACCAACGACGATTGGCGCAAAGCACTGCTTGCATTGACGCCCGACGATAGTGACGGCGCGGCGTTCTCGCTCGTCGCGCCGGACGATCGCCCCGCCTTTTTGCAGGCACCGTGCGAGAGCGGGACGTCCAAAACGTGGAAGAAGCGAATATCGACGCCCGACGCGCTCGACATGCTGGTGACATCGAAGAATCACGATCTGAAGGGACAACGCATGATCCATGCACAGCCCGAAGACTGGATCTACGCGCTCGTCAGCTTGCAGACGCAAGAGGGCTTTCTTGGCTCGGGCAACTACGGCATATCGCGAATGAACGGTGGTTTCGCGAGTCGTCCGGGGTTCGGTGTTGTGCCGTCGGGGCGTTGGGGAAAGCGCTGGGCGCGCGATGTACAACTTCTCATACGAAGCCGCAAGAGGATCATCGATAAACAGGAACTGAAGGAGAAAGGCGGCGTCGCGCTCGTGTGGCTGCAACCCTGGGACGGCAACGGCAGCCTGTCGTTCAGCGAACTCGATCCTTTCTATATCGAAGTGTGTCGGCGCGTGCGCATGCAGGCGCAAGGCGGCACGCTCTGGGCGATCGCCACGGGCAGCAAAGTCGTGCGCATTGCCGCGAAAGAGCGTTTGGGCATCACGGGCGATGTCTGGACGCCGATCAACGTTGCGGAGGGCAAGGCGCTTTCGATCACGGCCAGAGGTTTCGACTACAAGCTCGCAAGCAAGCTCGCGTTTTCCGACGACGATGAGTCGAACGTCGCGCGCGTTATTTACGACGACGACGGAAAAGAAGGCGTGTATATCCTCGCTCAAGGCATCGCGCGTGGTCAGGGAAAGACCGAGGGGTATCACGAACGGCGCATTCCCATTACGAAGAAGATGAGCAAGGCGCTCCGGCAGAAGAGGACGGATGAGATCGCCGAGGCAGCGAAGGAGCGCATCGAGGCCATCGGCGCGGTCCGCAAGATACTCTGGAGCGCGTTGTGCGCGCTGCTGGGCAATGGGGAAAAGAGCGTAAGCGATGACACCCAGAACAAAGCCAGCGATTTCGCGAGTGCGTTCGAGCAAGGAGAAGACCGTCGGTTCTTCGACGATCTCGGAGAGGAACTCGAAGCCGACGACCGAGTCGCCGTACACGACCGATGGCTCCTCGCGCTCGCCGATCGCGCCGCCGAGGTGCTGGAGCAGGCATTCGTCACGGGCCCGCGAAGCGCGGAGCGTGTTTATCCCGCGCGCGCCGCGGCGCTGTCGCGCTTTCACGGCGGCCTCCGGTCCGAGAAGATGAATCGAATCCCCCGCGTGTTGAAACAACGCGATGAAGCGCGCAAGGCCGCGCGACCCGAATCGTTCGAAGAGGTTTCAGATGGCTCAGATTGAAGGCGTCGCGCGGGCACCATCGCGCGTCTACGGCTCCCAGGCGCAAGCGCTCGCCCGTTTCATCGAAGCCGGCCGGCTAGGCGAGGGCGCGCTGAAGGCGGACTATGTCGCGCTCAAGCGTCTCAACCCCGAAGCCGAAGCGTTGACCGTGCAGCAGATCGCGGCGCTCACGCGGGCATTGCATCGCGCGAAGGTGAATTGCGAGCAACTGAGCGTCGAGCGCTGGAAGCGTTGGGCCGTGATCGTGAACGGTATCGCGATGACCGGTCATCACGCCACGAAGGAAGACGAGGCCGGGGCGGACGCGCGATTCGGGTCTCAACTGCGGCGAGCGGGCGTGTCCGACGCGCGCATCGCACGGCTTTTCAATGCGCGTGGCGACGCGTTTTTCCCGCTCCTGCAGCGCGTGCTTCGCCTGATGGAAAGCAGGAAGATCAAGCCGAACTGGGCCGAGCTAGGCACCTTTGTCCTCAACGAAAATGCGGACGATCCCATCGGCAAGCGCAGGGCGGAACGGTTGCGCCTCAAGTTCGTCCGCGAGTTCACGAGCACCAAACCCTGAAGCGCCAAAGCGTCTTGATCGCCGCCGCTCGAAAACGCGCCTAATCATTCAGTAACAGAAGGACCAGACATGACCCACCCGCGCTTCATCCAGATCCACACGTTGCAAAGCTACTCCGCCGCGCTTCTCAACCGTGACGATGCGGGTCTCGCCAAACGCCTTCCGATGGGCGACGCTATCCGCACACGCATCTCGTCGCAATGTCTGAAGCGGCATTGGCGCACGGCGGATGATCGCCATTCGCTCGTGAAACTCGGCGTGCCGATGGCCATTCGTTCGCGCGTCACGCTCACGCTGATCCGCGACGAGCTGATCAAACAGGGCGTGCCCGAGAACCTCGCTCAGACCGCCGCCGAAGCCTTGCGCGATGCAGGTCTCCTCGACAAGGGCGGCAAGAACCTCAAAGGCAAGGAGGCGCTGGAAACGGGCCAGGCCGTGCTGCTCGGCAAGGCGGAAATCGACTATCTCGTGCAGCGTTGCGCGACGCTGGCGCGAGAATGCGAGGACGAAAAGACCTTGACCTCCGCCATTGCCGGATTGCTCAAGGACGAGAAGTCGAACATCGAAGCGCTCAGGCATGGCAGCGGCCTCGAAGCGGCGCTTTTTGGCCGCATGGTTACATCGGATGTGCTCGCATCGCGCGATGCCGCCGTGTACGTCGCGCATGCGTTCACCGTCCACGAGGCGCAGGTGGAGAACGACTATTTCACCGTCGTCGACGACCTTTTGCGCGAGAGCGGCGAGCGCGGCTCCGCGGGCATCTTCGACACGGAGCTCGCGTCGGGTCTCTACTATGGCTACGTCGTCGTGGACTTGCCGCAATTGGTGGCGAATCTCGAAGGCATCGGCATGGCCGAATGCTTCGATGCGCATCCCGAGCGGCGCGAACTGGCGGGACAGGTCGTCGAGAACCTGCTGCATCTGATCGCGACCGTCAGTCCCGGCGCGAAGCGCGGTTCGACCGCGCCGTTCGGCCACGCGAGCCTGATGCTCGTCGAAACGGGCGACTGGCAGCCGCGCAGTCTCGCCGGCGCGTTCGAAACGGCGCTGAAACTGAAGGGCGGGAATATCCGCGAGCTGGCGATCGGGCAACTCGCGCGAGAAATCGACAAGCACGATGCCGCGTATGGCGCGCCGCTCGATCGGCGCTATCTCGCGCTCGACGACGAGACGCCGATGCCGAAGGCTCAACGCCTCTCACTCGATCAACTCGGCAAATGGGTACGGAATCGCATCGTGGAAGGGGCGTGAGATGCGGCGGCATCTGCTGATGCGCTTGCGCGCACCGCTCGTGTCGTTCGGCGGCGAAACGATCGACAGCTACGGCGTGATCCGCGACTTTCCGGCGTTGTCGATGGTGACGGGCCTGATCGCCAATGCGCTCGGCTACGATCGCGGCGATTTCGACGCGCACGACCGCTTGCAGGCGCGCATCGTGATGGGCACGCGGCTCGACGCCAGCGGCACGCGGCTCGCCGACTTTCAGACAGCGCAACTCGGCAAGCGCGACGAAGGGTGGACGACGCGTGGCATGCCCGAGACGCGGCAGGGTGGCGAAGACTCGTACAAGAGCCCGCACTTGCGCCGTCGCGAGTATCACGCGGACCTCGACGCGCTCGTCGCCATGCGGCTCGAATCGGCGGATGAGCAACCGACGCTCGATGACATCGCGGGCGCGCTCGATCGGCCGAAGCGCCCGCTTTTCATCGGCCGCAAGCCTTGTCTGCCGATGACGCGCGTCTTCGCCGGCATGATCGACGCGCACGATTTGCTCGGCGCGTTGCAACGCGCGCCCGCACCCGATGCGTCCGATTTCCGCTATCAATTGCCCGAAGGCGAGGGCGAAGTCGAACTGCGTCACTCGCGATGGCAGGACGTATGCGACGAACGCAACTGGAGGACCGGCGTGCACGGTGGTTGGCGGCGTGTGTTCGAGGGCAACGATCCGCGCTTGAAGGACTCGGCGAGCCCGGCCAACTTATCGGAACGATCCGCATGACCACCTTCAATCTGATGCACTGCCAACCCGATCCGCGCAAGTTCGTGCTGTGGGCGTCACGGCAAGGCGGGTTGCCGGCGGGCGGCGATCTCGGTTACGCGTTGCATGCGGCACTTCATCGCGTGTTCGGTGCGTGCGTGCCGAAGCCTTTTTACTATCGCGATGCGCGCGCTGGTCTGCTGGCCTACACGCGAAGCTCGGTCGAAGAACTGCGCGAGGCGGCCGCGATGTGCGCGGCGCCCGATCTGGCCGACGCGCTGGGTCTCGACGCAGGACCGCGTAGTCCCGGACTCGGCGTGCGCGCGTTTCCGCTGCAATGGAACGCGGGCCGCGTGCTGAGCTTCGAAGTCCGCGTGCGGCCCATGCGTCGTTTCAAGGCGGCCGAGCGAAAGCACGGGACCGAGCGCGATGCATATCGCGAATACGAAGCGCGCAGGGACGATGAGAAGGATCTCACGCGCGAGGAGGTCTATGTGCGATGGCTCGCCGAGCAGTTCGGCACGTCGGGCGCCGCAGAGCTGATCGAAGCGCGCATGACGCGCTTTCAACTCACGCCCGTGATGCGCCTGACTCAGTCGAATGCGCAGAGCGACCGGGGTCGCACGCCGCACACTATCATCGGTCCGGATGCCACCTTCAGCGGCCATCTTCGCGTCGAAAATACGGAGGCGTTCGCGCGACTGCTTACGCGCGGTGTCGGGCGTCATCGCGCGTTCGGGTTCGGGATGTTGCTGCTCAAGCCTGCGTCCATATCGGCATGAGTGGCGGAGGGAGGCCGTGCTGAAAGGCCGGCTCGGGCTCGATACTTCGCGCGTTCCTCACGCGGACCGTCACGGTCTTGTGTGGCTCGAGCGCGGCGAGCTGAACGTGATCGACGGATGCCTGCACTTCGCGAGCGGGCAGCACGCCGATCAGATCCCGCATCAGTCGGTGTCGATGATCTTGCTCGGCCCGGGCAGTAGCGTGACGCACGACGCGCTGCGTCTGCTCGCGCGTCACGGGACGCTGCTCGCGGCGGTGGGCGTCGACGGCGTGCGCACTTACACTGCGCCGCCGCTGATGGCGGATCGTTCGAGCGTTGCGCGTCGGCAGGCGGAGTTATGGGGCAATCCGCGACGGCGTCTGTCCGTCGCGCGGCACATGTATGCGTTGCGGCTCGGCGAAGTGCTGCCGCATCGCAATCTCGACACGCTTCGCGGCATCGAAGGCGCGCGCGTCAAGGCGACTTATCGGTTGCGGGCGCAGCAGTTCGGCATCGACTGGGACGGGCGTCGTTATGATCGCGCGAACCCCGAGGCCGCCGATCTGCCGAATCAGGCGATCAATCACGCGGCGACGGCGGTGCAGGCGGCTGCTGCCATCGCTGTGCAGGCGCTGGCGGCGATACCGCAACTTGGGTTCATCCACGAAGATTCGGGGCAGGCTTTCGTGCTCGATATCGCCGATCTGTTTCGCGATGACATCACGCTTTCCATCGCGTTCGCCGCGGCGAAGCAGGCGGAGCGCAGCGAACAGACCGTCGACCGGCTGGTGCGGCGCGAGGCGGCGCGCGTGTTTCGCAAGAAGGCCGTCATTCCGGCGATGATCGATCGCGTGAAGCAGGTGCTGCGGCTGGATGAGACTCTGGAGGAGAGCGATGGCGCTGGCCGTGGTGGTGACGTCTGATGTCGCGGACCGGTTTCGCGGCTTTCTCGCGTCGGTGATGCTGGAGGTTTCGGCGGGCGTGTATGTCGCGCCGCGCATGAACAAGGGCGTGCGCGAGAGGACGTGGTCAGTGCTTGCTGATTGGCACGGGCATGAGCCGCGAGGCAGCGTCGTGATGGTGTGGCGGGATCTGGATGCGGTGGGCGGCATCGGGATCGCGCATCTCGGTGCGCCGCCGCGCGAGCTTGTCGATATCGACGGGATGTATGTCGTGCGGCGCGTGTTTGCGGGTTAGGCGCGCAAATCGTTCTTTGAAAACTTGATTTTGAGATTGGATCGATTTGGCGGTTTTGTCTTTGCGATCATGAGGTTATGAGGTAGGGGTTCCTCCGCGTGCGCGGAGATAGACCCTTCTTCAGCCCGATGTCGAGACAGCGGCGGAGGGTTCCTCCGCGTGCGCGGAGATAGACCCGAGCAGCCATCGCGGCACTGGCACCGGATCAGGGTTCCTCCGCGTGCGCGGAGATAGACCGATTGATTGCCGAGAGGCGTTCTCGTACGAGCCGGTTCCTCCGCGTGCGCGGAGATAGACCTTGCGGTTTGCCGGAGCGCGTCGCGCTTCAAGAGGTTCCTCCGCGTGCGCGGAGATAGACCAGCGTTGAGCGGTCTGATATGCGAGATCAATCAGGTTCCTCCGCGTGCGCGGAGATAGACCCCGGTCTCAATCGCCCCCGTGCCCGCTTGCGACGGTTCCTCCGCGTGCGCGGAGATAGACCTTTGGCGAGGTGAAGTTGTGAGCGCGTTGATCGGGTTCCTCCGCGTGCGCGGAGATAGACCCGGCTGGCGCAGGATGAAGCCGTTCGTGCCCTGGGTTCCTCCGCGTGCGCGGAGATAGACCGCGGATTGCTTTCGCCTGGCCGTCGGTGAAGTGGGTTCCTCCGCGTGCGCGGAGATAGACCTCGATCCATTCGTACTGCCCAGCGATCTGCCCGGGTTCCTCCGCGTGCGCGGAGATAGACCGCTCTGATGCTCCTACAACTCCGTGCCTTGCCGGGTTCCTCCGCATGCGCGGAGATAGACCCGTTTCCTGAGGCCCTCGTCGAGCCCTGCGTTCGGTTCCTCCGCATGCGCGGAGATAGACCCGTTTCCTGAGGCCCTCGTCGAGCCCTGCGTTCGGTTCCTCCGCATGCGCGGAGATAGACCCTTCTGGAGGCCGATGCTGTACACAGTCGAGCGGGTTCCTCCGCATGCGCGGAGATAGACCTAACAGTCTGTCCAATGGCGATCGCGCATCTCTGGTTCCTCCGCATGCGCGGAGATAGACCTCGGGATGGTGCCTGTACCACGCGAGCGGGCGCAGGTTCCTCCGCGTGCGCGGAGATAGACCTGTGGCGCCCGGCCAAGAGGTCCCGCCGACGGGGGTTCCTCCGCGTGCGCGGAGATAGACCTCGAATAGTACAAGCGCGACGAGGAACAGCGCGGGTTCCTCCGCGTGCGCGGAGATAGACCCACGAGGCATTCAGCGTCATACGGCCCGAGCGGGGTTCCTCCGCGTGCGCGGAGATAGACCTCGATCGACCCATCCGCGCGGTAAGCCGTAGACGGTTCCTCCGCGTGCGCGGAGATAGACCCCTGAAAAAGATGACCGAAGCGCAGGGCGTTTTGGTTCCTCCGCGTGCGCGGAGATAGACCCGACAAGAGCGCGACGCCGACAGTCGTGAGTGAGGTTCCTCCGCGTGCGCGGAGATAGACCCGAGATTATCGATGTCGAGCTCACCTCGTGGCCGGTTCCTCCGCGTGCGCGGAGATAGACCCGACGCGAGCGGCTATTGCGCGAGCGGCCAATGGGTTCCTCTGCGTGAGCGGAGATAGACCCCAGTCGCTCACGGATGGCGCCTTGATGTCGCAGGTTCCTCCGCGTGCGCGGAGATAGACCGTCGTGACTATTCCCGAGTTCGCGACCTCGGGCGGTTCCTCCGCGTGCGCGGAGATAGACCGTTTGCAAAGGATCGCAGCAACGGCCGCATTGAGGTTCCTCCGTGTGCGCGGAGATAGACCCATGAAGCGTCTGCTCGACCCGGAAGTGCTCATGGTTCCTCCGCCTCCGCGAAGATAGCGCCCAGTGTGAGTTCATCACGCCAGGCACGCCCCGCAGCACCCCCCCACCCCAGCCCCCCCTCAAACCCTCACCACTCTCCGCCACACCACCTCCCCATCCCGCGCCCTTTTTCCCCTGGCCACAAAATAAGGCGTCGGCACCCGCTCCAAAGCCTCCCTTCCCCTGATCCGATCCGCAATCTTCTCCGCCAGCATGATCGTCGGCGCATTGAGATTGCCGGTTGTGATCTGCGGCATGATCGATGCATCGACGACGCGCAGTCCTTCCATCCCATGCACGCGTCCCTCGCCATCCACGACCGCCATATCGTCGTATCCCATCTTGCAGGAGCACGAAGGATGAAAAGCCGTCTCGGCCTTCGCCTTTACGAAAGCATCGAGTTCCGCGTCGCTTTGCAGATCATCGGACGGATGAAGCTCCCGCCCGCGATACCGCGCCAACGCAGGCTGCCGCATGATGTCGCGCGTGATGCGAATCGCATCGCGAAACTCGCGCCAGTCCAGCGGATCGGCCATGTAGTTGAAAAGGATGCCCGGATGCGCATTCGGATCGCGCGACTTGAGCTTCACGCGCCCGCGGCTCGGCGAACGCATCGATCCGACATGCGCCTGAAAACCATGCATCCTGATCGGGTTCGAACCGTTGTAATTGATCGCGACCGGCAAAAAGTGATACTGGATGTTCGGCCACAAATCATCATCGCGTGTGCGGATAAAACCGCCCGCTTCGAACTGATTGCTCGCGCCGACGCCCGTCCCGTTCAACATCCATTCGAGCCCGATGGCCGGCTGATTCCACCATTGCAGCGCCGGATACAACGACACCGGCTCCTTGCATTCGTACTGCATATACATCTCGAGGTGATCCTGTAAATTCTCACCTACGCCCGGCAGATCGTGCACGACGGGAATTTCCAGCTCCTTCAGCCAGGCGGAGCGTCCCACGCCCGAGCGCTGCAGCAGTTGAGGCGACGCAATCGCACCGCTGCACACGAGCACCTCACGGCGCACATGCGCGCTCACGCGCTGCCCGCCATGCAGATAAGCGACACCGATCGCGCGCTTTCCCGAGAACAGCACGCGGTCGGTCGTTGCGTGCGTAACGATCGTGAGATTGCCGCGATGCTTCGCGCGGTCCAGATACCCGCGCGCCGTGCTCGCACGACGCCCGTTCGCGGTCACGGTGCGATCCATCGGACCGAATCCTTCCTGCTGATAACCGTTCAGGTCCTCGGTGCGCGGATAGCCCGCCTGCACGCCGGCCTCGACCATCGCGGCGAAGAGCGGATTGTTGCCGGGCTTGCTCGTCGTCACATGCACGGGACCGTCGCCGCCGTGATACGCGTTCGGCCCGATATCGCGCGTCTCCGCCTTGCGAAAATACGGCAGGCAGTCGAGATAGCTCCAGTTCCCGAGACCGGGCATCGACGCCCAGTTGTCGTAATCGAGCGCATTGCCGCGGATATAGCACATGCCGTTGATGAGCGACGATCCGCCCAGCCCCTTGCCGCGCCCGCATTCCATGCGCCGGTTGTTCATGTGCGGTTCGGGTTCGGTTTCATAGGCCCAGTTATAGCGCCGCCCCTGCAACGGATAAGCCAGCGCCGCGGGCATCTGCGTGCGAAAGTCGAAGCGATAATCCGGCCCGCCCGCTTCGAGCAGCAGCACGGTCACGTCCTCGTCCTCGGTGAGACGCGACGCAAGCACGTTGCCCGCCGATCCCGCCCCGACGATGATGTAATCGTATTCGTTCACGCTCATCGCAATGCTCCTCAAAACACGGGCTGATAGGGGCCGAGCTCGACCTGCACGGACTTGATGCGCGTATAGGCATTCAACGTGACGATGCCGTTCTCGCGCCCGATGCCCGACTGCTTGTATCCGCCGACGGGCATTTCGGCCGGCGACTCGCCCCACGTGTTGATCCAGCAGATGCCCGCTTCGAGCCGATGTATCACGCGATGCGCGCGCGACAGGTTCTCCGTCACGACGCCCGCCGCGAGACCGTAGTCGGTGTCGTTGGCGCGCGCGATGACTTCGTCTTCGTCATCGAACGCGAGAATGCTCATCACCGGCCCGAAGATCTCCTCACGCACGATGCGCATGTCGTCGTGGCAATCGGCGAACACGGTCGGCTCGACATACTGTCCGTGCGCGAACGCGCCATCGGTCATGCGCGCGCCGCCCGCGACGAGCCGTGCGCCTTCGCGCTTGCCGCTCTCGATGAAGCCGAGCACTTTGTGCAGTTGCGCGGCGCTCGCGAGCGGCCCGAAGTTGGTGCGCGGATCATCGGGTGCGCCGATGCGGATGCGCTTCACACGCTCGAGCACGAGCGCTTCGAACTTGGCGATCACCCCGCGCTCCACGAATACGCGCGTGCCGTTCGTGCATACCTGGCCCGAACTGAAGAAGTTCGCGCTCATCGCGATATCGGCGGCGCGTTCGAGGTTCGCATCGTCGAACACGATGAGCGGCGACTTGCCGCCTAGCTCCATCGTCACGTCCTTGAGCGTCGATCCGCCGGCGCGCGCCATCACTTTCTTGCCGGTCTCGACGCCGCCCGTGAACGAAATCTTTTCGATGCCCGGATGTTCCGCGAGCATTGCGCCGACGCGTCCGTCGCCCTGCACGACGTTGAACACGCCCGCGGGCACGCCCGCTTCGATATAGATCTCCGCGAGCTTCGACGCGGACAGCGGCGTGACTTCGCTCGGCTTGAAGATCATCGCGTTGCCGGCGGCGAGCGCGGGCGCCGACTTCCAGCATGCGATCTGGATCGGGTAATTCCACGCGCCGATGCCCGCGCACACGCCGAGCGGTTCGCGCCGCGTATAGAGGAACGACGAGTTGCGCAGCGGAATCTGCTCGCCTTCGATGGCCGTCGCGAGTCCCGCGTAATACTCGATGACATCCGCGCCCGTGACGATATCGACCGCGCGCGTCTCCGCGATCGGCTTGCCGGTGTCGCGCGTCTCCAGCGCGGCGAGTTCGTCGTTGCGCGCGCGCAGCAGGTCGACCGCGCGCCGCAGGATGCGCGAGCGCTGCATCGCGGTCATCGCGGCCCATGCGCGCTGGCCTTCGCGCGCCGATCGCACCGCGCGATCGATATCGGCCTGCGATGCCTGTTGCACGCGCGCGAGCGTTTCGCCCGTGGCGGGATCGAGCGTGTCGAAGGTTTCACCGCTCGTCGCATCGACGTATTCGCCGCCGATATAAAGCCGTTGCTCTCCGAATGCGGACATGTCGCGCTCCTTCATGAGTGATGGTTCAACCGCGCGCGTCCAGCACGAGGTCGATGTATTCATAGGCGAGCCGCAGCGCGCCCTTGGTGTCGAACGGCTCGCCGGCCAGCGCGCCGCGCAGCCACAGGCCGTCGATCAGCGCGGCGAGACCGCTCGCGGCACGGCGCGCGGCGGGCTTCGTCAGCGTTCTCGCGAAATCGGCGCACAGGTTCGAATGGAGACGCCGTGTGTTCACGCGCTGCAGGCGTCGCAGCTCCGGCTTGTGCATGCTCTCCGACCAGAACGCGAGCCAGGTTTTCATGACCGGCCCGTTCACCTGCTCGACATCGAAATTCGCCGCGACCACCGCTCGCAGTTTCGAGCGCGGATCGGGCTTCGCTGCCTTGCGGCGGCGCGACGTGCCCTGCCACAGCGAGCGCAGCACATGGCGCATCGTGGCTTCGAGCAGGCCGTCCTTGTCGCCGAAATAATGGCTGACGATGCCCGTCGACGTGCTCGCGCGCTGCGCGACCGAGGCGAGCGTCGCGCCCGCGAGCCCCGACTGGTCGATGGTCAGCAACGTGGCGTCGATGAGTTGCGCGCGGCGGATCTCGCGCATTCCGAGCTTGGGCATGGCGGTTCGGTGACTGTCGAATTGCGCCGATACTAGTTTTTTTATTTTGAACGGTCAATCAATAAAAAGCGAGTCGAAAGGTTTTCGGGGCGCGATGTCGGTTTCAGTCAAACGTGCGTCGCATTGAGTGACAGTCGCCGCTTCACGACGGCGCTACCCTCGTTGCACGGGCGCGGTCATCGCCTGGATGCATCGCGCGTGCCGTCCACGAAACAAGGAGACGATCAATGAGCAGCAATCGCGGCGTCGTATATCTGGGGCAGGGCAAGGTCGAAGTGCAATCCATCGACTATCCGAAGATGGTCGATCCACGCGGCCGCGACATCGGCCACGGCGTCATTCTGAGAGTCGTCAGCACCAATATTTGCGGCTCGGACCAGCACATGGTGCGCGGCCGCACGACCGCCGAGGTCGGCCTCGTGCTCGGCCACGAGATCACGGGCGAAGTGATCGAAGTGGGGCGCGATGTCGAGACGCTCGCCATCGGCGATCTCGTGTCGGTGCCGTTCAACGTCGCGTGCGGCCGTTGCCCGACGTGCAAGGCGCAGCATACGGGCGTGTGTCTGAACGTGAATCCGTCGCGCGCGGGCGGCGCGTATGGCTATGTCGATATGGGCGGCTGGATCGGCGGCCAGGCGGAATACGTGATGGTGCCGTACGCGGACTTCAATCTGCTGAAGTTTCCCGACAAGGCGCAGGCGATGTCGAAGATCCGCGACCTCACCTGTCTCTCCGACATTCTTCCGACGGGTTATCACGGCGCGGTCATGGCGGGCGTCGGGCCGGGCTCGACGGTGTATATCGCCGGCGCGGGCCCGGTCGGGATGGCCGCGGCCGCATCGGCGCGCCTGCTCGGCGCGGCGTGCACGATCGTCGGCGACATGAACGAGGAGCGGCTCGCTCATGCGCGTGCGATGGGCTTCGAGACGATCAATTTGTCGAAGGACGCGACCCTCGGCGAGCAGATCGAGCAGATTCTCGGCAAGCCGGAAGTGGACTGCGCCGTTGACTGCGTGGGCTTCGAGGCGCACGGACACGGCAGCGACAGCGGCCATGAAGCGCCCGCGACGGTGCTCAACTCGCTGATGGAAATCACCAAGGCGGCGGGCGCGATCGGCATTCCGGGACTCTATGTGACCGACGATCCCGGCGCGGTGGATGCCGCCGCGAGGAAGGGCAGTTTGAGCATCCGCTTCGGTCTCGGCTGGGCGAAGTCGCATTCGTTTCACACGGGGCAGACGCCGGTCATGAAGTACAACCGCAATCTGATGCAGGCGATTCTTTGGGATCGGCTGCCGATTGCGGATATCGTCAATGTGACGGTCGTTTCGCTCGATGAAGCGCCGGATGGGTACCGCAAGTTCGATGGCGGGGCGCCGCGCAAGTTTGTCATCGATCCGCATGGGTTGTTGAAGGCGGCTTGAGGGGTTTTTTGGTTGCCCCTGCGGTTGCTTTTTTGCTGCGGGGGCGGGGGGTTGTTTGGCTTTTTGGCGGATCCCGATTTTTTTTA